>JAEUNU010000174.1 GCA_016789125.1 Zoogloea sp. | reverse complement strand
CTCGACGATCATCGCCAGCAGCGCCTCGGTGGACTCCGGCGCCAGGGTCAGGATCTCGGTCAGCAGGTCGTCCGGGGTGACGAAGTCTTCCAGGTCGTCGCGGACGCCGGGGGCCCGCAGCAGGCCGAGCTTGCGCAGCGTGCCGTGCCGGCCGAAGGCCCGCTTGAGCTCGGCGGCCGGCAGGCCCAGCGCGCTGCCCAGGAAGGCGTAATTGCTGCGCAGCCCGCTGCTGCCGGTCTCGCGCAGGAAGTCGCTGAACAAGGGCGCCAGGGCTCGTTTCTCGGCGAAATCCAGGATCAACGTCTCGACGGCATCGAGGCCGGCACAGTCGGCGATCAGCCGCACCGAGGGGTGGGTCGGCTGCGCGCCATCCTGCGCCGCGAGCCGCAGCAGCAGCGTGCAGGGGATCTTGCCGAGCAGGCCGCGCAGGTAGCTGCGCACCCGCGGCTTGGCCAGGCCCGCCAGGTTCTGGCGGCCCGGCGTGCGCAGGAAGGGCGGGATCTCGTCTGGGTCGAAGCCGTCCTCGTCCTCGTCGGTAGTGGCGGGCGTCCACTCGGCGTACAGCTCGGCCAGCACTGCCGGGTCGAGCAGCGGCAGGCACTGGGCCCACAGCGCGCCGAGGAAATCCGAGTCCTGCAGCCGGTGCAGCACTTCGGGCGAGCCGCTGACCAGCTGCAGCACGTAGCGCCCGACCCGGCGGGCTTCGGGCGAAACGTTGCAGAAATCACGCCGCCAGGGGGAACGTTTGCTCGGTGCACGCATGATCACAGCGCCTCCGAAGTCCAGCTTTGCAGACGGCGGCTGTCCACGTGCCACACCATGAAGTCGCCCCGGTGCGGGCCGTCCTCGATGAAGACGCCCAGCGCGATGTCGAGGGGCTCGCGGAAATACGGGTTGCCGGAATCCTTCTCCGCATCGTAGACCGGCGGGTCGAGCACCTCGACGACGATGGCCGGCTTGCCGTCGCTCGGCCAGCGGCGGTTGCGCAGGCCCGGCTTCCATGTGACGACGTCCCCGGCCTCGAAGCGGGTGGCCTGGGTAAGGCGGTGAAAGCGGTCGCGCAGCGCGGCGGCCAGGTCGTCCAGCGGGGAGTCGAGGGGGTCGTCGTCGAACAGCAGGGTTTCGTGGGCGAGATCGTCGAGGCCGATCTTGGCGAGCAACTCCCGGGACGACAGGGGAGGCGATTTCTTGGCGGTCATGGCAGGCTCCTGGCAATAGGTTCGAGCCGATTAGACGCCCGCAGAACGACAGAGCCTGTCGTATGATGGAGACGCCCGCAACCCGCCAGGAGCCACCATGGCCGTCGCCCACAAGGATCGCATCGACCGTCTGAACCTGCTCCGGCAGCTCATTCCCAGGAGCCCCTCGGGCCAGGGCTGTCCGGACCCGCGGCAGTTGCTGGACCGCCTGGCGGAACATTACGAGGCCAGCCGATCCGACGCCGCCCGGGTGCGGGCGATCCAGCGCGACCTGGATGAACTGGTGAAGGACGGCTGCATCGAAGTCGTCAATCCGGGCGGCAAGCCCCAGCGCTACCGGCGCGCGGCCGACCTCGACGGCAGTGACCCGCGCCTGTGGGCCTACGCCCAGAGCCTGATGCGCTCGCTGATCCGCGACGCCGTGCCCGAGAAGCGCCTGGAGCGCATCTGGGCGAGCCTGCGCGAAGAAGGCGACGACTTCGGCCTGGGGGAGGACAAGCTGTGCATCCTCAGCGACACCCAGCGCCTGCTGCCGGCCGACTTCAAGGAGGAAGTCCTCCTCGCCGCCCTCGAAGCCCTCGCCCAGTCGCGCACCCTGCAGGCCACCTACCGCGACGGCGCCGGCAAGCTGAGCCGGCCCGAGCTCCACCCCCAGGCCCTCCTCCAGCGCGGCCCGCGCCTCTATCTCTTCGCCCTCAAGAACGACGAGCCCGCCCCGCTGCGCATGTACGCGCTGCACCGCTTCACCTCGGCCACGGTCCGCGAGCACCCGGGCCGCAAGGCCGAAGGCTTCAGCCTGGAAGACGCCGTGCGCAAGGGTCAGGCGGACTTCGCCGGCGACGGCGCCGTCGCGCTCGAGCTGCGGGTACGCGGCTACGTCGCCGATCTGCTGCGCGATTGCCGTCTGTCGGCGGACCAGACCATCGAGGACGAGCCCGACGACAGCCCGTTCAGCGCCCGCGTCCGGGCCACCGTCCCGGAAACCGGCCAGCTGCTGCGCTGGCTGCTGGGCTGCGGCGCCAACGTCGAGGTTCTGGCGCCCGCCAAGTGGCGGGAGGTGGTCGTCAGCCAGCTGGAAAAGATGGGTGCCATCTACGGGCCGTCGGCGCCAGGCTGAACCCGGTGCGACAGAGGGTGTCGTAGACGGGCTTCATCATGCGTCGACTGCAATTTCGAGGACCAAACGATGCCCGCCTCCCGGCTGCTCCGCACGAGCGAATCCCACCCCCTGCGTATCGACACCGTTCAGGCTCGCCCCGACTGGGGGCTGATCGGCATGTCCCTGTGCCCCGGCAAGCAGCAGGTCGATGGCTTGAGCGGGCACTGGCAGCGGGATCTCGGCGTGGATCTCGAGCGCATCCGGGCCTGGGGCGCCTCCTTCGTCGTGTCCCTCGTCGAGCACCACGAGTTTGCGGCGCTGGGCGTCGAGGCGCTGCCGGGCGAGGCCTTGCGCCTCGGCATGGCGTGGCGCCACCTGCCTATCCCCGACCGGCAGCCGCCGGAGCAGGATTTCGAGCGGCGGTGGACGGAGGTGGGGGCCGAGCTCGTCGTCGCCCTGCGGGAAGGGCGACGGATCTTCCTGCACTGCAAGGGCGGCCTGGGCCGCACCGGCACCGTCGCTGCCTGCCTGCTGCGGGAGGCCGGCCTTGGGGGTGCGGACGCCGTGGCGCAGGTGCGCCTCGCCCGCCCGAAAGCCATCGAGACGGCGCAGCAGGAACGCTACGTGTACGCCTACACCCGGTGCGCTGGCGGGAATCCGTGAATCAAGGCCCGCCGTTGGCTCAAGCCTCCGCGGTCTCCATCAACCCACTCACCCTCAGCACCCGGCGCCCCACCGCCTGCTCCAGCACCGCCGCGCTGCCGGCTTCCACCAGGCTGAACCAGCGTTTGGCGCGGGTGATGCCGGTGTAGACCAGCTCCCGGGTCAGGATGGGGTTGAGGCGCTCCGGCAGGGCCATCGCGGTGTGGGTGAATTCGGAGCCCTGGGATTTGTGCACCGTCAGCGCATAAACGGTTTCTATCGCCTGCAGGCGGCTGGGCTGGACCCACTTGATGCCGCCGCTGCCGTCGCCGGCCGGGAAGGCCACCCGCAGCGGGCCGTCGCCGTCGGGGCCCGGGAGGGCCAGGGTGATGCCGATGTCGCCATTCATCAGCCCCAGCCCGTAATCGTTGCGGGTGACGAGCACCGGGCGGCCGGCGTACCAGCCTTCCGCGGCGCCGATCAGGCCCGCCTCGCGCAGCCAGCCGGCGATGCGCCGGTTGAGGCCTTCGACACCCCATTGCCCGCGGCGCAGGGCACACAGCAGCTGGAACTGGCCGTGGGCGGCGAGCACCCGGTTGGCCCAGGCGTCGAGGCCGGCCTGGTCGGTGCCGGCGGGCGGGCGCTGGTTGCGCACGACATCCAGGTAATGGCGATAGCCGAGCGGGCCGTCCTGGCGGGGAATGCCGTCGATCACCAGGCGCCGCAGCGCGGCCTCGCCCTCGTCGGCCAGCACCAGGCGGGTCAGGTCGGCGTGGCCGTGGGCCAGGGCCCGGCGCACGCCGTCCACGCTGCCGGCATTGACCGCCGCGGCGAGCTGGCCGATGCCGCTGTCGCCGCCGAAGCGGTAGCTGTGGCGCAGCATCGCCACCGCCTGGTCGAGGGGGCGGCCGGCGGTGTCGGTGAGTTCGGCGCCTGCCTGTTCGCCGGTGACCTGGGCCAGCCAGGCCACGGTGTCTGCGCTGTAGTGGCCCTGCTGGGCGCGCCGGCACAGCTCGCCGAGCACCGCGCCGGCTTCGACCGAGGCGAGCTGGTCCTTGTCGCCGAGCAGCACCAGGCGGGCGCCGGGCGGCAGCGCGGCCAGCACGGCGGCCATCATCTCCAGGTCGACCATCGATGCCTCGTCCACCACCAGCACGTCCACCGGCAGCGGGTTGCCGGCGTGGTGGCGGAAGTGGCGGGTGTCGGGGCGGCTGCCGAGCAGGCGGTGGAGGGTCGTCACCTCGACGGGGATCGCCGCGCGGACGGCCTCGCCGTCGGGCAGGGCGGCCAGATCAAGCCTCGCGACGGCGCCGGCGATCGATTCGTTAAGCCGCGCGGCGGCCTTGCCGGTGGGCGCCGCCAGGCGGATGCGCAGCGGGCGGGCGTCGGTGCCGGCGATGGCCAGGGCCTGCAGCACCGCCAGCAGGCGCACCACGGTGGTGGTCTTGCCGGTGCCGGGGCCGCCGGTCACGATGGCGAAGGCGCTCCGCGCGGCCAGCGCGCAGGCGAGCTTCTGCCAGTCGGGGCTGGGCGCCCCCGCGGTGGGCGGAAAGAGCACCCCGAGCGCGCCGCGCAGGGCGGCTTCGGGCAAGGCGGGTGGCGCCGCCAGGCGGGCGTCGATGGCCGCCCGCACCGATTGTTCGTACTGCCAGTAGCGGCGCAGGTAGAGCCGGGAGCCCACGCCCACCAGCGGCGTGTCCCCGGCGCCATCGCCCACCAGCTGCGGATGGCGCAGCGCCTGCTGCCAGCCGGCCAGGCTGACGCCGTCGAGCACCGCCGCCGGCAGGGGCAGGGGCTCGGCGCTGGCGTCGGCGCCCTCGGGCGGCAGCGACAGGGCGAAGCCCGGGTCGGCCAGGGTGTGGGCCAGGTCGAGGCAGGCGTGGCCGCGGCCGAGCTGGTGGCTGGCCAGCGCCGCGGCGAGGATCAGCAGCGGCGGCGCGTCGGGCGTCTCCCGCGCGAGGAAGGATGCGAAGGCCACGTCGAGGGCGCGCAGCCAGCCATGTTCGGCCCAGCGCTCGAGGAGTGCCAGCAGGGCCGTGTTGTCGTGGAAAAAGGCGGGGTTCATGCGGCCTCCGTGGTGGCGCGGCGGGCAAACAGGTAGTCGAGGGCTTCGATCAGCGCCCGCGGCGGACGCTCGGCGTGGATGCCCCGGCCGGGCGACTGGCTGCCGCGCAGGAAGAGGTAGAGCGCGCCGCCGATGTGCGTGTCGTAGTCGTAATCGGGCAGGCGCAGCCTGAGCAGGCGGTGGAGCGCCAGCAGGTAGAGCACGTATTGCAGCTCGTAGCGCTTGGCGAGTATCTCCCCGGCCATCGCGGCGGGCGTGTAGGCTGCGTCGTCCGGGCCGAGCCAGTTGGACTTGTAGTCGATCACGTAATAGCGCCCTTCGTGCTCGACGACCAGATCGATGAAGCCCTTCAGCATGCCGTTGAGCTGGCCGGCCTGGAGCGGCGGGCGTTCGGCGCCGCCGAGGGTGTGGCGGCGGACGAGGGTGTCGAGGGCGGCGAGGTCCACGTCATGCACCGCGACCCAGAACTCCATCTCGGCGACCCAGGTGTCGAGCCCGGCCAGGGCGAAGCCCGCTTCGCCGGGCGCACCCAGCGGCAGCCGCAGGAAGCCCTGCAGCCAGGCGCACAGCGGGTCGATCCAGCGCTCCCAGCCGCGCACCGCGCAGCGCCGGGCGACGGCGTCGCGCTGCAGGGCCGGGGCGTCGGCGACGCGGCCGAAGCCCTGGCCGCCGGCCCATTCGAGGATCTCGTGCAGGAAGGTGCCGACCGCCGCGCCGCGGGGAAAGTCGTGCAGCAGCCCGACGGAGGCCGCCTCGCCCCCGACCGCCGGAGGGGCGGCAGGCGGGGCGAGCCGCTCGGCGGCGGCGGCTTCGCGGAAGACATCTTCGCCCGGCGTCTCGGCGCTGCCGTCCGCCGCGGCGGTGTGGAGCGCCGAGTAGCTGGCGATCCACCAGTGCTCGCGGACGGCGCGGCGCGGGCTGAGGGCCGGGCCTTCGATCCGCTGCGGGGCGTGGGACACATAGACGTCCGGTGTGCTGGCCGGCGCGTCGATCACCGCGATGTCGGCGCAGCCCGCGGCCAGGGCGTCGATGCCGGCCTGCAGCGTGCTGCCGATCAGGTGGCCGAAGGCGCTGTGCTCGAGCCTGTCGACCGGCCCGGTGCCGATCCAGGTGGCGTAGCGGGCGCGGGTCAGGGCGACGTAGAGCTTGCGCAGGTCTTCGCCCAGGCGCTCATGGTCGGCGAGGGCCACCAGCGCGTCGTCGGCGGCGAGCGCGAGCTGCAGCCGGCCCTGCCCGTCGTGCCACTTGAGCGGCAGGTCGGTGGCCTTGGTGGCGCGGAAGGCGCAGGCGAAGGGCAGGAAGACCAGCGGGTATTCGAGGCCCTTGGACTTGTGGATGGTGACCACCTGCACCAGGTCGGCGTCGCTTTCAAGGCGCACCTGGCGGGCTTCGCCACCGCCGGCGTCGTCACGGCGCTGTTCGGCCAGGTGGCGGATCAGCGCGTGTTCGCCGTCGAGCAGGCTGCTGGCCTGCTGCAGCAGCTCGGCCAGGTGCAGCAGGTCGGTGAGGCTGCGTTCGCCGCTGGCGCCGGCGGCCAGCAGCCGGGCCGGGACGCGGAAGTCGTTGAGCAGCCGGCGCAGCATCGGCAGCACGCCCTGGCGGCGCCAGCAGTCGCGGTAGGCGCGGAACTGCAGCACGTGATCATCCCAGGCGATCTCGTCGTGGTTGAGGCGGTCGAGGGCGGCCCAGTCGAGGCCGAGGGTCTGGGTGGCCAGCGCGGCGCGCAGCGCGCGGCCGTCGTCGGGCTCGGCGCAGGCGGTGAGCCACAGCTGCAGCTCGAAGGCCTCGGGGCGCTGGAAGACGGAGTCTTTCTCCGACAGATACACGCTGCGCACGCCGCGGCTGGCCAGCGCGCCGCGGATGGCGTCGGCCTCGCTGCGGTTGTTCACCAGCACGGCGAGGTCGGCCTGGCGCAGGGGGCGCAGCCCGGCCGCGTCGGCAAAGCCCGCCGCGCCGCGCTGGCCGAGGTTGAGGAGGCGCGCCATCTCGCTGGCGCACACTTCGGCCATGGCTTCGAGATAGGCGCCCTTGGACATCGGCTTGCCGTCGTCGGAGGGCGGCAGGCGCCAGATGTGGAGGGCCGCCAGTGGCTGGCCGTCGGCCTGGAGTTCATCCTTGCGCCCGTTGGCGTCGGCCGGGAAGAAGGGCACCGGGTTGAGCGCCGCGTCGCGGAACAGGAAGGCACCGGGGCCGTCTTCCCGCTCTTCGGCGAGCTGGAAGCAGCGGTTGGTGGCCTGCACCATGGCGTGGGTCGAGCGGTAGTTGCGGCCCAGGGTGTACCGCCGGCCGGCGGTGGCGCCGCGGGCGGCGAGGTAGGTGTGGATGTCGGCCCCGCGGAAGGCGTAGATGGCCTGCTTGGGGTCGCCGATGAGCACCAGCGCGGTGGCCGGGTCGTTGGCCTCGACCCGGTAGATGGTGTCGAAGATGCGGTACTGGACCGCGTCGGTGTCCTGGAACTCGTCGATCAGCGCCACCGGGAACTGGGCCCGGATCACCTCCGCGAGGCGCGCCCCGTTGGGGCCGGCGAGGGCCGCGTCGAGCCGGGTGAGGAGGTCGTTGAAGCCCATCTGGGCGCGGCGCGCCTGCTCGTCGGCGAAGCGGGCGGCGATCCATTGGGTGGCGTGGCGCAGGATGTCGAGGCGGGCATCGGGGAGCGCCGCGAGGGTGGCGGGCATCGCCGCGATGGCGGCCAGCGCGGGGTGCTGCGGCGGGGTAAAGGCGGGCTTCCAGACCTCGTCCAGCCCCGCCGGGGTGAGCCGCGCCCAGGCGGCGGGGGTGAGATCGGGCGAGACCTGCTCCGGGTCGTCGCGCCAGGCGGCGAGGCGCTGCAGCCAGTTGTCGTAGTTGTTCTTCTTGAGTTTGGTGCCGTTGAAC
>JAEUNU010000138.1 GCA_016789125.1 Zoogloea sp. | reverse complement strand
CGCCACCGCCACAGGCGGTGAGCGCCAGCATGACGGCGACGGACAGCGTTGATCTGTTCAAGGCAGAGAGGGGGATATGCATGAGAGTTTGCCGCACCGGGCGGGCCAGTAAGGGGTTACGAACAAGACGGACAGGGCATTCGACTGCGTTAAGGAAATATGACGGGACTTGCCCAGCATAAGGCAATGGCCCATCCCCCAAGGCCCGAGCATTTCACGAAGCTGGGCAGATACCTCTCCTTCCCCCCTGCTGCAGCCCCCCTCCCTCTAATAACGCACGATTCGCAGGAAGGCACGGACCTGCACGCTCGGTGAGACTTCCTTTTTCTTCTGTGAAGGCCGGCAGCCCCATTGGCGCCTGCATATGCCGCTGGCGGGCAAGCCCGCGCCCGGCGTGCTGCGGCCGCCCCTGGAAGGCCGATGCAATCTGGGAGCATCGCGCGTCAGACATCCGGCCAACGCGCCGGGCTTGCCCCGCTGAGGGGCCTGCGGGGCGAATCTCCCCGGCTCGGGTGCGTCCGTATAATGGCGCTCCCACCCCATCCCGGAGCGACCCCATGAAACTCGGCACCCCTCTTTCCCCCAGCGCCCTGCGCGTGATGCTTCTCGGCTCCGGCGAGCTGGGCAAGGAAGTCCTGATCGCCCTGCAGCGGCTGGGCGTCGAGACGATTGCCGTGGACCGCTACCCGAACGCCCCGGGCCACCAGGTGGCCCACCGCGCCCACGTGATCGCCATGACCGACGGCGCTGCGCTGCGGGCGCTGGTGGAGCAGGAGAAGCCCCACCTGATCGTGCCCGAGATCGAGGCCATCGCCACCGACATGCTGGTGCAGATCGAGGCCGAGGGCCTGGCCGAGGTCATCCCCACCGCCCGCGCCGCCCAGCTCACCATGAACCGCGAGGGCATCCGCCGCCTGGCCGCCGAAGAGCTCGGCCTGCCCACCTCGCCCTATCGTTTTGCCGACTCGCTGGCCGAGCTGCAGGCCGCCATCGACGGCAGCGATGGCGCGCCGGCAATCGGCTACCCGTGCATCGTCAAGCCGGTGATGTCGTCGTCGGGCAAGGGCCAGTCGCTGCTCAAGGGGCCCCATGATGTGCAGAAGGCCTGGGACTACGCCGCCGCCGGCGGCCGGGTTAACCAGGGCCGGGTGATCGTCGAGGGCTTCATCGACTTCGACTACGAGATCACCCAGCTCACCGTGCGCGCCTGCGACGCCAGCGGCGCGGTGCAGACCTACTTTTGCGACCCGATCGGCCACGTGCAGGTGTCGGGCGACTACGTGGAGTCGTGGCAGCCCCAGGCGATGAGCCCGGCGGCGCTGGCCCGCTCCCGCGAGATCGCCGGGGCGGTCACCGCCAACCTGGGCGGGCGCGGGCTGTTCGGCGTCGAGCTGTTCGTGAAGGGCGACCAGGTGTGGTTCTCGGAGGTCAGCCCGCGGCCCCACGACACCGGCCTGGTCACCCTGTGCTCCCAGCGCTTCTCGGAGTTCGAGCTGCACGCCCGCGCCATCCTCGGCCTGCCGGTGGATGTGAGCCTGCGGGAGCCGGGCGCCTCGGCGGTGATCTACGGCGGCATGGAGGCCGCCGGCATCGCCTTCGAGGGCGTGGCCGAGGCGCTGGCGGTGCCGCGCAGCGACATCCGCCTGTTCGGCAAGCCCGAGGCCTTCACCCGCCGCCGCATGGGCGTGGCGGTGGCCAACGGCGCCGACGTGGACGAGGCCCGCACGCGCGCCAAGCTGGCGGCCGGGAAGGTGCGCCCGGTGCAGGGCTGAGGGAGGTTCGAGATGAAGCTGCTGCGCTACGGCCCCAAGGGTCACGAAAAACCTGGGCTGCTGGATGCCGAGGGCAATATCCGTGACCTGTCGGGCCTCCTTGACGACATCACCCCGCGCACCCTGGCGCCCGCCGCGCTCGGGGTGTTGAAGGCCATCGACCCCACCCGCCTGCCCAGGGTGGAGGGCAGCCCGCGCCTTGGGGTGCCCTGGAACGGCACGCCCAAGTACATCGCGATCGGCCTCAATTACCACGACCATGCGGTGGAGTCCGGCATGCCGGTGCCCGCCGAGCCGGTGATGTTCCCCAAGTGGACCAGCTGCCTCGGCGGCCCCGACGACGACATCGTGCCGCCGGAGGGCTTCACCCGCCTCGACTGGGAGGTGGAGCTGGGCATCGTGATCGGCAGCCAGGCCCGCAAGGTGACCGCCGAAGAGGCGCTCTCCCACGTGGCCGGCTTCTGCGTGGCCAATGACGTCTCCGAGCGCAGCTGGCAGCTCGAGAAGAGCGGCGGCCAGTGGGGCAAGGGCAAGGGCTTCGACAGCTTCGGCCCGGTCGGCCCGTGGCTGGTGACTCCCGACGAGGTGCCCGACCCGCAGAACCTCGACCTGTGGCTGGATGTGAACGGCGAGCGCATGCAGACCGGCAACAGCCGGCTGATGATCTTCTCCTGCGCCGAAGTCGTTGCCCGCTGCAGCCAGGTGATGACCCTGGAGCCGGGCGACCTGATCATCACCGGCACGCCGCCGGGCGTGGGGATGGGCTTCAAGCCGCCGCGCTTCCTGAAGGTGGGTGATGTGGTGGAGCTGGGCATCGGCGGCCTCGGCCGCCAGCGCCAGCGGGTCGTCGCGGCCTGAGGGGGCGCCTCGACACCGCGACGCCCCTGTTGCTGCTGCAGGCGCTGCGACTTCAGTCGCACGCGGCGTGCGGCGAGGCGATGTCGGGTCACGCTGCGCTGACCCGACCGGCTGTGCGACCGTGGAGAGGGATTCAGCCGGAGCCGTGGCCGAAGCGGAAGCGGCTGATGGTTTCCAGCGGGCCGCCGATGTCGGGGGCGGCGTAGCGCATCAGGCTGACGCCGTCGATGGTGCAGCGCAGGGGCGGGCCGGCCTCGAAGGCGTCGAGGCGGGGCAGCACTTCGGCGGTCGGCCAGGCGCCGGCATACAGCCCGACGGTGACGTGGGGCGTGTAGGTGCCGCCGGGCTCGGCAGTGCTGCCGGTGAGGGCACGGCGCAGGCGGGCGATGCCGCCGTCCACGTCATGCACAGCCAGGAAGGGCGCCGATGTAAAGCTGGCCAGCCGCCCGATGTGTAGCGCAAAGGCCCCGATGCCGCTGGCTTCCAGGGCGTCCAACTGGCGCGCCAGCGCCGCGGGACCGAAGTCGTCGGCGTGCTGCGGGGTGTCGCAGGGAAAGCCGCACAGGGCCAGCGTGATGTGGGCCTGCCGGCGGTAGCCGTCGAGGAGCAGGCCGTCCAGGTGGGCGCCTGCCGCCTGCATCGCGTGGCGGACCGGCGCAGTGTCGACGTCCAGGGCCCACAGGGCGTAGTGGGGCCGCCCGCGATGCCATTCGGGGAAATCCCGGCGTACGTTCTCGATGGTGTGGCCGGCGGCGGCAAAGGCGGCGCGGGCCTGGGCGAGGAGGTCTGGGGTGTTGTCCATCGGGGGGCGAGACTGCGGCAGCGGTCGAGACTGCCGCGGGTTTCAAGGGGCCGCCGGGCGTTGGGCACGGCGGCGGGTTAGCTTCAGCGGGTGGAGGCCGGCGGCAGGCGGTCGCACAGGCGCATCCGCGGCGCGGGCAGCGTCTTGCCCTGGGCCTTGGCGCGCTCGCCCATCTGGGCGTGGTGGTCCTGCAGGTAGGCGAGGCATTCCTCACGGCTCTGCATGCTGCGCAGGCGGCTCTGGTGGGCGGCCCGCTCGTCGGGGCTCATCAGCCCGTAGCCGGGGCTGTTGCGGCGGTTCATCCGCCAGCCGCAGTTGGGCTGGGCGGGGTCGGCCTGCATGCAGTGCCCGGGGCCCATGCCGGCGCCCGGCCCCATGCCGCGGCCCATGCCGGGGGCGGGGCGCGTGTCGGCGCTGGCTGCCGGCGCTGCGGCCGGGTCCGGGCTCGGCTGGGCCCAGGCGGCGCCCGCCAGCAGCAGGCTGGCCAGCACCAGCACCCGCACCTGCACGCAATGCCCTTGCTTCGATTTCATGGTCTTCTCCCGATCAATGCAGGCCGCTGACGGCTCGCTGCAGCCGGCCTGCGGGGCTGGGCGGCGAGCGGAGTATGGGTGCCTGATCGAATATTAGCCCGGTGCCGGTGCAGCACAAGCGGCAAGGGCTTCAGCTGTGCGGGGGGTCGGCCTGGCGGCCCATGTCCTCGCGCCAGCATTCGCGGCGCGGGTCGGTGGCCGGGGGGAGGCCCAGCCCCTGGCTCGACAGCCGGGCCAGGCGGGAGGCCTGGGTGGTCTCGGCGATCCAGGCGAGCAGCCCCCTGAGCCCGGCGAGGGCGGCGCTTTGCTGCGGCGGGTGAGGCATGGCGGGTCTCCGGATGGGGGCGCATTGAATTACGCCGGCATCCAGTATTACCCGGTCGCGTTACAGCTTGAAGTCGGTGCGCGGGCTGTCGGGGGCGCCGCGCCGGGGGCTGCCCTGGCCAGCCTTCCGCGCCTCCATGTGCCTGAGGCCGACGTAGGTGCCCCAGCCCACCAGCCCCATGCCCAGCACCAGGGCGCCGTAGGCGAGGGGCCAGGGGACGCCGCTGGTCATCATCGAGAACTCCGACATGCCGCCGACCCCGGCCAGGATGTTGATCGGCATGAACACCACCCCGAACACGGTGAGCTGGGAGACGCGGCGGTTCTGGTTGATGTTGATGAAGCCGATGGTGGCGTCCATCAGGAAGTTGATCTTGTCGAACAGGAAGGCGGTGTGGTTGTTGAGGGATTCGATGTCGCGCAGGATCTGGCGGGCGTCCTCGAGGGGGCTCTCGGCGAGCACCTTGCAGCGCATCAGGAAGGAGATGGCGCGCTGGGTGTCGAGGATGTTGCTGCGGATGCGGCCGTTGAGGTCTTCCTCGTCGGCGATGGTGGCGAGCATCCGCGCGGCCTCCTCGTCGCTCAGGCTCTCGCCCAGCACCTTGCGGCCGACCTGCCCGACGGCGGCGTAGATGCCCTCCAGCGAGTCGGCAGAATATTCGACGTCGGCACCGTAGAGGTCGACCAGCAGGCCGCCGCAGTCGCCCGCCTGGCCGGGCTGGGTGGTGGCGCGGCGGCGCTGCAGGCGGAAGGCCGGCAGTTCCTCGTTGCGCAGCGAGAACAGCACGCCGCCCTTCAGGATGAGCACCACCGGCACGCTGCGGGAGTCGCCGGCCCGGTCGAGGAGGAAGTTCGAGTGCAGGCGGATCTCGCCGTGCTCCTCGCGGATGAAGCGCGAGCTGACCTCCAGGTCGGTCGCCTCGCCCGGGGCCGGGAGCGGCAGGCCGAAGCGCTCGCCCACGTATTGCCGCTCGCTCGGGGTGGCGTCGAGCAGGTCGACCCACAGCGGGGCGATGCCGGCGAGGTCCTGGCGGCAGGTGACCGGCACCTGGCACAGCCGGCCGTCCCGGACCACGAAGGCGTTGATCCGGGCTTCGCCGGCGCCGGGCTCGCGGCCGCCGGCGAGGTGCTCGCGCAGCGGCTCGGGGACTTCCCACAGCACGTCGTTCTCGCGGACTTCGGGGAGCTGCTGCCACAGGGACCGGGCGTCGTCGGGGGAGAGCGCCTCGAGGATGTTGCCGATCTCGCGGCTGCTCAGGCGGTGCAGCAGGTTCTGGATCTCGGCCAGATGGGTGCGATGCACCATGGTTTCGACGAGCTGCTGGCGGGGCATGCGCTGGCTATGCACCATGCCTTCCACGAGGCGCTGTTTGCGCAGGAGCTCGGTGATCTTTTCGAGGGACATTCGCTTGGCGGCCGTGGCGGCGGGCTGGGGAGGGAAATCTCGCCCACGATGGCGCCGGGGCCGCTGGGCGCGACGGCCCGGGCAGGCGAGCTGGTCTCGGTGCTGCCGTGGGTGAGGATGTACAGGGTGTCACCGGCCTCACCCTCCTCGAAAAGCGCGCGACCGGCGGGGGCGTGATGGATCTGGCCCGGCGTGAAGTAGCGCGCCGCGGGTGGGTCAGGCTTCAGGAGACTGAGCATCCATATCCACTCGAAGCTAGCACTTCAATGTGACAAAACCGTTACAAAACAAGGAGAAAGGATTTTATTGGGGGGCGTCCTGCCATGTGTCGGGGTGTATCATGGAGGCCCAGTTGATCCAGAGGATGACCCGAATGAACGCCGAATTCGCCTACCGTTTCTGCGTCCGGGAGAAGCTTGCTGCCGAGCAGGCTTCCAGATCCCGCCCGCTGTTCATCACCCATGAGCACATGCTTGAGGCCGATGCGGCCGAGCGCTACGAGGTCGTCGAGTGTCTCGAGCACACGGCGCTGAGCCTCGACGACCCGTCCTTCCGCCTCGATTTCTACGCCGTCTAGTCCGTCCATTCAGGCGTTTGCACCCGGTGTTCGACGGGCGGTGCGCCGAGGGCGCCGACCTTGACGGGACGATCGGCTGGCGGTGCGGGGTGTCGCAGCCCCTGGCCCCGGGCTTACTCCAGCGTGGAGATGTAGCTGGAGACGGCCTTGACCTCGAGCTCGGTGAGCCGGGAGGCGATCGAGTGCATCACCGCGTTGTCGTTGTTGCGCTCGCGGGTGTTGAACTGCTTGAGCTGGTTCTCGAGGTAGAGGGCCTGCTGGCCGGCCAGCCGGGGCAGCTGCGGGGTGCCGTGGCCCTTGGGGCCGTGGCAGGAAACGCAGGCGGCGACGCCGGAGAAGGTGTTGCCCTTGGTGAAGATGTAGCGCCCGACGCCGGCGAGGTCGGCGTCGGTGGCCTCGCTGCGGGTGGCGGGCTTCTTCTGGAAGAAGGCGCCGAGGTCCTTCATTTCCTCGGCCGTGAGATCGGCGGCCATGCCCGACATGGTGTCGCTCTTGCGGCGGCCGCTCTTGAAGTCGGCGAGCTGCCTGGCGATGTAGTCGGCGTGCTGGCCGGCGAGGCGTGGGTAGAGCGCCGAGGCGGCCTCGCCCTCCATGCCGTGGCACAGGAAGCAGCGCCCGCCGACGATTTCTTCGGCGCGCTTGAGGTCGGCGGCGTGGGTGGGCAGGGCCAGCAGCGCGAAGGCGGTGCCGGCGAGCAGAGCCGAGAAGCGGTTTTTCATGGTGTCTCCCTCTTTGTGTGTTTGGCCCGGACACACGGCTTTCCCGGCTGGGCGGACGGCGTGTCCGGCGGGCTTGTGATCTCCATAAGAATATAAGGGTTTTTTAATCAATCCCCAAGATGGGAGGCGTTTCCCGGGGATCCCGCGCCGGCCCGGCTGCGGGCAGGTCTGCGCCTAGTCGTGCCTGGGGCGCTCGCGGCGATAGGCGCTGGGCGACATGCCGAAGCGCTCGCGGAAGGCGGTGGCGAAGTTGGCGCCACTGGTGAAGCCGACCTCGAGGGCGATCGCCTGGATGTCGAGGGAGGTGTTGGCCAGCAGGTGCCGGGCTTCCTTCATGCGCTCCTCGCGGAGGAACTCGAAGATGGTGACGCCGACGCATTTCTTGAAGGCTTCCGACAGCCGGCGCTGGCTGGTGCCGGTGCTCTGGGCGAGCTGGGCCAGGTCGGGCGGGCTGTCGAGGCGCGACATGAGCTGCTTGCGCGCGGATTCGAAAAGGTTGCGGTCGAGCCGGGGCTGTTGCTGGGCGATGTCGGCCCCGGGCTCGGACGGGCGCAGGGGCTTGAGGTGGATCACGAGGCGCAGGCGCACCTCTTCGAAGTCGAAGGGCTTGATGACGTAATCCACGGCACCGGCGCGCAGGCCTTCGACCCGCTCCTCGGGGCTGGCGGCGGCGGTCAGGAAGATCACCGGAATGTCGCGGGTGCGGGCGTCCTCGCCGAGCTGCCGGCAGGCGGTGAGGCCGTCGCAGCCGGGCATGCGCACGTCCATCAGGATGATGTCGGGCTGCACGGCGATGGCCTTGCGGCAGGCGTCCTCGCCGTCGAGGCCGACGTAGGTGCGGCAGCCCTGGCGCTGTAGGTAATGGGCAAGCAGATTGCGATCGGAATCCACGTCGTCCACGACGAGGATGCGGGCTCCGGTGAGCAGGCCGTGATGGTCCGATGACATGTTCGATTCAACCTGGAAACGGTGGTTGGATGCGCCCTCGCAAGCACGCGCCGGCGCGTGATGCTCGCACATTCCGGGGGGGCGGTGGCCAGCGCAAGACGGCCGATGCTCGCGTGCCTGGTGAGCTTGCCGGCAGCGGCCTCCAGCCACTTCCGGTTTGGAGACAGGGCACGGGCCGCTTCTGCGGGAGAGTCGGGCGGCGGGCCTCAGGCCTGGCGCCTGCTGCCGGGCAGGGAAAACGCCTGTTCTTCGCGGCATTCCTGACGCGAGCGCAATTTCAGCATGGGGGGGTTTTAAATGTTGAAAACAAGTATGAACTATTGAAAAACAATTCTGGCCGGGCGCGGGGCCCGCTGTCCGGCCTTGAACCCTGGCCGGCGCCCGATGTCTCTCCTGGGCGTGGATCAAGACCGTCGCTCACCGAGGCTCCTGCCATGACTGCTCACACCGCCCTCAGCGCCGCCTTGCAGGATCATCGCCGGGCGATCACCCGCCATTGCCGGGCCGACGAGGCCACCTTCGTCGCCGCGCTGGCGGATGAGGTCCGCGCCGTCCGGCCCGACCCCGCCGCCGTCGAGGCCCGCGGTCGCCTGCTGGTGCAGGCCCTGCGGGCCCAGCGCCGGGGTGCCAGCGGCGTCGACAAGCTGATGCACGAGTTCTCCCTGTCGAGCCAGGAGGGCATCGCCCTGATGTGCCTCGCCGAGGCCCTGCTGCGCATCCCCGACCGCGCCACCGTAGACCGCCTGATCCGCGACAAGCTGGCTCGGGGCGACTGGCGTGGCCACCTGGGCCACAGCGATTCGCTGTTCGTGAACGCCGCCACCTGGGGCCTGATGCTCACCGGGGCGCTGGTGAGCACGCACCGCGAGGCCTCGCTGGGCAGCGCACTCACCCGGCGGCTCGCCCGCGGCGGCGAGCCGCTGATCCGCCGGAGCGTGGAGTTTGCGATGAAGCTGCTGGGCCAGCAGTTCGTGATGGGCGAGACCATCGCCGCGGCGCTGGAGCGCAGCGAGGCCAACATCGCCCGGGGCTACACCCACTCCTTCGACATGCTGGGCGAGGCGGCCCTGACCACGGCCGACGCCATCCGCTATTTCGAGTCTTACCGGAGCGCGATCCACGCCATCGGCGGCTCGGGCAGCGCTGGCGTGGTGGCCGGGCCGGGCATCTCGGTGAAACTGTCGGCGCTCCACCCGCGTTACAGCCGGGCCCAGCGCGAGCGGGTGCTGGCCGAGCTCTACCCGCGCCTGCTGGCCCTGGCACGGCTGGCCTGCGACTACCGGATCGGCTTCAACATCGACGCGGAGGAGGCCGAGCGGCTGGCGCTCTCCCTCGACCTTGTCGAGCGGCTCGCCGTCGAGCCCGCGCTGGCCGGCTGGGACGGCCTCGGCGTGGTAGTGCAGGCCTACCAGAAGCGCGCCCCGTGGGTCATCGACTACCTGGCGCAGCTGGCCCGCCTGGCCGGCCGCCGCATCATGGTGCGTCTGGTGAAGGGCGCCTACTGGGACAGCGAGATCAAGCGTGCCCAGGTGGACGGCCAGGCCGGCTACCCGGTGTTCACCCGCAAGGCGCACACCGACCTGTGCTACCTGGCCTGCGCCGCCCGCTTGCTGGCCGCGGCTGACCTGATCTACCCCCAGTTTGCCACCCACAACGCCCAGACCCTCGCCAGCGTCGAGCAGATGGCGCTGGAGCGCGGCGTGGCCGGCTACGAGTTCCAGTGCCTCCACGGCATGGGCGAGGCGCTCTACGACAACGTGGTCGCCCCGGGCGAGGGCGGCCGGCGCTGCCGCATCTACGCCCCGGTGGGCCGCCACGAGACGCTGCTGCCTTACCTGGTGCGGCGCCTGCTGGAGAACGGGGCCAACAGCTCGTTTGTAAACCGCATCGTCGACGACGCGGTGGCTGAGGACGATCTGCTGGCCGACCCACTGGAGCAGGTGCTGCAGGCCGGCGGCCAGCCCCACCCGGCGATCCCGCTGCCGCGCGAGCTATACGGCGCCGGGCGGCTCAACTCGGCCGGGCTGGATCTTGCCGACGAGCACACCCTGGCCCGCCTGTCGGCCGAGCTCGAGCGCCTCGCCCGGGTCGAATGGCAGGCCGGCCCGCTGCTGGCGGCGGGGGCGGCGGACATCGGCCCCTGCCTCGAAGTGCGCAACCCGGCCGACCGGCGCGACCGGGTCGGGCGGGTGGTGTGTGCCTCGCCCGACGACATCGACCATGCCCTCCGCGCGGCGTCTGCCGCCTCCGAGGCGTGGGCCGCCCGGCCGCCGGCCGGGCGCGCCGGGCTGCTGCGCCAGGCGGCCGACGCGCTGGAGGCGGCGATGCCGGAGCTCATCAGCCTGTGCATCCGCGAGGCCGGCAAGACCTGGCCCAATGCAGTGGCCGAGATCCGCGAGGCGGTGGATTTCTGCCGCTATTACGCGGCCAGTGCCGAGAGCCTGCCGTCGCCGCCCGCGCCGCCGGGGCCGGTGGCGTGCATCAGCCCGTGGAACTTCCCGCTGGCGATCTTCATCGGCGAGGTGGCGGCCGCGCTGGCGGCCGGCAGCCCGGTGCTGGCCAAGCCCGCCGAGCAGACGCCGTTGATCGCCGCCCAGGCAGTGCGCCTGTTCCACGCGGCGGGCGTTCCGCCGGCGGTGCTGCAGCTCCTGCCCGGGGCTGGCGAGACGGTGGGCGCGGCGCTGGTGGCCGACCCGCGGGTGCGCGGGGTGATCTTCACCGGTTCCACCGAGGTCGCCCGCCACATCCACCGCAGCCTGGCCGCCCGCCCGCCGGGCCAGCCACAGCCGCGCCTGATCGCCGAGACCGGCGGCCAGAACGCGATGATCGTCGACTCGTCGGCGCTGGCCGAGCAGGTGGTGCAGGACATCATCGCCTCCGGCTTCGACAGCGCCGGCCAGCGCTGCTCGGCCCTGCGCGTGCTGTGCCTGCAGGACGACATCGCCGGGCGGGTGCTGGAGATGCTCGAAGCGGCGATGGACGAACTCGCCATCGGCAACCCGGCCAGTCTCGCCACCGACGTGGGCCCGGTGATCGACGAGGCCGCCCGCGCCGGGCTGCTGGCCCACATCGAGCGGATGCGCGCGGCTGGCCACCGGGTGTTCCAGTGCGAGCTGCCGGGCGAGACCGCCGCGGGCTGCTTCGTGGCGCCGACGCTGATCGAGATCGACAGCCTGGCGGCGCTGACGGGCGAAGTCTTCGGCCCGGTGGTGCATGTGCTGCGCTACGCCGCCGGCGAGCTGGACACAGTGGTGGAGGCCATCAACGCCACCGGCTACGGGCTCACCTTCGGCATCCACAGCCGCATCGACGAGCGCATCGAGGCGGTGACCCGGCGCATCCGCGCGGGCAACATCTATGTGAACCGCAACATGGTGGGCGCCGTGGTGGGCGTGCAGCCCTTCGGCGGCGAGGGTCTGTCGGGCACCGGGCCAAAGGCCGGCGGGGCGCTGTACCTGGTGCATCTGCTGGGCCTGGCAAACCCGCCACCCGAGAGCCTGGGCCTCGCGCGCCGGCCTGGGGGCGACGCGATGCCGGCGGCCTTCGGGGCGCTCGAAGCCTGGGCCGCCAGCCCGGGCCGCGAGACGCTGGCCGAGGCCTGCCGCGATTATCGGGCGGCGAGCCTGCTCGCCTGGGAAGCCCGCCTCCCGGGGCCCACCGGCGAGACCAACCGGCTGTCCTTCGCGCCCCGCGGCGAGGTGCTGTGCCGGGCGGGCGACGAGGCGGCCTTGCTGGAGCAGCTGGCCGCGGCGCTCGCCTGCGGCAACACGCCGGTGCTCGATGCTGGCTCCCGGCTCCCGGCGGGGCTGCCGACAGAGGTGGTGGCGCGCCTGCAGCGCCTCGTGCCCGGCGAAGCCCGCGCCGTGGCGGCGGTGCTGGCCGCCGGTGACGAAGGGCTGCTCGCCAGGGGCCGGCGCGAGGCGGCG
This sequence comes from Zoogloea sp., assembly GCA_016789125.1. Lineage (GTDB taxonomy): Bacteria > Pseudomonadota > Gammaproteobacteria > Burkholderiales > Rhodocyclaceae > Zoogloea. Next base: position 1,335 of record JAEUNU010000138.1, on the reverse strand, counting down.
GCGGTGGGCGGGGCCCTGCAGCCGGTGATCGGCGCAGATCCGGCCAGTGGGCGCTATCCGCTTTACCGCCTGGTGTGCGAGCGGGTGGTGACGGTGAACACCGCTGCGGCGGGGGGCAACACCTCGCTGATGACGCTGGCCGGCTAGGGCCCGTGGGCCGCTTCATGCTGCCGTAATCGGCGGGGGATAGATTGCAGCGCCAACCCTGGCGCCACGCTCAACCCCACCCTTACGGAAGCCCTGCCCATGAAGATCAAGACCCTCGCCATCGTGCTGTCCGCCGCCTTTCTCCAGGCCTGTGGCGGCAGCGATGACAGCCCCAGTTTCAAGACCCTGACCGGCGCCGAGCCGCTGGTGATCGGCCACCGAGGCGCCTCGGGCATCCTGCCGGAGCACACGCTCGAGGCCTATACGGCGGCCATCGAGCAGGGCGCCGACTTCATCGAGCCCGACCTCGTGCTGACCCAGGACGGCGTGATGATCGTCCGCCACGAACCGATGCTCGACGGCACGACGGATGTGGCCAGCAAGTTCCCGACCTCGCGGATGCGCACCCGTAACGTCGATGGCGTGGCCACCACGGCTTATTTTGCGAGCGACTTCACGCTGGCCGAGATCAAGACCTTGCGCGCCGTGCAGGCCCGGGCGAACCGCCCGCAGGCCTACAACGGCCTCTACGAGATCCCGACCCTCGACGAAGTCATCGCCCTCGCCAAGAACGAAGGTGCGAAGCGTGGTCGCAGCGTGGGCATCTACCCGGAGATCAAGCACTCCACCTTCCACGCGGGCGAGGCCGGCTTTGGCGCCAACGTGTTCGAGGACAAGCTGGTCGCCACCCTCCACGCCGCCTACGGCAACGTGGCGAGCGCGCCGGTGTTCATCCAGTCCTTCGAGGTGTCCAACCTGCAGTACCTCAACACCAAGACCAACATCAAGCTGGTGCAGCTGATCGACGCCGACGACGTGAAGGACGACGGCAGCATGTCGCTGGTGGCGCCCTATCACAAGCCCTACGACTTCGTGGTGAACAACGACGGCCGCAGCTTTGCCGACCTGCTCACCTCGTCGGGGCTGGATTTCATCAAGACCTACGCCGACGCGGTGGGCCCCTGGAAGCCCTACCTCGTGAAGACCGTCAATGACGGCGTCGAGCGCACTGGCGACAGCACCCTCACCGTCAACGACCGGCGCGTGGATGGCAGCACCGGCGTCATCGAGATGGCCCACCAGAAGGGCCTGCTGGTGCACACCTGGACCTTCCGCGACGACGCCAGTGGTTACGGTTTCAAGGACCCGCAGGCCGAGATGCAGTACTACATGCGCCTCGGGATCGAT
>JAEUNU010000099.1 GCA_016789125.1 Zoogloea sp. | reverse complement strand
GTCCTCGCGGATGGCGGTGTGCGGGCAGCCGCCGGTCTCGACGCCGATGATGCGCTCGGGGGCGAGGGCCGAGTGCATCACCAGAAACTTGGCGTCCTCGGCGGTGTAGATGTCGTTGGTGACGACGGCCATGTCGATCTCGTCGCGCAGGGCCTGGCACAGGGCGAGGGTGAGGGCAGTCTTGCCGGAGCCGACAGGGCCGCCGATGCCGACGCGGAGGGCTTGTGGGGTCATGGTGGTCTGGATTGAGGTGGGGTTGGTGGGAGCCACTTGTGCTGCTGTAGGGGCGACTTCAGTCGCCCGCGGGGGTTAAATGACGGATCTACTCAATTCCGCCGGCTGAGGGCGACTGAGGTCGTACAGAGGGGCATCGCCGGGTTGAGGCACGCCAGGGGCGAGTGTTCATGAGCGGAACAGCCTGGAATACTGGGTTTCGTGGCGGGTGCAGGCGATGGCGAAGGCCGGGGTGAAGTTGGTCCAGCGGCTCTCGGGCAGCGCCAGGGCCGCCGCCGCGGTGGCGGGGATGCCGGCGCCGAGGCTGGCGAGCAGGCGCTGGCCGGAGGCCTGGCCGAGGGGTACGGCCTTGAGGGCGGCCATCACCTGGTTCTCGGCCCACGACCACAGGTAGGCGCCGACGGCGGCCTCGGGGTCGATCTGCCAGGCGGCGGCGATGCCGGCCCAGCCGGTGGGGAAGGCGAGCTCGGGCAGCCCGGCGAGCACGCGGGCGACTTCGGCGAGGCCGGGGTCGCGCAGGTCGCGCACCAGGCGGGCGAGGGAGAAACCCATCTGGGCGGTCTCGGCGCGCAGCTCGGCGGATTCGCGGCTGGCCAGGAATTCGGCGTTGAGGCGGGTGACTTCAGAAGTCGCGCTGCTGCGCCAGGCAGCCATCAGCGCGGCGACCAGGGGCGCCTCGTAGCGCCCGATGCCGTGGGCCAGCAGGTCGCCGATCCAGCGGCCGGCGCTGGTTTCGTCGCGGATCACGCCGCTCTCGACCGCCCACTCGAGCCCCTGCGAATAGGTGTAGGCGCCCACTGGCAGGGCCGGGCTGGCCAGCTGCAGCAGGCGGACGAGTTGCAGGCCGGCGGCGCTCACGGGCGGCGCGGGGTGAACTCGTGGATGCGCGGCACCGAACGGTGGGGGCCGTGGCCGGGGTCGTGGAGGCCCGGGTGGCCGTCGTCGTCACCGTGGTGGTGGCCGCCGCCGTAGGCGCCGGCCTCGGGCTGGAAGGGGGCGGTGGTGTCGACGGCGGAGCAGCCCAGGCCACGGGCCATCTCGGCCAGCACGTGGTCGGTCTGGAAGCGCAGGCGGCCGCCGCCGGGCTCGGCGATGATCTGCACCGGCACGTGGCGGTTGCCCAGGTGGTAGGCGGCGCGGGCGAACAGCAGCGGGCTGTCGGCGACGACCTCGATGAGCTGCTCGGGGGCTGCGACGACTTCGACCACCGCGCTGCCGTCTTCGGTGGCGAGGCGGTCGCCGCCCTGGAGGTGCTCGCCCCGCTCGAGGAAGATGCCGGCCTCGCGGCCGGAGGCGAGGGTGACGCGCAGCCGGCTGCGCTTGCGGGCGTCGTAGCCGAGGGCGACGCTGTCGGTGGCGGGGGCGGTGGAGCGGCGGGTGAGGGTGAGCATGTGGCAGGTTTGACGTGTAGTGGCGACGTGTAGGGGCGACTTCAGTCGCCCGCGGAGGTCGAATGGCGGATCTGGCCCGGTTTTACGGACGGTGTGCGGCTGAAGAGGCACCTACAGGGCAATGTGGCCTTCGATACATGCCGGCGATCAGAACAAAAAATAGCGTTGGGCCAGCGGCAGCTCGGTGGCGGGTTCGCACACCAGGTGCACGCCGTCGGCCTTGACCACGTAGGTTTCGGGGTCGACGGTGATCTCGGGGGTGGCGCCGTTGTGCACCATGTCGGCCTTGGTGAGCGTGCGGGTGCCGGAGACGGCGACCAGGGGCTTCGTGAGGCCCAGCGCGGCGACGGCGGGGTTCTTGAGCGCTGCCTGGGAGACGAAGGTGACGGAGGTCTTGAGGGCCTTGCCGTAGCTGCCGAACATCGGGCGGTAATGCACCGGCTGGGGCGTGGGGATGGAGGCGTTGGGGTCGCCCATGGCGGCGGCGGCGATCATGCCGCCTTTCAGGACCAGCGACGGCTTGGCGCCGAAGAAGGCGGGCTTCCACAGCACCAGGTCGGCCAGCTTGCCGACCTCGATGGAGCCGACGGTGTGGGCGATGCCGTGGGTGAGGGCCGGGTTGATGGTGTATTTGGCGATGTAGCGCTTGACCCGGAAGTTGTCGTTGCGCTCGCCGTCGGGGGCCAGCGGGCCGCGCTGAAGCTTCATCTTGTGGGCGGCCTGCCAGGTGCGGACGATGACCTCGCCGACCCGGCCCATCGCCTGGGAGTCGGACGACATCATCGAGAACACGCCGAGATCATGCAGGATGTCTTCGGCGGCGATGGTCTCGCGGCGGATGCGGGATTCGGCGAAGGCGACGTCCTCGGCGATGGCCGGGTCGAGGTGGTGGCACACCATGAGCATGTCGAGGTGCTCGTCGATGGTGTTCACCGTGTAGGGCATGGTGGGGTTGGTGGAGCTGGGCAGCACGTTGGGCAGCCCGGCGGCCTTGATGATGTCGGGGGCGTGGCCGCCGCCGGCGCCTTCGGTGTGGAAGGTGTGGATGGTGCGGCCCTTGAAGGCATCAATGGTGGCTTCGACGAAGCCGGATTCATTGAGGGTGTCGGAGTGGATCGCCACCTGCACGTCCATCTGGTCGGCCACGGTGAGGCAGCAGTCGATGGCGGCGGGGGTGGTGCCCCAGTCTTCGTGGAGCTTGAGGCCGATGACGCCGGCCTCGACCTGCTCGACGAGGGCCTCGGGCAGGCTGGCGTTGCCCTTGCCGAGGAAGCCGAGGTTCATCGGGAAGGCGTCGGCGGCCTCAAGCATGCGGTGGATGTGCCACGGGCCCGGGGTGCAGGTGGTGGCGTAGGTGCCGGTGGCCGGGCCGGTACCGCCGCCGATCATGGTGGTGACGCCGGAATTGAGCGCCTCCTCGATCTGCTGCGGGCAGATGAAGTGGATGTGGCTGTCGATGCCCCCGGCCGTGACGATCATGCCTTCGCCGGCGATGACCTCGGTGCCGGGGCCGACGACGATGTCGACGCCGGGCTGGATGTCGGGGTTGCCGGCCTTGCCGATGGCGGCGATGCGGCCGCCCTTGAGGCCGATGTCGGCCTTCACGATGCCGGTGACGGCGTCGACGATGAGGGCGTTGGTGATGACGGTGTCGACGGTGTCGGCCGACACGCGCTGGCTCTGGCCCATGCCGTCGCGGATGACCTTGCCGCCGCCGAACTTAACTTCTTCGCCGTGGATCGTGTAGTCGTGCTCGACCTCGATGACGAGGCTGGTGTCGGCCAGGCGCAGGCGGTCGCCGCGGCCGTTGTGAACAGTGGGGCCGAACATCTCGGCGTAGGCCTGGCGGGTGATCTTGTTGGCCATCAGAGCGCTCCCTGGACGAGGCCGCGGAAGCCGTACACCTTGCGCTCGCCGGCCAGCGCCACCAGCTGCACGCTGCGGGTCTGGCCGGGCTCGAAGCGCACCGCGGTGCCGGCGGCGATGTCGAGCCGGTAGCCGCGGGCGGCTTCACGGTCGAAGGCGAGGGCGGCGTTGGTTTCGTAAAAGTGGTAATGCGAGCCGACCTGGATCGGCCGGTCGCCGGTGTTGGCCACGGTCAGCGTGAGCGTGGGCCGCCCGGCATTGAGTTCGATTTCGCCGGGTTCGGCGAGGAGTTCTCCGGGGATCATCGGGGCGACCTCAGACAATGGGGTTGTGCACGGTGACGAGCTTGGTGCCGTCGGGGAAGGTGGCCTCGACCTGGATCTCGGGGATCATCTCGGCGATGCCGTCCATCACGTCGGCGCGGGTGAGCACCTGGGTGCCGGCGTGCATCAGCTCGGCCACGCTGCGACCGTCGCGGGCGCCTTCCATGATCGCGCAGGTGATCAGGGCGACGGCCTCGGGGTAGTTGAGCTTGAGGCCGCGGGCCAGGCGCCGCTCGGCGAGCAGGCCGGCGGTGAAGATCAGCAGCTTGTCCTTCTCGCGGGGGGTGAGTTCCATGGGGCGTCCTTCAGGTGTTCCAGATTCGGGGGGTGACGGCCGGGCGGCCGCAGCAGGCCGGGCGCAGGGTTTCCCACAGGCGGGCGAACCACTGGCGGGCGGCTTCGCTGCTGTCGCCCAGGTAGCGGCCGACCAGCAGGTCGGGCAGGGCGGTGATGCCGTGGCGGGCGTCGTCGGCGGGGGCGATGGCGCGGCAGGCTTCGAGCAGCCCGGCGGCCTGGCCGGCGAGGCCGGGGAAGCTGACCAGCAGGGTGCCGCACACGGTGGCGCCGGCCCAGCCGGCCGGGCTGGCGAGGAGGGGGTCGCCGCCGTCGAAGCCGCCGCGTTCGATCCAGATGGGGCTGCCGGCGCGCTCGATGCGGCAGGCCAGGTCGACGCGGCCGCTGCCGAAGCGCTCGCCGGCGGCGGCACGGCCGAGGCACAGGATGTCCCAGGCCATCAGGCGGCTGTCGGCGGCGAGCTCGATGTGGGTGTCCATGCGGGCGCGGGCGCCGTCGAAGACGATGGCTTCCTGGGGCAGCCATTCGAGGCAGGCGCCGTCGGCCACCTGCAGGTCGAGCGTTTGCGAGGCGTCGGCGCCGCCCGAGCGATACCACTTGCCGGCGCCGGGGGTGGTGAGCTGGGTGTGGGCGCCGGCCTCGACGCTGGCGCAGATGTGCAGGTGGTCGCCGCCGGCGATGCCCGAGGGCGGGTGCAGCACGATGGCCTGGCAGACGGCTTCGCCTTCGGGGTAGAGCGCCTTCTGCACCCGTAGCGGCCCCTGGTGGCGATTGTCGCGCAGCACGCTGCGGGCGCCTGCGCGGGTGAAGCGCAGGTGCAGCTCGGCATGCCAGGCCGGGGCGGTGACGGGGAGGCGGGACGTCATGGAGCTGGATTGTGGCGAAAGCGGCGGGGGCGCGGAATACGCAATTGTGCGCACCTGCGGGGTGGGCGCCCGGGGCTCAGGCGGCGGCCTGGCGGTGGCGGGCGAGGCAGCGTTCGAGCTGCTGCTTGGGGGTGGACTGGATGCTGCGCAGCACGGCGTGGGAGATGCCCGGCAGCTGGTGGCGGGTGCGCAGCTCGTCGGTGAGGCGCAGCAGCAGGCTGGCGGCCATTTCGGCGTCGGCGAGGGCCCGGTGGTAGCGGCCGGCCACCGGCAGCCGGGCGTACTCGACCAGCGCGCCGAGCTTGTGGCTGGGGGCGTCGGGCATCAGGCGCCGGGCCAGCAGCAGGGAGCAGGCGAACTCCTGGCGCCGCTGGCGGGCGATGCGGGCGAGCTCGGCGTCCCAGAAGCGGCTGTCGAAGGCGGCGTTGTGGGCCACCAGCGGGCAGTCGCTGACGAAATCGGCGACTTCGCCCATCACCCGGTCGGCGGGCGGGGCCTGGCGGAGCATGGCGTTGCTGATGCCGGTGAGGGCTTCGATGTGGGCCGGCACGCGCACGCCGGCGTTCATCAGGCTCTGGTAGCGGTCCACCACCCGGCCGCCCTCCAGGATCACCGCGGCGATCTCGGTTGCCCGGTCGCCCTGGGCCGGCGACAGGCCGGTGGTTTCAAAGTCGATGACGGCGATGCGTTCCACGCTGTGCTTTCCTGCTGGGGTTCGGATGGCTTGCCCTTATGCCACAGGTGACGGCACTGTGTCAGCTTTGCAGTGTGTCGACAGGGGAGACGGATGGGGATGGATGCGCTCGACGAAGTCGCGGCGTGGCTGGACGGGCTCGACGCGGCTGCGCTGAGGACGCTGCTGCGGGATGCCGCGGTGCGCGACGACGGGCTCTGCCAGCGCCTGCGGCTGCAGGCCCGGGTGGCGGCGAAGCCCGGGCTCGAGGCGCTGAGGGCGCTGCTGCTGAAGAGTGTGACGTGGCATGGCTACGATCGCAGCGGTGGCGGCGACCCGCGCGAGTTGGTGGGCGGTATCGAAGACGCCGTGGGCGTGTTGGAGGCGCGCATCGATGACGGTGACCAGGCGCTCGTCGGCTTGATCGACGAGGTCATCGTGCGGGCCGAGCAGGCCATCGCCGAGATCCACGACTCCGATGGCATCTACGCCGCGATCCAGGCCCTGTACGCCACCCACCTGCGGGCCTGCATTGCGCTGCGGCCCGATGAAGCGACGCTGGGCCGCGCGCTGCTGGCGCGGCAGCTCGACGACGGGTGGGGTTTCCATGCCGACCCGCTTGCCGACTATGCCGTGGCCCTCGGCGAGAAGGGGCGGGCCGCCTACTGGCAGGCGGTGGAGGAGGCCTGGGCGGCGCTGCCGGTGCTCACGCCGGACGATCATGCCCTGCGCTGGGACAGTCGGCGGAATACGCTGGAGCGGATCATGGAGGCCCGCGTGAAGGCGGGCGGTGACGTGGACGCGGCGATCCGCACGATGGCCCGCAACCTTTCCGGCGGCAGGCGTTTCATGGCGTTGGCGGAGTTCTGCCAGGCCCATGGCCGGCTCGACGAGGCCTTGCACTGGGCCGACGAGGGGCTGGCCGCCTTTGATCCGGCGGATGTGCGCCCGCTGGTGAACTTCACGATCGAGCTGCTGCTGACGCGGGGCGAGCGTGAGCGCGCCGAGGCGCTCGCCTGGGAGCGTTTCCAGCGCAAGGCCGGTTGCCACACCTTTCATGAGCTTATGCAGGTGGCGGACCGCGTCGGGCGCCGGGATGCGCTGCGCGCGCAGGCCTTTGCGCTGCTGTGGTCGGCGGTCCGGGCAGAGGAGGGCGCGCCCGCCGAAAGCCGCTACCGCTGGGCCGACCGGGCGCGTGACTCGCTGCTGCAGATCCATATTGACGAGGGTGACGCCGACAAGGCCTGGGAGGTGTTCCGCGGCGGCCCGGTGTCGGTGACGCTGTGGAGCCGGGTGGCCGAGCTGCGCGGCTGCAGCCATCCGGACGAGGCGATCGCCGTCTACCGCCGGTTGCTGCCCCATGCGCTCGAGGCCGGCAGATCCAGGTCCAGCTATGCGGAGGCTGCTGCAGTGGTGCAGGCGATCCGCGACCTGCGGGCCGCCCAGGGGCAGCTGCCGATGTTCGCTGACGAGCTGGCCGAGCTCCGTGTCGAGTGGAAGCGCAAACGCAACTTCATCAAGCTGCTGGAGGCGCTCTGAAGGCGCAAGGCCACGGGCGGAGGCGCCTGCCCGGGCGCCTCCGTGCCGGGCCCTGAGATCAGCGGCGGCGCAGGAAGGCGAAGGCGCCGAGCAGGGCGCTCCCGACGAGGGACAGGGCTCCGGGTTCGGGAATCTTCTGGATGCTGTCCAGGCGGTCGTCGTCCGGGGCGGCGTAGTCGACCAGGGTGTACAGGCGGTCGGTGAGGGCGGTGGTGGGCGAGGCGGTGCCGAGGCCGCCGCGGAACTCGAGGCCCCAGTCGCTCGGCTGGGATTCGAAGAACAGGATGTTCATCGCGTAGAGGCCCGGGGCGGCGAATTCCACCGTGGTGCTGGGGCCGCCGAAGCCGTGGATGCCGTCGTTGTTGAGGATGCGGGTGCCCTGGATGTCAACGGCGCTGCCGTCGTCGGAGGGGATGTGGAAGGTCCACACCTCGCCGGCGTTCTGCACGCCGAAGAAGCCGGCAAAGCGCATCACGGTGTTGAGCACGTCGTCGGTGAGGATGCTGGGGTTGTCGAGCGTGGCCTGGGCGGTGGCGTCGAGGACGGCGCCGTAGGTGGCGAAGACCGAGGTCGCGCCGGCGGCGCCGACCGGGTAGTCGATGGTGGTGGAGCGGAAATTGGCAGTGGCGAAGCCGCCGCTGATGATCGCCTGGGCCTGGGCGAGGGTGTCGGTGCCGGGGTTGACGTTGGTCCACAACTGGCCGGTCAGGCCGTTGCCGAGGTTGGCGGGCAGGGCCAGGGTCGGGGTGGTGAAGGTGAAGGCGGCGGCCAGCGCGTTGGTGTTCACCAGAAGGGCTGAAGTCGCGGCGAGAAGGATTTTTGCAGCGGGTTTCATGGGGAGCCTCTCCATCGAGTGAGTCCGTCAGGCGGAGCGCCCGGGGGCCAGATGCGCAAGCCCGGGGGCGGCCAAAAAGTGTGGCCCTCATGACGAGGGGAAAATCTCGACGGCTCTTGATATGGGGCCGAGATTTGCAGGGTTGATCGCCATGGAGGGTGGCGATTAAACCAAGCATTAATCAGGCCTTCTGGGGGTTTTCAAGAGAAATCAAGGGGCTGCGCGGCGCGGCCGGCCGCGGTCTGCGACGGGTGTAAATTTTTCCGACGCTGCGGTGGCCGACCGTTCCTCACACCGCCAGCGCCTCGCGCACGCCGTCGGCGGGCATGTCGGCGCCCTTGCCGCGCATGATGAACTCGCCGCGCTCCATCAGCAGGTACTGGTCGGCCAGGCTCTCGGCGAAGTCGTAGTACTGCTCGACCAGCAGGATCGCCATCTCGCCGGTCTGGGCGAGCAGGCGGATGGCGCGCTCGATGTCCTTGATGATGGACGGCTGGATGCCTTCGGTGGGTTCGTCGAGGATCAGCAGCCTGGGGCCCATCGCCAGCGCGCGGCCGATGGCGAGTTGTTGCTGCTGGCCGCCGGAGAGGTCGCCGCCGCGGCGGTGCATCATCTGCCTGAGCACCGGGAACATCTCGAAGATGCGCTCGGGGATCGGTGTGCTGCCGGGCTTGGTGGCGAGGCCCATCAGCAGGTTCTCCTCGACGGTGAGCCGCGGGAAGATCTCGCGGCCCTGGGGCACGTAGCCGATGCCGGCCTTCACGCGCTCGTGGGGCGCCAGGTGGGTGATGTCGCGGCCGTCGAAGTGAAGGCTGCCGGACTTGGTCTTGACGAGGCCCATCAGCGACTTGAGCAGCGTGGTCTTGCCGACGCCGTTGCGGCCCAGCAGGGTGGTGACCTTGCCGAGCTCGAGTTCGAAGCTGAGCCCGCGCAGGATGTGGCTGCCGCCGTAGGCCTGGTGGAGGTTGTCGACTTTCAGCATGATTCAGCGCCCCAGATAGACTTCGATGACCCGTTGATCGTTCTGCACGGTGGCCAGGCTGCCTTCGGCGAGCACCGAGCCTTCGTGCAGCACCGTGACCTTGCCGCCGAGCTTCTCGACGAAGGCCATGTCGTGCTCGACGACGACCAGCGAGTGCTTGCCGGCCAGCGACACGAAGAGCTCGGCGGTGCGCATCGTTTCGTCGTCGGTCATGCCGGCCACCGGCTCGTCGAGCAGCAGCAGTTTGGGCTCCTGTACCAGCAGCATGCCGATCTCCAGCCACTGCTTCTGGCCGTGGGAGAGCAGGCCGGCGGGGCGGTCGGCCTCACGGTCGAGGCGGATCTGGCGCAGGGTGTCGGCGATGCGGTCGCGCTGCTCGCCCGAGAGCCAGGCGAAGAGCGTCTTCCAGACCCGCTTGTCGGCCTTCATCGCCAGCTCGAGGTTCTCGAACACCGTGTGCTGCTCGAAGATGGTGGGCTTCTGGAACTTGCGGCCGATGCCGGCGTGGGCGATCTCGGCCTCGGTGAGGCGGGTCAGGTCGATGGTCTGGCCGAAGAAGGCCTTGCCGCGGTCGGGCCGGGTTTTGCCGGTGATGACGTCCATCATGGTCGTCTTGCCGGCGCCGTTGGGGCCGATGATGCAGCGCAGCTCGCCGTCGTCGATGGCCAGGTTGAGCTTGTTGAGGGCCCGGAAGCCGTCGAAGCTGACGGTAATGTTCTCGAGGTACAGCGCCACGCCGTGGGACAGGTCGAGCTCGCCGGTGGCCAGGTGGCCCAGCTGGGAGCCGCCGTCGCTGCCTTCGGGGCGGTGGATGAGTTCGGCGGTGGCGCTCATGCGGAGGCTCCTTTGGCGACCAGTGCGGGGGCTGCGCCGCGGGCGGCGGCGCGCTTGGCGACGAACTGCTTCCACAGGCCGACCAGGCCGTGGGGCAGCATCAGGGTGACGACGATGAACAGCAGGCCCAGGAAGAACAGCCAGTATTCCGGGAAGCTGACGGTGAACCAGCTCTTGGCGAGGTTGACCACGAAGGCTCCGATGACAGGCCCGATCAGCGTGCCGCGGCCGCCCACCGCCACCCAGATGGCGATCTCGATGGAGTTGCCGGGGCTCATCTCGGAGGGGTTGATGATGCCCACCTGGGGCACGTACAGAGCGCCGGCGATGCCGCACAGCACGGCCGAGATCGTCCAGATGGCGAGCTTGTACCAGAGCGGGTTGTAGCCGATGAACATGACCCGCGACTCGGCGTCGCGGATCGCCGCCAGCACCCGCCCGAAGCGCGAGGTCACCAGCCAGCGGGCCAGCACCAGGGTCGTCGCCAGGGCGAGGGCGGTGAGGCCGAAGAGCACCAGCCGGGTCTCGGGGGCGGTGATCGAGTAGCCGAGGATGCGCTTGAAGTCGGTGAAGCCGTTGTTGCCGCCGAAGCCGGTCTCGTTGCGGAAGAACAGCAGCATCGCGGCGTAGGTGAGGGCCTGGGTGATGATCGAGAAATACACGCCCTTGATCCGCGAGCGGAAGGCGAAGTAGCCGAACACGAAGGCCACCACAGCCGGCAGCGCCAGGGCCAGGAAGGCGGCCCAGCCGAAGCTGTCGCTGCCCAGCCAGAACCACGGCAGCGCCTTCCAGTCGAGGAAGATCATGAAGTCGGGCAGCGCGGCGCCGTAGCTGCCGTCGGTGCCGATCTGGCGCATCAGGTACATCCCGAAGGCGTAGCCGCCGAGGGCGAAGAACAGCCCGTGGCCGAGGGACAAGATGCCCCCGAAGCCCCAGATCAGGTCCATCGCCACCGCCACCAGCGCGTAGCACATGATCTTGCCGATCAGGGTGATGGCGTAGGTGGAGACATGGAAGGGGCTGCTCTCCGGCACCAGCAGGTGGAGGGCCGGCACGGCGACCAGCGCCAGCGCCAGGAAGATGCCCAGCGCCAGCCAGGCCTTGCGGTCGAGCGCCGAGAGGATGCGGATGATCAAAGGTTTGCGCATGGCGGCAGGCCCTTATTCGACGAAGCGGCCCTTGAGGGCGAAGATGCCCTGGGGACGTTTCTGGATGAACACGATGATCGCGACGAGGACGGTGATCTTGGCCACCACCGCGCCCGACCAGCCTTCGAGCAGCTTGCTGAAGATCCCCAGGCCGAGGGCCGCCCACACCGCGCCGGCCAGCTGCCCGACGCCGCCGACCACCACCACCATGAAGGAGTCGACGATGTAGCCCTGGCCCATGTCCGGCCCGACGTTGGAGATCTGCGACAGGGCCACGCCGCCCAGCCCGGCGATGCCGGCGCCCAGCGCGAAGGCCAGGGTGTCGATGCGCGCGGTGGGCACGCCGACGCAGCCGGCCATCGCCCGGTTCTGGGTGACGGCGCGGACGAACATGCCCAGCCGCGTCTTGTTCATCAGCACCCACACCAGGAACAGCACGAAGAGGGCGAAGCCGACGATGATGATGCGGTTCCAGGGCAGGATGAGGTTGGGCAGCAGCTCGACGCCGCCGGACATCCAGCTCGGGTTGGCCACCTCCACGTTCTGGGCGCCGAACAGCACCCGCGCGGCCTGGATCAGCACCAGCGACAGGCCCCAGGTGGCGAGCAGGGTTTCGAGGGTGCGGCCGTACAGCCAGCGGATCACCGTGCGCTCCATCACCACGCCGACGGCCGCCGCAGTGAAGAAGGCCACCGGCACCGCCGCCGCCAGGTACCAGTCGAGGTAGTCGGGCAGCACGGCGCGGAATAAGCTCTGCATGGCGTAGGCCGAGTAGGCGCCGATCATCAGCAGCTCGCCGTGGGCCATGTTGATGACGCCCATCACCCCGTAGGTGATCGCCAGCCCCAGCGCCGCCAGCAGCAGGATGCTGCCGAGGGAGAGGCCCGAGAAGATGCGCCCGAGGAGCTCCGCGAAGCCCAGCCGCTGCTCCATGTGCTTCACCGCGGCGATGGCCTTGTAGCGCACCCGGTCGTCGGCCTCGGTCTCCTTTTGCGTGAGGGGCAGCAGCAGGCTGCGCACCGTCGGCGAGGTGGTTTCGCTGAGGGCCTTGACGGCCGCCAGGCGCACCAGCGGGTCAGGGCTGCCGAGGCTGGCCTGGGCGTGGGCGAGGGTCAGCATGGCCTTGATCTCGGCGTCGCCTTCCTTGTCCAGCGCCCGGGCCAGCAGCGGGGCCATCTCCGGGTCGACCTTGCTCTGCAGCTTGGTGGCCGACTCGAGCCGCACGCTACGGTCCGGGTCGAAGAGCTTGAGAGCCGCCAGCGCGTTGGCCAGCTCGCCGCGGATGCGGTTGTTGATGGTGAGGCTTTCGGGGCTTTCGGGGGCCTTGGCGGGCTGGCCGGTGGCGGCGTCGAAGGCCTGGTCGCCGTCGATGATCAGCACCTTGTCGCCGGCCAGGAAGAGGCTGTCGTCGGCCATCGCCTTGAGGATGCGCGCCGAGTCGGGGTCGGCGGTCTGGGTGAGCTGGCGGATCGCCTCCACCTTGCGGGAGTTGTCGTCGTCGGCCAGCTGGCGGACCAGGGCGGCGTCCGGCGCGGCCTGGGCCGTGGTGGCTGCCTGGAGGGCCAGGCAGGCAAGCAGGAAAATAAGTCGTCTGAGCATGAGGGGTCACCCGCGTTTGTGCAGTGCAAGGTCAGCTTACCGGCCGGGATGGAGGCCTGAAATACGATGAATTGCGTAGGGCCGGCCGGGGGCTGACGGCGCTCGGGCGGCCGGTGCGAGGTGTAAGATTTGGTTAAATCAACCGGAGGCATCGAGATGGCGGGCTTTGCACCACACGGGAAATGCACAGTCTCCTGGCAGGGCAACCTGCTGACCGTCAGCTATGAGGGGGTCTTCAACCGGGAGGGCGCCGAGGTGCTGGGCCAGGCGCTGGAGGCGCCGCTGGCCCGGCGGGCCGGCCGGCCGTGGGTGATGCTCAACGACGCGAGGCTGTGGGAGGGCGGCACGCCGGAGGCCTTCGCGTGCTGGGCGGCGTATTTCGATCGCTGGGCGGACCAGGGCCTGGTGGCGCTGGCGGCGGTGTATTCCCGCGCGCTGCAGCAGATGCTGACGCAAACCCTGCGCAGCCACGTGAGCGGCCGGGTGCCCCGCCATTTCAGCGACACGCCCGAGGCCTGCCTGGCCTGGCTTGCCGAGCACGGGCTGGGCCCGGACTGAGCCAGCGCCGCCCGGGGGCAACGAAAACGGGGGCCGCAGCCCCCGTTGGTTCCCGCATTCAGTGCCCACCCGTTGGGCGGGCGCCTGCCCTTACTTGGTTTCCGGCTCGCCCTTCTTCTTGTCGTTGCCGGGGATGTAGGGGCTCCACGGGGCGGCCTTGATCGGGCCCGGGGTCTTCCAGACCACGTTGAACTGGCCGTCGGCCTTCACTTCGCCGATGAACACCGACTTGTGCAGGTGGTGGTTCTTCTCGTCCATCTTCGAGACGATGCCCGACGGTGCCTTGAAGGTCTGGCCGGCCATGGCGGCGATGACCTTGTCGGTGTCGGTGGACTTGGCCTTCTCGACGGCCTGCTTCCACATGTGGATGCCGATGTAGGTGGCTTCCATGGGGTCGTTGGTGACGACCTTGTCGGCGTTGGGCAGCTTCTGCTTCTTGGCCCACTCGCGGTACATCTTCACGAACTTCTCGTTCTCGGGGTTCTTCAGGGACATGAAGTAGTTCCACGAGGCGAGGTGGCCGACCAGGGGCTTGGCGTCGACGCCGCGGAGCTCTTCCTCGCCCACCGAGAAGGCGACCACCGGGACGTCGGTGGCCTTCAGGCCGGCGTTGCCGAGCTCTTTATAGAAGGGCACGTTGGAGTCGCCGTTGATGGTCGAGACCACAGCGGTCTTCTTGCCTTCGGAGGCGAACTTCTTGATCTTGGCGATGATGGTCTGGTAGTCGGAATGGCCGAAGGGGGTGTAGTCCTCCATGATGTCGGCGTCGGCGACGCCCTTCGACTTGAGGAAGGCGCGCAGGATCTTGTTGGTGGTGCGCGGGTACACATAGTCGGTGCCGAGCAGCACGAAGCGCTTGGCCTCGCCGCCGTCCTTGCTCATCAGGTATTCGACGGCCGGAATGGCCTGCTGGTTGGGCGCGGCGCCGGTGTAGAAGACGTTCTTCTCGAGCTCTTCGCCCTCGTATTGCACCGGATAGAACAGCAGGCCGTTGAGTTCTTTGTAAACCGGCAGCACCGACTTGCGCGACACCGAGGTCCAGCAGCCGAAGGTGACGGCGACCTTGTCCTTGGTCAGCAGCTGGCGGGCCTTTTCGGCGAACAGCGGCCAGTTGGAGGCCGGGTCGACCACCACCGGCTCGAGCTTCTTGCCCATCACGCCGCCGGCCTTGTTGATCTCCTCGATGGTCATCAGCGCGGTTTCCTTGAGCGCTGTTTCGGAGATGGCCATCGTGCCCGACAGGGAATGCAGGATGCCGACCTTGATGGTGTCGGCGGCCTGGGCGGCGAAAGAAGCCATGCCGACCGAAGCCATGGCGACGGACAGGGCCGTGGCCTTGATGAAGTTGCGACGAGTGCTCATGGAAGCTCCTTGGACTTGGGTAATCGGGGCCGCGTTGTGCGGTGCAGTGCCAGATTACGAGGGGCCTCCCGGTGGAGAAATACGTCAGATTGCGTAGGGCTGCGCAGGCCGGCGCCGATGGGCTTTCTTCGGGCGTTCGGGCTCAGGGCAGCGTGAGGGTGAGCGTGGGTGGCCGGGGCGCCAGCTGCACGATGTCGGTGAAGCCGGCGAGGGTTTCGCGCACCTGGCTGCGGGCCTGCCATTCGAGCCCCAGATAGCTGACGAGGCCGACCAGCGCGAGCACCGCGGCGATGACCCACAGCGGGATCTCGCGCCGGATCGCGTTGACGATCTGGTCCGGCGGGGCCCAGTGGGGAGAGAAGACCGCGGGCTTGCCCTTGATGTGGGTGATCTGTTCGCCGAGCTGGGAGACGAGGTACTTGAGCTTCTCGGGGCCTTCGAGCAGGTAGCGGCCCTTGAAACCGGTGAGCAGGCACATGTGGAAGACCTCAAGGGCCTGGATGCGGCTGGCGCCGCCATTGCGCGCGGCCTCCAGCCGCTCGAAGAAGTTCTCGCCGGCGAGTTGCTCGCCGAACAGCACGAGCTGCAGGGGCCGGCGCTCCCAGGCGTCGCGGATCGGCGTGCGGGCGCCCAGCACGGCTTCGTCGACGGCGGCGCAGAAGGCGTACTTGGCGTCGAAGATGTCCTGGCTGCCGAAGCCGGCCTTCACGGCCGCCCGCTCGAAATCGTCGAGCAGGCCCTGGACGGCGCCGGAGAAGGCCTCGGCGTCGGCTGGCAGGCTGTGCCTGCGCATCAGTGTGAGCAGGTAGAAGCCGTCGTAGAGGAGGTCGACCAGGCTGCGCGCCGGGGCGGCGGCCAGGGGGGCCTCGGGGCGCAGCGGCGCGGGGCTGGAGAACAGGCTGGGTGCGGTCGTCATGGCGTGATGGCAATGAGTTCGAGCTTGAGGTCCGGGTAGCTTTCGGGGGCGTAGATCATGATTGACTGGGCCTTGAGCATCCGGTCGTAGAGCGGGCCGTGGGCGTCGAGGGCGAAGTAGCAGGCGCCCGGCCGCACCGGGATGGCCGCCGGCACCTGGGCCGCGTGGCGCAGCCGCACGCCGGCCATGGCCGACAGGACGAGCTTCTCGACGTCGTCCGGGGCGCCCAGCTTGAGGCGCAGCGGCACCGATTCGATGATCTCGGACTGGGGCAGGGCGGCCGATACCGACAGGAAGAAGGCGGTGCTGCCGTCGATCTTGTCGGAGTCGAGCCGGCCGGCGTGGAAGGCCGGCTTGGGCTGGGCGAGGGCGATCGCGAAGTAGCGGGTTGAGATCACGGTGTCGAGCAGCTCGCGGATCAGGCCGTCGAGGCGGGCGAAGCACGGGCCCGGCTGTGCGTGGTCGTAGGCCGGCAGGTCGGCGAGGCCGTGGCCCTTCGAGAAGGTGAGCAGCCCGCCGGCCAGGCGCAGCAGCTCCTGGAACAGCCGCTCGGGCGACAGCGTGGGGTTGCGCAGCAGGTGGGTGAGGGCGGCGCAGGCGCTGCTGGCGGTGTGGAGCAGCCAGAACGAGGCGATGTCGCCCGAGCGGAACTCGATGATGTTTTTGGAGGGCTCGCGGTGGAGGCCGTAGAGGGCGTCAACCTTGGCCTGCAGGGCGTCGATCTGGCGGCGCAGCAGGTGGAACAGGGCTGGCGCGCTGTGAATGCAGAGGGCCGGGGGCACGAAGGCCGGGTCGAGCTCGAAGCCGTTGCTGGCGGTGCGGCGGATGCGCGCGACGGGGAGGGTCTGGTATTCGTCCAGCGCTTCGTGGCCGGCCTTGAGGCGGGTGAGCTTGCTGAGGGTGACGACCTCGGCTTCGGCCGCGTCGGAGAAGAGGTCGATGCTCTCGCGGGGGACAAGCAGGTAGCGCGCCTGGCCCGGGCCGTCGGGCGCGTCGGTGCAGTTGTGGCCGTTGGGGTCGAGGTGCCGGACAGCCACGCAGAAGTCGGCGGCGCCGTCTTCGGCCACCGCCGTCTCGAGGCTGAAGGGCGGCGGCAGCTGGTCGACCCCCGGAGCCACGAGGGTGTCGCCGTTGGCGAACACCGCGTCGATGCGGGTGACGCGCAGGAGTCCGCTACGCAGGGCCTCGTGGTCGAGTTCGAGCGCGCGGATGCCCCAGGCGAAGGGGTTTGCGGCCAGTTGCGCGTGGCGGCTCAGGGCCTCGGCGTAGGCGTCCTGGCGCTGGAAATGCTGGGGCCTGAGGAAGAGCCCTTCGGCCCACAGGGGTTTGGCCTGGTTCATGGGATCGATCTGCCTATCGGTTGCATTGCACGCCCACCAGCGAGGCTGCCGGGCCGCTGTCGGTGAGCAGGGTGCCGGCGCTGGCTGTCAGCGCACAGGCGTGGGCGCCGACGACGATGCCGCTGTCGGCGGATTGGCGGGCGTCGAAGGCGAGCCTCCAGCGGTCGGCGTAGGGCGCGCGGAACAGCCCGGTGACGCCGATCGCGCTGGCCTCGCCCGTCACCTTGAGCTTGAGTTCGTAGGACTTGCCGGGGATAAGCACCAGTTCGCGCACGGCCATCAGGTCTTCGCCCAGAGCCTCGCGCTCGCCCTCCGGTGTGGACAGCCGGGCATAGGCCAGAGCCTTCAGGCGCTCGTGGGAGCGCAGCGTGTAGACCCGCAACACCAGGGAATTGGCCTGGCCACCGCCGCTGGCATTGAGCCGCTCGCCCGCGTGGATCTTGATCGTCACCGCGAAAGGCTTGCCTCCCTCCGCGTCGCGCCCCTTGCCCAGCCCGGCCACATCCATCACCCGGTCGACGGCGCCGGCGGCTGCCCCGACCGCGCTCAGCGCAGCGCAGCCACACAGCCCCGCGAGCAGGATGCCGGCAGCAAGTGGGTGGCCGAGCCTTGCCAAGGACGAATGATTCATTGTATGCCCTAAAGGTATGCTTATTGTTTTCTTTTGCGGATGTCGTGCTATGCTTGAGGTGTCAGATGGATATTAATACAGCATCGATCTGGAATGTACTATGCAACTTGCGTCAAGGCAACCGCTTCGAGATCCAGCGGCGATGGCGCGAGTCATCCCTGTGTGAGGAGCCCATGCGTACTGCAAAAAATCTCGTTTTCACCGCTGTCGTCGGCATGTCTGGCGTGCTTTTTGGCTGCGCCGCCAACAATGCTTCCCTGAAGCCAGATGAGTTTTCCGCTGCCTTCGAGCAGTCCACCAAGGCAGTGGATACGCTGCTCCAGCAGGGCAACCAGAAGGACGCCTTCAAGATGCTCGACGAGCTGGCGGCGAAGAACCCCGAGCGCAAGGAGCCCTGGGCACGCAAGGCGAGGATCCAGTTCGACGCGGGCAACTACGCCCAGGCCATCACTTCGGCCGAAGAGGTGCTGCAGCGCGACCCGGCCGATCGCAGCGCCAAGAGCATCCGGGCCGTGGCCGGCCTGCGCGTCGCGACCCAGTCCCTCAACGAGCTGCGCAGCGATGTGGAGCTGAAGGGCAATGCGCGCACCGACGCGATCGGCCTGGTCAAGGTCATGCGCGAGACCCTGGGCGAAAGCGTCCTGGTGCCCCCGTCTGCCGCCAAGGCGGATGTTGCCGGGGCCCGCAACGCCGGAGCGACGCAGCGTGCGTCCCAGAACCGTGGCCGCTCGGGCTCGCGGAGGCCGGCAGCGCCGGCCGCAGCCGAGGCGAGTTCGTCGGGGGGCGATCCGTTCGGCGCGCTGAAGTGAACGAAGGCCCCCGGGGCGCACCCGGGGGCGATTGTCGGGCGGTCGTCGGGCCTTCGACCGCTGCGGGATGTCCTGGCCCGAACATTCTGGAGAACGGGTGTGGCGAAAAAAGATAGCGTGCAGAAGCGGCTCGAGAAGGTCCGTCCGCCGCGGGTCCAGCTGACCTACGACGTCGAGGTCGGCGATGCGATCGAGATGAAGGAGCTGCCCTTCGTCGTAGGCGTGCTGGGTGACTTTGCGGCTCAGTCGCAGGCTCCCCTCGGCAAGCTGCGGGACCGCAAGTTCGTCAATGTCGACATGGACAACTTCGACGACGTCATGGGCGCGCTGGCGCCCCGGGCGGCTTACCGGGTGGAGAACCGGTTGGGGGCGGAGGGCGGTGAGCTGGGGGTCGATCTCACCTTCCGCCAGTTCGACGATTTCCGCCCCGAGGCGGTCGTCCAGCAGGTCGAGCCCCTGCGCAAGCTCCAGGAGGCGCGCGCCAGATTGGCCGACCTGCGCAACAAGCTGGCCGGCAACGAGAAGCTCGAAGACCTGCTGGGCGAAGTGCTGGCCAACACCGAGAACCTCAGGGCGCCCGGTATCACCCGGCCGGAAGGGAGCGAGCAATGAGCACCGCACTGGCAGGCGCTGCCGCTGCCGCACCCACCGAATCCGGTCTGCTGGAGGCTGGCCTTCTCGAACGGATCGTCGAGGAGAGCCGCGTCGCCCAGTCCGAGCAAGAGAAATCCCGGGCCCGGGACATCATCGGCGAGCTGGTCAAGCAGGTGCTCGAGGGCGAGGTCGTCGTGTCCGACAACCTCGCGGCCTCCATCGATGCCCGGGTCGCCGAGCTCGACCGCCTGATCTCCGAGCAGCTCAGCGCGATCATGCACGCCCCCGAGTTCCAGGCCCTCGAAAGCGCCTGGACGGGGCTGCACTACCTCTGCCGCCAGACATCCACCGGCACCCACCTCAAGATCAAGCTGCTCAACGCCGGCAAGCGCGAGCTGGTCAAGGACTTCAAGTCGGCCATCGACTTCGACCAGAGCGCCCTGTTCAAGAAGGTTTACGAAGAAGAGTTCGGCACCTTCGGCGGAGCGCCCTTCGGTGCGCTGATCGGCCAGTTCGAGCTCACCCGCCAGCCCGAGGACATGTACTTCATCGACCAGATGTCTCATGTTGCGGCGGCGTCCCACGCGCCCTTCATCACCGCCGCGGCCCCGCAGCTCTTCGGCCTGGAGTCCTACCTCGAGCTCGGCAAGCCGCGGGACATGGGCAAGGTCTTCGATACCGTCGAATACGCCAAGTGGAAGTCCTTCCGCGAATCGGAAGACGCCCGCTACGTGGGCCTGGCCCTGCCGCGCTTCCTCGGCCGCCTGCCCTACAACCCCCTCGACGGGCTGCCGACCGAAGGCTTCAACTTTGTCGAGGAGGTCGACGGCTCCGACCACGACAAATACCTCTGGTGCAACGCCGCGTTTGCGCTGGCGGCTCGGCTCACCGACGCCTTCGACAACTACGGCTGGTGCGCAGCGATCCGCGGAGTCGAGGGCGGAGGCCTCGTCGAGGACCTGCCGACCCACACCTTCCGTACCGACGACGGCGAAATCGCCCTCAAGTGCCCCACCGAAGTCTCGATCACCGACCGCCGCGAGAAGGAGCTCAGCGATCTCGGCTTCATCCCGCTGGTGCACTGCAAGAACACCGACTACGCCGCATTTTTTGGCGCCCAGTCGGCCCAGCGGCCCAGGAAGTACGACAGCGACGCGGCCAACGCCAATGCGGCCCTGTCGGCCCAACTCCAGTACATGTTCGCGGTGTCGCGGATCGCCCACTACATGAAGGCGATGATGCGCGACAAGATCGGCAGCTTTGCCAGCCCGACGGGTATCCAGGCCTATCTGCAGCGCTGGATCGACAAGTTCGTCACCACCGACGACTCGGCGTCCCAGGAGACCAAGGCCGAGTTCCCGCTGCGGGAGGCGTCGATCGAGGTCAGCGAAGTCCCGGGGCGGCCCGGCGTGTATCGCGCGGTGTCCTTCATCCGGCCCCATTTTCAGCTCGACGAGTTGTCGGTGTCACTGCGCCTGGTGGCCGAGCTGCCATCCGGCAAGAACTGAGCGCATCCCGCTAAAGGAGAAACCCAAAAATGAAGGACATCTACGTCGAGTTCAAAGGCAGCGACATCAAGGGCGATTCCCGCGATGCCAAGCACAAGGATACCGTCGAGGTTTACAGCTGGAGCCACACCATGCGCCAGCCAAAGTCGGCCACCGCATCGGCCGCCGGCGGCCACACCGCCGAGCGCGTCGAGCATGGCGAGATGGTGTTCACCAAGGACATCGACGGCGCCAGCCCCAAGCTCTACCAGGCCTGCTCTTCGGGCCTCGTGGTCAACGATGTGCTCATCTACTTCTACCGTGCCCTCGGTGGCCGTAACACCACCGGCAACCCCTCGTCCAGCCAGACGCGCCACCAGTATCTCAAGATCGAGCTGAAGAACGTCATCATCGCCTCGGTGTCGCCGACGGTCAGCGAGGAGGGCATCCCCAAGGAGACCTTCTCGCTCAAGTATTCGGCGGTCAAGTGGACCTACGACGAGCTCAACATCGACGGCAGCAAGTCCGGCAAGGTGAACATCCAGGGCGCCTGGAACCTGGCCAAGAACACGCCCAACCTGAGCTGAGCCCCGCCCCCATCGCAAGGCGGAAGCCCGGCCCGCGCACCCATACGTCATGATCAAGGGATTCGAGCCCTCTCTGTTCGACAAGCTGTTCGACGACCCGCCCCTGGCCGCGGTGCGTCGAAAACTGTCCCTCGAACAGCTCAAGGATTCCGTCGCGCGGGATCTCGAGGCCCTGCTCAACACCCGGGTCGTCTTCGATGCGGCGCTGGCGCAGGATTACCCGCTTGCACAGGCGTCGGTGGCCGGTTTCGGGCTGGCCGATTTCGCCGGCCTGAGCCTGGCCAGCGTGCATGACCGGCAGCGCATCTGCGCGGGCATCGAGCAGGCCGTCGCGCGGCACGAGCCGCGGCTGCGGGATGTGCGGGTCGAGCTCGAGCTCCAGCGCCAGGCCATCAATGCGCTCCACTTTTCGATCCGGGCGGTGCTGGTGGTGAACCCGGCGCAGGAACCGGTGGCCTTCGATGCCCTGCTGCAGCCCACCAGCCTGCAGTATTCCGTCAGCCGCGCGCGGCGTGTGGCTGCGCCATGAAAGACCTCCTTCCTTACTACGAGCGGGAGCTCGCCTTCCTGCGCAGCCACTCGCGGGAATTCGCCGAGCGCTACCCCAAGCTGGCCGCCCAGCTGCTGCTGTCCGGCGAGGGCTGCGACGACCCCCACGTGGAGCGGATGATCGAATCCTTCGCGCTGATGACCGCGCGCGTCTCCAAGAAGATCGAGGATTCCTACCCCCAATTCACCGAGGCCCTGCTCAGCGTCCTTTACCCGCACTATCTGCGGCCGTTCCCGAGTTGCTCGATCGCCCACTTCGAGCAGGCCGGCAGCGCGCTCTCCTCCGTTTCGATGCTGCCTCGAGGCACCGAGCTGCAGTCCCGCCCGATCAAGGGCGCCGTCTGCAAGTTCCGGACAGCCTGGGACGTTCGCCTGACGCCGCTGGTGCTCGACGGGCTGGCCTTCGACCCTCTGGCGGTGGCGCCGGGCGAGGTGCGCCTGCCGGCCGGCAGTCAGGCCCGGCTGAGTTTCTCGCTGGCATGGCAGGGCGAGGGTGGGCAGGACGGGCTGGAGGCCTGCGGCCGGGTCCGCCTCTATATAGATGCCGAGCCGTCGCTCGCCTCAGCGCTGCGGGATGTGCTCTTCCTGCGGTGCCTGAAGGTTTTTGCCGAAGGCGAGGACGGCCGCTGGGTGCCCGTCCGCGACGGCTTCGTCGGCGAGGTGGGCTTTGCCTCCGAAGAGTCCCTCATCGACATGCCCGAGGCGGCCCATGGCGCCTATCGCCATCTGACCGAATTTTTCTGCTTCCCTGAAAAATTCAACTTCTTCGATCTCGACCTGGCCGCCCTGCCGGCCAGGCTGCGGGCCCAGTCGCGCGTGCACATCCATTTTGCCCTCGGCAAGCTCCGCGCCGACAGCGACGCCTCGCGCCTGCTGCAGACCCTTGGCCCTCAGAACCTGCGGCTGGGCTGCGTGCCGGTGGTCAATCTGTTCCGCCAGCGGGGCGACCCGATCCGTGTCACCCACCGCTCCGCCGCCTATCCTGTCGTCGCCGATGGCCGGCGGGCCTTCGCTTACGAGGTGTATTCCATCGACAGCGTCAAGCGGGTGCGCCAGACCGCCCAGGGCCAGACGATCACCGAGTTCCGGCCTTTCTTCTCGCTCCGCCACGGGGAGACGCCGGAGCACAGCGCCCTCTATTGGTTTGCCCAGCGCGACCCGCTGCTGGCCGAGAGCAGCCCGGGCTATGAAACCTCCCTCTCCATCGTCGATCCCGGCTTCGACCTGGTACAGCCCAGGACCGACGTGCTCAGCCTGGAGCTCAGCTGCACCAACCGGGATCTGCCCACCTTCATGTCGGTGGGCGCGCCGTCCGGCGATCTCTTTCTGGAAGGTGGCGCTAGCGTCCGCAGCATCCGCCTGCTTCGCAAGCCCACCCAGCCCTGGCGTTTCGACCACCGCGGCGACGGCCAGTGGCGGATCATCTCGCACCTGGCGCTCAACCATCTGTCCCTTACCGGTAGCGGCCTGGCGGCCTTCCAGGAAATGCTCGCCCTCTACGATCTGCCGCGCAGCGCCACGACGCGCCGGCAGATCGAGGGCCTGCGGGCGATCGAGCACTCCAGCCAGACCGTGTGGATGCCCGGCCAGCCCTTTGCCTGCTTTGTGCGCGGGCTGGAAGTGCGGTTGACGATAGAGGAGTCCAGCTTCGTCGGCAGCGGCCTGCATGCTTTCGCCCGCTGCATCGACCATTTTCTCGGGCTCTACGCCGGTCTCAACAGCTTCACGCAGCTGGTGCTCGTCTCGGGGCAAACCGGGGAGGAACTTATCCGATGCGCGCCCCGCAGCGGCGACTCGATGCTGGCCTGATCGCCGACAGCCAACAGGCCCCCGAGCGCTACGAGTTCTTCCAGCTCGTGCGCCTCCATGAGCTTGCCTTTCGGGGCGAGGCGGGCGACCCGGTGTCCGAGCGCATCCGCTTCCGCAACTCCCTGCGCCTCGGCTTTGCGCCCAGCCAGGTTGAGGGCATCGACGTCAGCCGCGGGCCGGGCGCTGCCGGGCAGGATGAGCCTAGGCCCGAGCGGGTCGAGATCACCCCGGCCTTCATGGGCATGCTCGGCGTTCACGGCGCCCTGCCCATCCACTACACCGAGCAGGTCCTTCATCGGGAGCGCCACCTCAAGGACACCGCCGGGCGGGCTTTTCTCGATCTGTTCACCAACCGCTCGGTGGGGCATTTCTACCGCGCCTGGAAGAAATACCGCCTGCCCGTCCAATATGAGATGGACCGGCGCAATCACTTCCTGCCCCTGTTGTTGTCCCTCACCGGGCTGGGCATGGCCGGCCTGCGCGGGCGCCTGGGTGCCATCGACGACGAATCCATCGCCCGCCTGGCCGGCCTGCTGCGCCAGCACCCGATGTCGGCCGAAGCCCTGCAGCGGGTGCTCGCCAGCTATTTCCGTGAGCCGGTCGAGATCAAGCAGTTCGTCGGGCGCTGGTATGCCCTGCCGCCGCCCCAGTGCTCGCGGCTAGGCGCCGGCCAGCTCACCCTGGGCCGCGACGCCCTCGTCGGCGAGCGGGTGTGGCAGTGCAACCTGCGCATCCGTATCCGCATCGGGCCGCTGCCCCGGGCCCGCTACTTGGCCTTCCTGCCCCGGGGCGAGCTGGCCGATGCCCTCGCCAAGCTGCTGTCCCTGGCCGCTGGCGGGCAGCTCGAGTATGAGATCCGCCCGATCCTGCGCGCTGCCGATGTGGTGCCCTGCGTGCTCGGCGCCGCCACCGGCTGCCGGCTCGGCCACGACAGCTTCGTGCTGACGCGCCCCGCGGCAGCCGACCGCTGCGACCTCGCCTACCTCGCCCCCTTCACCGACTGAGCCGCCCAACCCTGAGAGCCGACCCGATGAGCAACTCCCTCAAGACCCTGATCAGCAAACTCAACGACACCTGCCGCCAGGCCGCCGAGCGTGCCGCCGGCCTGTGCATGGCGCGGGGCAACTACGAGGTCGATCTCGAACACCTGCTGCTGGCCCTGCTCGAACAGGGCAACTGCGACCTGCACTGCATCCTGCGCCGCTGTGCCATCAGCCCCGCCGGCGTGGAGCGTGAGCTGAGTGCCGAGATCGACCGCTTCAAGACCGGCAATGGCCGCACGCCGGTGTTCTCGGCCCATCTCCCTAGGCTCTTCGAGCAGGCCTGGCTGATCGCCTCGCTCGACGCCCGGCTGCCGCGCATCCGTTCGGGCCATCTGCTGCTGGCCCTGCTCACAGCGCCCGATCTGGCCCAGCTCGCCTCGCGGGGTTCCCAGCTACTCGCCGGCTTGCCCGTGGACGAGCTCCGGCATCACTTCGACCGCCTCACTGCCGGCTCGACAGAAACCATGGCAGCGGTCGGCGCGGGGGCCGGATGCAGCGACCCGTCGCCTGCTGCCAAGGCCGCAGAAACGCGCACTCCCGCCCTCGACCAGTTCACCACCCCGCTCACCCAGCGCGCCCGTGACGGCCAGCTCGACCCGGTGATCGGCCGTGACAGCGAGATCCGCCAGCTCATCGACGTCCTGCTGCGGCGGCGCCAGAACAACCCCATCCTCACCGGCGAGGCCGGGGTTGGCAAGACCGCCGTGGTCGAAGGCCTGGCCCTCCGCATCGCCGCCGGCGACGTGCCGGAGTCGCTGGCCAGGGTCGAGCTCCACGTGCTCGACCTCGGCCTGCTGCAGGCTGGCGCGAGCGTGAAGGGCGAGTTCGAGAACCGCCTGAAAAATGTCATCGACGAGGTCCGCCAGAGCCCGCGGCCGATCATCCTGTTCATCGACGAAGCCCACACCCTGATCGGCGCCGGCGGCCAGTCGGGCCAGAACGACGCCGCCAACCTGCTCAAGCCGGCCCTGGCCCGGGGCGAACTCCGCACCATCGCCGCCACCACCTGGGCCGAGTACAAAAAGTATTTCGAGAAGGACGCCGCCCTGGCCCGCCGCTTCCAGATGGTGAAGGTCGAGGAGCCCGGTGAGGCCCTGGCCGCGGCGATGCTCCGCGGCATGGTGCCCCTGATGGAGGCCCACTTCGGCATCCGCATCCTCGACGAAGCGGTCACCGAGGCGGTGCGTCTTTCCAGTCGCTACATCAGTGGCCGCCAGCTGCCCGACAAGGCCGTCGGGGTGCTCGATACTGCCTGCGCCCGGGTGGCCCTAGGCCAGCGGGCCACGCCGGCCCAGGTCGACGAAACTGCCAAGCGCATCTTCCGCGATCGCGCCGAGCTGGCTGCCCTCGAGCGTGAAGTCGCCAGCGGTCTTCGCCACGAGCTGCGGATCGCCGAGCTGCAGGCTCGGATCTCTGCGCTGAGCGCCGACCTCGAAACCCTCGAAGCCCGCTGTGAAGCCGAAAAGGCCCTCGTCAGCCGCATCCTTGCCCTGCGCGGGGCGGCCGAGGCCGCCGCGTCGGACGCTCCCAGGCCCAGGGGGCGCTCCCGCAAGCCCTCGACCGGCGACGTCGCCAGCGAGCTCGACGCGGCCCTCGCCAGCCTGCGCGAGCTCCAGGGCGATGCGCCCATGGTCCCGCTGCAGGTGGACGGCCACGTGGTGGCCGAGATCGTCGCCGCCTGGACGGGAATCCCTCTGGGCAAGATGGTCAAGGACGAAATCCGTACCGTGCTCGGCCTCCAGCCCCTACTGCAGGCGCGGGTGATCGGCCAGGACCACGCCCTCGCGGCCATCGCCCAGCGGGTGCGCACGGCCCGCGCCAACCTCGAAGACCCCGACAAGCCGAAGGGCGTCTTCCTCTTCGTCGGCCCCTCGGGCGTGGGCAAGACCGAGACTGCGCTGGCTCTGGCCGACATCCTTTATGGCGGCGAGCGCAAGCTGGTCACCATCAACATGAGCGAATACCAGGAGGCCCACAGCGTCTCCGGCCTCAAGGGCTCGCCGCCGGGCTACGTGGGCTACGGCGAAGGGGGCGTGCTCACCGAGGCGGTCCGCCGCAACCCCTACAGCGTAGTGCTCCTCGACGAGGTCGAAAAAGCCCACCCCGATGTGCTCGAGCTGTTCTTCCAGGTTTTCGACAAGGGCGTGCTCGACGACGCCGAGGGGCGCGAGATCGATTTTCGCAACACGCTGATCATCCTCACCAGCAACGTCGGCTCCAGCCAGATCATGCAGGCTTGCCTCAATCGGCCGGCAGCAGACTTGCCCGCCGCCGGTGCGCTTGCCGAGGCGCTGCGCCCAGTGCTGTTCAAGGCCTTCAAGCCGGCCTTTCTCGGCCGCATGCAGGTGGTGCCCTTCTACCCGATCTCCGACGAAGTGCTCGCGCAGATCATCGAACTCAAGCTCGACCGCATCCGCGACCGCATCGCCGACAACCACAAGGCCGGCTTCGGTTGGGATAACAGGCTAGTCGAGGCCGTGCTGGCGCGCTGCACCGAGGTGGATTCCGGCGCCCGCAATGTCGACCATATCCTCAATGGCACGCTACTGCCCGAGATCGCCGAGGTGGTGCTGGCGCGCATGGCCGATGGCAAGGCCGTGCAGCGTGTCCGCGTCACGGCTGGGCACAAGGGTGATTTCAAGTTCGCCATCAAATAGCTCTGGTACATGCCGACGCGGGGTCTGCATGGCAAGGTTTTTCGATCTTCCCGGCGCAGGTGGGGCTCGGCACGCTTGCTTCGTCACGCACAGCACGCCCGTGTCGGTCTGGTGCGCGCCTACAGATTTTCTTTATTAATCTACTTGACGCGTTCTGATAGTTCTTTATAATGCGCGCTCTCTTGCTGCAGCGCCGGATGTTTCGGCGGGGTGGTGAGGAGGTAGGCAGGATCGGCGGTTTGGTTGTAGCGAACACGCCGCAAGCTGAGCGAAGTTTTGAAATAAATCTTCTGCGATGCTTGACAGGGTTTTGGATCTCTGTATAATGCGCACCTCTTCGCTGCTGTTGCAGCGGTTCTTTAAAAAGATG
>JAEUNU010000288.1 GCA_016789125.1 Zoogloea sp. | reverse complement strand
TACTCCCGCCTCTTCAAGGCCGCCGCCCGCACCATCGCGCCGCAGATGGAAGACCGCGGCATCGACGAGATCTACCTCGACCTCAGCGCCCTCAACCCTGCCGGCAGCCGCGAAGGCGCCCGGGCCCTGGCGCTCGCGCTGCAACAGGCGGTGCGCGACGCCACCGGCCTGTCGTGCTCCATCGGCGTCGCCCCCAACAAACTGCTCGCCAAGCTCTGCTCCGACCTCGACAAGCCCGCCGGCGTCACCATCGTCGCGGCGGACGACATCCCCGACCGCATCTGGCCGCTGCCGGCCAGGCGCATCAACGGCATCGGCCCGAAGGCCGCGGTGCGCCTCGAGGGCCTTGGCATCGCCACCATCGGCCAGCTCGCCGCCGCCGACCCGGCCTGGCTCCAGGAGAACTTCGGCAGCCGCTACGGGCAATGGCTGCACGACGCCGCCCACGGCCACGACCAGCGCCCGGTGGTCACCGAGAGCGAGCCCAAGAGCCTGTCCCGCGAGACCACCTTCGAGCGCGCCCTCCACCCCCGCCACGACAAGGCCGAGCTCTCCGCCCGCTTCACCCGCCTGTGCGAACAGCTCGCCGCCGACCTCGAGCGCAAGGGCTACCTCGGCAAGACCATCGGCCTCAAGCTGCGCTTCGACAACTTCACCACGGTCACCCGCGACCAGACCCTCGCCGCGCCCACCGGCGACGCCCGGGTGATCCGCCGGGCCGCCGGCGAGTGCGCCCGGCGCGTACCGCTGGAGCGGCGCATCCGCCTGCTCGGCGTGCGGGCCTCCGCCCTCAGCCGCCGCGACGCCCAGCCCATGGCCCCCGACGCCCAGCCGATACAGGCCGAACTCTTTGCCTGAAACGGCCCCTAAACCGACACCACGCCCGCCCCGCAGGGACAACAGACTTCAAGGAGACCACGATGTCGCAAGCCCACACCACCGCCGAACCCTGGCGCCAGAACCTCCGCGGCGAGCACGACGCCCTGCTGCACGGCCCGCGCGACGCCTGGTGGTGGACCGGCCTGTCCCCCGAGCACAGCCCCGGCTGCCAGCCCGGCGGCACGCTCACCGCGCTGCCGGCGCCCAACCTCGCCAGCTGCACGCGCCAGTCGGTGCAGGCCGCCTTCGACAATGGCTGGACCCTCACCGAGCTGCTGTTTGCCGGCCTGCAGGGCGAGGAAGCCTTCTACCGGCCGCCTTACCACCACCTGCGCCACCCGATGATCTTCTACTACTGCCATCCGGCGGCGCTCTACATCAACAAGCTGCGGGTGGCCGGCCTCATCGACGCTCCACTCAACCCCTATTTCGAACGCATCTTCGAAACCGGCGTCGACGAAATGCGCTGGGACGACATGTCCAAGAACGAGATGCTGTGGCCCAGCTTTGCCGAAGCCCACACCTACCGGCAGCAGGTGTATGCCGCCGTCAGTGAGCTCATCGCGACCCACCCCGACCTCGCCGACGGCCACCCGCCGATCGGCATGGACCACCCGCTATGGGCGCTCTTCCTGGGCTTCGAGCACGAACGCATCCACCTCGAAACCTCCTCCGTACTGATCCGCGAACTGCCCGCCCACCTCGTCCAGCGCCCCGCCGCCTGGCCGGCCCTCTACCCGGCGGCCGAGAACGCCAGCTTCCCGCCCCGGGCCGGCGTCGACTACCCGGTGGCGCGCCTGCTCGACATCCCCGCCACCACCGTCAGCCTCGGCAAGCCGCGCGACTGGCCGAGCTTCGGCTGGGACAACGAATACGGCCAGCGCCAGGTTTCGGTGCAAGCCTTCCGGGCCGAGAACCTGCTTGTCAGCAACGGCGCTTTCCTCGAGTTCATCCAGGCCGGCGGCTACCTCGACCCGCAATGGTGGACCGAAGCCGGCTGGGAGTGGCGCGCCTTTCGCAACAGCAAGTGGCCGTGCTTCTGGATCTCGGAGGGCCCCGCCGGCCTGCACCGCTACCGCCTGCGCACCCTCTTCGAGACCATCCCGATGCCCTGGAACTGGCCGGCCGAGGTCAACGCCCACGAGGCCGCGGCCTACTGCGCCTGGCGCAGCGCCCGCGACGGCCAGCCCTGCCGCCTGCCCACCGAGGCCGAGCACAACGCCCTGCGCGACCCCGCCTGGGCCGCCAGCGACCCGGCCTTCCGCATGGACGGCGCCACCCTCGGCCGCGAGATCGGCTGGAACAGCCAGCTCGCCCACGGCTCGCCGTGGCCGGTCGACGCCGGCAGCCCCTCCGCCTGCGGCGCCCACGACGTCTTCGGTAACGTCTGGCAGTGGCACGGCGACGACTTCAACCCCCTGCCCGGCGCCCGCGTCCACCCCTACTACGACGACTTCTCCACGCCCTGCTACGACGGCCAGCACCAGATGATCCTCGGCGGCTCGTGGATCTCCTGCGGCGACGAGGCCAGCGTGTGGTCGCGTTTCCACTTCCGGCCGCACTTCTTCCAGCACTCGGGCTTCCGCGTCGTCCAGGCCGCCCACGACGGCGGCGTCATCAAGCTCGGCGCCGCCGAAGCCGGCAGCCAGGTGTACGAAGATGCCCGCATGGTCGACGACTACATGCTGCTCCACCACGGCACGCCGGCCAGCCAGATGCCCTGGCCCGGCGGCCCCCAGTGCGCCACCGCCTTCCCCCAGCGCTGCGCCCACTGGCTGCTCGACGGCGCACAGAAGTTCGGCAGCGGCACTGCCCGCGCCCTCGACGTCGGTTGTGCGGTGGGCGGGGCCAGCTTCGAGCTCGCCCGCGGCTTCGGCGAGGTGCTCGGGGTCGACCTGTCCCGCGCCTTCATCGACGCCGCCAGTCAGCTCCAGAAGCACGGCAGCCTCGACTACTTCCGCCGCGACGAGGGCGACCTGGGCGTCACCGTGCGCGCCACCGTTGCCGCCGACATCGACCGCTCGCGGGTGAGCTTCCGCCAGGCCGACGCCACCTCGCTGCCGGCCGAGCTTGTAGACCTCGACGCCGTGCTGATGGCCAACCTGCTGTGCCGCCTGCCCAGCCCCAAGTCGCTCCTCGGCCGCCTCGGCGGGCCCCGCGGGCTGGTGCGTGTGGGCGGCCTGGTGGCGCTGTTCTCGCCCTACTCGTGGCTGGAGCAGTTCACGCCGCGGGAGGCATGGCTGGGCGGTTTCGAGCGCAACGGCCAGCCGGTGAAGAGCGCCGACGCCCTCAAGGCCTTCCTGCGCGACGAAGGCTTCGTGCTGCGGCGGGAAGAGGAAGTCCCGCTGGTGATCCGCGAGCATGCCCGCAAATACCAGTTCATCGTCACCCACGGCATGCTGTGGCAGCGGGAGCGCTGATCCAACCCCCGCCATGCGGCCCGGCCCGCGCGGTATCCGCCCATAAAAAAACCCGGAAACCCGGGTTTTTTTATGGCGCTGGCCGGCGTACCGTGGCCGCTTGCGAACTCACTCCTCAAGCAGGCTGCGCAGCATCCAGGCGGTCTTCTCGTGCACCTCGAGGCGCTGGGTGAGGAGGTCTGCGGTGGGCTGGTCGTTGGCCTTGTCCACCAGCGGGAACAGGCCCCGCGCGGTGCGCGCGGTGGCCTCCTGGGCCGCGACGAGGAGCTCGATCATCCCGACGGCCGTCGGCACGCCTTCGGGCTCCTCGATGCTGGCGAGCTTGGCGAAGGACGTGAAGGTACCCGGCGCCGGATGCCCGAGGGCGCGGATACGCTCGGCGATGATGTCCAGCGCGTTCCACTGCTCGGTGTATTGCTCCATGAACATCACGTGCAGGGTGTTGAACATCGGCCCCTTCACGTTCCAGTGGAAGTTGTGGGTCATCAGGTAGAGATTGAAGCTGTCGGCGAGCAGGCGCGAGAGGCCGGCGGCAATCTCGGCCCGGTCGTCGGCCGAAATGCCGATATCCATCACGGGGCCGGCGGACTTGGACGCTTTCTTTTTCATGGAGGTCTCCTGGTGATCGATTCTTGGGCCCGCCCGGGGCTCGGATACCCTACCGAGGCGGGAACACGGCCATAGTATCCCCCTGGCCAGCCATGCGGTCCAATTGCAAAAAACAGTGCTCGGGATTGGCAGAAACGATCGCTCAGCCCATCGCCGTATCCAGGAACATCATCACCGCGAAACCCGCCATCAACCCGAGGGTGGCGCTGGTCTGGTGACCGTTGCGGTGGGTCTCCGGGATCACCTCGTGGGACACCACGAAGATCATCGCCCCCGCCGCCAGCCCCAGCCCGACCGGGTAGGCCAGCGCCAGGCCGCCGGCGATGCCGGCCCCGAAGAGGCTCCCGAGCGGCTCCATCAGCCCGGATGCCCCCGCCATCAGCACCGCCGGCCAGCTGCCAACCCCCGCCGCCCGCAGCGCCATCACCACCGCCAGGCCTTCGGGGATGTCCTGGATCGCGATGGCGCTGGTGAGGGGCAGGCCCACGCCCATGTCGCCCTGGGCGAAGCTCACCCCGATCGCCATGCCCTCGGGCAGGTTGTGCAGGGTGATCGCCAGCACGAACAACCACACCCGGCCGATGCGCTCGCAGCCCGGGCCGCAGGGTCCGCTGCTCTCGTGTTCGTGGGGCGTGAAGCGGTCGAGGCCGAGCATCAGCAGCACCCCCAGCGCCATCCCGCCGACAACCATGAGGGCGCCCAGGACGCCGCTGCCGGTCATCTCCTTGGCCGCGGCGAGGCCGGGCAGGATCAGCGAGAAGGAGCTCGCCGCCAGCATCATCCCCGCGGCAAAGCCCAGCAGGCTGTCCTCGGCGCGCTGGGACAGCTGGCGCAGCGTGACCCCCGCCAGCGCCCCGATGGCCGTCGCGCCGAAGCCCGCCATGCCGCCGAGCAGCGCCAGGCGCAAGGGCTCGCCGCCGCTGGAAAGGCCGTCGCGGATGCCCGCCCCCAGCAGCAGCGCCATGGCCGCCAGCGCCAGGCCGAGGCCACCGGTCATCCACGGGTGATTGCGCGCCTGCAGGCGCCAGGCGTCCCGCCAGGCCAGCGCTGCCACGTTGCCGTCCGCCAGGGCCAGGCCCGAAGCCGTTTCATGCGGATTCATCGACACTCCCGAAGCACGAAGTCACTGGGCCATCAGCATGCGCGCCACTTCGGCGAGCCACAAGCCCGCACCGAGGGCAACCACGGCAAGCCCGCTGTAAAAGCGCCCGGGATGGTCGTGAGCGCTGGCGTGGGCGACATGGCGGGCGGTCTGGATCGTTCTCATGATGAATCTCCTGCGTTCTTGTGGTCTTAATTCTGGCGGCGCGCAGTTTCGCCGTCCAATTGCCCGTCTTGCTGATCGCGATAGCCTCGGGCGATCGAAAAGGCTTAGATTCACGTTTCCCACACCGCCGGGAGAACCCCATGCCATCCTCCGAAATCCGCTACGCCGCCGGCCAGTGCAGCCTCGGCGCCCTCCTCGTCGCCCGCAGCCCCGCCGGGCTGTGCGCCATCAGCCTGGGCGACGACGCGGACGCCCTCGCCGCCGGCCTGCTCGCCACTCACCCCGAGGCCCGGCCCGACAGCGACGGCGCGGCCCTCGCCCAGGTTGCCGCCTTCATCGACACATCCTGCGGCACCCTGGCCCTGCCGCTCGCTCCCCGGGGCACGCCCTTCCAGCAGCGGGTCTGGCAGGCCCTCGGCCAGATCGCCCCCGGCCACACCCTCAGCTACACCGAGCTCGCCCTGCGCATCGGCGCCCCCCGGGCCGTACGGGCGGTGGCCGGCGCCTGCGCCGCCAACCCGCTGGCGGTCGTCATCCCCTGTCACCGGGTGCTCCGCCGCGACGGCGCACTGGCCGGCTACCGCTGGGGCGAGGCCCGCAAGCGCGCGCTCCTTGAACGGGAAGCCCGGCTGGGCAGCCACCCATGAGTGATCTGCACACCGCCGACCTCTTCGCCCCCGCCTCCGGCGAGCCACGCCCCATCGCCCCCGGTGCCGTGCTGCTGCCGGGCGCGGCCCTGGGCGAGGCGCCGGCCCTCCTCGCCGCGATCCGCGATGTTCTGGCCCGCGCGCCCTGGCGCCAGATGCTCACCCCCGGTGGCTTCCGCATGTCGGTGGCGATGAGCAACTGCGGCGCCCTGGGCTGGGTCAGCGACCGCCGCGCTTACCGCTACTCGCCCATCGACCCGGACAGTGGCCAGCCCTGGCCGGCGATGCCCGCCGTGCTGCAGGCCCTCGCCACGGACAGCGCGGCCCGCGCCGGTTTTGCCGGTTTCGCGGCCGACGCCTGCCTGATCAACCGCTACGCCCCCGGGGCCAGGATGGCCCTGCACCAGGACCGGGACGAGGCCGACTTCAGCCAACCCATCGTATCCCTGTCCCTCGGGCTGCCGGCGGTCTTCCTCTTCGGCGGCCTCGAGCGCAGCGACAAGCCCGCGCGCCTGCCCCTCGCCCACGGCGACGTGCTGGTGTGGGGCGGCCCGGCCCGGCTGCGCTTCCACGGCGTGCTGCCGGTGAAGGACGGCAGCCACCCGGCCACCGGAGCGTGCCGGCTCAACCTCACCTTCCGCAAGGCCGGCTGAGCCCGGCCGCCGGCATGGCACGGCGCGCGCCAGAAGCATCCGCTTACAAGCAAATGTCCTTCCCATCGGGCCCTCAGCCCGTATAATCCTGCGCTTTCGCTCAACCGCTGCAGTGCACCATTTGCAGCGCGGCATCACCGGGCCCTCGTTGAGCACCGATTCCAGCTTTGGGAGGATGCGCAAGCATCATGCGCAACGACGCTTCAAGACTGCCCGCCATCGACGCGCTCAAGGCCATCGCCTGCGTGCTGATCGTCCTGCATCACCTGGCCTTCTACGGCCCGATGGCCGACATCGCCCGGCCGCTGATGCCCGGCCTCATCGACTTCCTGTTCGACTACGGCCGCATGGCGGTGCAGGTGTTCCTGGTGGTCTCCGGCTTCCTGTTCGCCACCCGCTTCAACCCGGCAAGCAGTACCCTCGGCGCTCCGCTCGTACTGCTGTTCCAGCGCTACACCCGGCTGGTGGTGCCCTATTCGGCGGCGCTGCTGCTGGCCATCGCCTGCTCGGCGGTGGCCGGTGTGTGGATGGAGCACCGCTCCATCTCCGAGCCGCCCGACCTCGGCCAGCTCCTCGCCCACGTGCTGCTGCTCCACGACCTGCTCGACCAGGAGGCGCTCTCCGCCGGTGTGTGGTACGTGGCCATCGACTTCCAGCTCTTCGCCCTGGCTGTCCTGCTGCTGTGGCTGCCCCACCGGCTGGCCGCGCGCTTTCCGGCGCAGGCCGGTGCGCTGCGCCTGCTGGCCGCGCTGCTGGTCGCCGGAATGACCGTCGCCTCGCTGTTCGGCTTCAACCGCGACGACTTGTGGGACGAGACCGCGCTGTACTTCTTCGGCGCCTTCGGGCTGGGCATCCTGTGCAGCTGGGCCCTGCGCCTGCCGCGGCCGCAGCTGTGGCTGGGCCTGCTGACGCTGACGGCCGTGGCGGCGCTGGCCGTCGATTTCCGCGAGCGCATCGCGGTGGCCACCGGGGTGATGCTGTTCCTGGCCGTCGCGGCCCGCAGCGGCCTGCTCCACACGCTGCCGCTGCCCGCCGCGGTCAGCCGCCTGGCGCAGATCTCCTATTCGGTGTTCCTGGTGCATTTCCCGCTCAGCCTGCTGGTCAATGCGGCGGTCAGCGGTTTCTTCCCGGCCAATCCGGTGGTGAACGCGCTGGGCATGCTGCTGGCCCTGGCGGTGAGCATCGCCGCCGGTGCCGAGTTCCACCGCCGCTTCGAGCGCCCAGCCTTCGCCGTGCGCACCCGCCTGCTGTTCCCGGCCGGCGTGGTGGCCGGCGGCTGGCTGGCCGCCCTCGCCGCCACCAGCCTGGGCGGCTGAACCCGGCTCAGGCTACCTTGGCCAGAATGGCGGCCACATCCACCTCGTCGATGCACGCCGGCTGCATGAAACGCCGGGCGTAGTCCCGATACACACCAGACTCCAGGAACAGCGCGAACAGCGCCGGGTCGATGTGCCCGGCGTCGCGCATCGAGGCCATGATCGCCACCGCCTCCGACAGGCGCTTGCCCTGCTTGTAGGGCCGATCCACCGCGGTGAGGGCCTCGAAGATGTCGGCGATCGCCAGCATCCGCGCCAGCGGGCTCATCTGGGCGCCGGTCAGGCCCCTCGGGTAGCCGCTGCCGTCCATCTTCTCGTGGTGGCTGCCGGCGATCTCGGGCACCGCCCGCAGGTGCCGCGGGAAGGGCAGGTCCGCCAGCATCCGGATGGTGTTAACAATGTGCTCGTTGATGCGGTAGCGGTCCTCCGGGGTGAGCGTGCCGCGGGCGATCGCCAGGTTCGCGAGCTCGCCCCGGTTGGCGAGCAGCGCCGGCGCCGTCATTCGCAGGCCCCACGGGTTGTCGGGCGCGATGCAGTCTTCCGCCGGGCGCTCGAAGAGGTGCTCCGGCTTGTCGGCGAGCAGCGCCTCCTCCACCGGCAGGGGCTGGGCCGGGCCCTTGCGACGCAGCTCTTCGGGCGAGATGCCGAGGCGGTCGTCGAGGGTACGCAGCCAGCGGCGCCCGGCGATCTGCTGCAGGCGCGCCACGTCGGCCAGCGCCATCGCCTCGCCCCCCGCGTTGCAGGCCGCCACGAAAGCGAACTCGGCGTCGAGCGCGGCATGCTCATCGGCCAGCCGGGCGCGGGCCGCGGCGGGCGCCTCGCCGGCGATGATGGCCTCACAGCAGGCGATCGTCGCGTCGCGCTTGAGCACCTCGAAGCGCATCCTGATCTCGTGGATGCGGTCGTAGAGGGTTTCGAGCTTGGTGGCCTTGTCAACGATGAACTCCGGCGTCGTGACCTTGCCACAGTCGTGCAGCCAGGCCGCCACATGGAGCGTCTCCCAGCCGTCGTCGCCGAGGGCGAAGTCGCGGAAGGGGCCGCTCGTCGCCTCGCAGGCGGCGCGCGCCAGCATCTTGGTGAGCACCGGCACGCGGGCGCAGTGGCCGCCAGTGTAGCGGCTCTTGGCGTCGATGGCGTGGGCCAGCAGCTGCAGGAAGGATTCGAACAGACGCTTCTGGCTGCGGATCAGCGCCCGCGTCTCCACCGACAGCGCCGCGGTGCCCGACAGGGCCTCGACGAAATGCACCAGCTCATCGCCCGGTGCTTCGTCGAACCACAGCACCAGCAGGCCGACCCGCGCGTGCTCTCGGTCGAGGAGCGGCAGCGCCAGATAGGCCATCGCCGGCCGGCCGAGGGCGCCGAACAGCGCTTCGCAGCCCGCCGTGGCGCCCTGCCCGGCGTCCAGGCTGCCGCCCCCGGAACGGGCGCCCTCGCCCACCAGCCCGGCCATCGCGGCCCCCGGCGGCGCCAGCGCGGGGTCAAGCGGCTGGCCGGCGGCGGCGCGCAAGGTGGCCGGCTCCAGCCCGGCACCTTCGTCGCCCGCCAGGTAGAGCACGCCGGCCCGGGCGCCGCTCACCGCCACCGTCTCGTCAACCAGGCGGGGCAGCAGGCGGTCGAAGCTGGACTCCTCGGCGAGGGACTCGGACAGCTCCAGAAAATGCCGGATCGAGGCCTTCATCGAGGCCAGGTCGGTGGCGAGGTCGTCCACCTCGCGCACCACCGAGCGGGTTTCGACGTCGGCGGCAAAGTCGAAACGGCGGATCGCCGCGGCCTCGTCGGCCAGCTCGCGGATCGGCTTCGACACCAGCCGCGCGGCCAGATAGGTGAGTGGCACCGCGCCCAGCATCACAAGCAGCGTCGCCAGCAGCGCCCGGTCGCGGATGGTGATGGCGTCGGTGAGCAGCTCGTCGTCGGGCACCACGATACCCAGCCGCGCCTGGGGCCCGCCGCTGATCCGCAGGGTCAGCAGCGCGCCGCGCCAGTCGCGGCCGTCCACGCTGAAGGCGATCAGGCCCGGGCCGCCCGGCTCGCCGCCGGGGCGCCGGGCCTGGGCCGCCAGCGCCGCCAGCGGCCCGCCTAGGGTGTCGATGGTCTGGGCCTCGGGCGCAGCGCCCGGCGCCGCGGGCTTGAGCCTGCCCTCCTCGCTGGCGGCCACCACCCGGTCGGCTTCGTCGAGCAGCACCAGCTGGGACACGGGGGTGATGCGCAGCCGCTGCAGGGTGGCGCCCAGTGAGGCCAGCCGGATGTCGGCGCCGACCACCGCCCGCCCGTCCTCGCTGCGCTGGGCCACGGTGACGCCGGCCTTGGCGGTCGTCGCAAAGATGTAGGGGGCGGTGTAGATGAGCCCCGCCGCGCCCTCGGCGGCCCGATACCAGCCGCGCCGGCGGGGGTCGTAGCCGGCGGCAAAATCGGGCCGTGGGTCGTCGCGCAGCACCTTCAGGGCGTCGTCGAGGTGGATGAAGCGGGCCTCGCCCTGCTCGATGCTCTGCACCATCCAGCGGGCGCCGGGCGGCGCGGAGAGCAGCTTGCGGGCCTCATCGTCGACGATGCGGAAGAGCAGGAAGAAGTCGCCGTCGCCGTAGCCGGCGTAGATCGACGACACCGCCGGCGAGGCCAGCAGCGCCCGCTGCAGGAAGGGCAGGCTGCGGCGGCGCTCGGCCAGGGTGGTGGCGCTGGTGAGGCGCTCCAGCGCGGCCAGGCGCACCGCGGTGCCGGCCGGGTAGAGCAGCGCCTCGATCTCGACCAGGGTCTGGGCCGCGGCGCGCTCGGTCAGGCGCTCGGCGGCGTGCTCCAGCATGCGCACACTCCGCGTGTAGGACATCCAGGCGATGCTGGCCCCGGTGGCCAGCACCAGTAAAAAGAACAGCGTGGCGATGTGGATGTGCAGCGGCAGGCGCAGGGCGCGGCGGGCAGTGCGTGGTGTTCCGGGGGTATGGCCGTCGTTCATTGCGAAACTCCCCAGTGAAGCCGGACTACTGGCCGGCGAGGGCGCGCCGGTATTCGCCGGGCCGTGTGCCCGTCCATTTCTTGAAGGCCCGGTGGAAGGCGCTGGCCTCGGCAAAGCCTAGATCGAGGGCGATGTCGAGCACCGATTTGTCGGAGTGGCACAGCTGGCTGATCGCCAGGTCGCGGCGCAGGTCGTCCTTGATCGACTGGTAGGACTGCCCCTCTTCGAGCAGATGCCGGCGCAGCGTGGACACCGAGCTGTGGAGCTGCTGGGCCAGGGTTTCAAAGTCGGGCCAGGTGTCGGGCGGGATGTGGCGCAGCTGGCGCCGGATGCGCGCCACCAGGCCCTCGCTGTTGCGGTACTTGACCAGGAAGTTGGCCGGCGCGCTGCGCAGGAAGATCTTCATCGTGCGCTCGTTCTGCACGTTGGCCATGTCGAGGTATTCCGCGGCAAAGCGGATCTCGGTCTGCGCCGCGTCGAACACCAGCTCGGGCGAGAAGAGCACCCGCCACTCGGCGCTGAAATCCGGCTCGGGGCAGCGGAACACCGCCTGCTGGAGCGGGATGCGCCGCCCGATCAGCCAGCAGGCGAGGCCGTGGAGCATGATCAGGAAGGTGCCATAGGCAAAGGCCCGCCGCGGCCCGGGGCGGTGGTCTAGCACCACCAGTCGGGCGGAGTCGCCGTCGCGCAGGAGCTCGCCGGCCATGTCGTCGAGGATCAGCCGGAAGAAGCGCAGCGCCCGCCGCAGGGCGCGCTCGAGGCTGTCGCAGTGGATCACGCTATGGCACAGCAGCGTGAAGCTGCCGGCCTTCATCGGGTGGCTGTCCATCCCGAAGAACTCGTCGTCGGTGGCCTCGGCGATGTGGTGCCACAGGCGGCCGTAGTGGGCCGACGAGACGCGGGCCTGGGGCGCGTTGAGGAGCTCGGGCGAGATCCCGGCGGCCACCAGCAGGGCGTGGGCGTCGAGCCCCCGGCGGGCCACATCGACCAGCGCCTCCTGCACGAAGCCGATGGCGATGGTGCCTTTGTCGGAGCTGCGTTCGCGGGTCGGAGCCATGGCTGGGGTGAGGTCAACAACCGGTGGGGAGCGGGCGCCTGGCGCACTTCTGGGGGCCAGGCTTTGCGGCGCCGCAATATGGCAAATTCTACCATTCACATTGAGCGTTTATGGCATGGAGGCCGGCCCGCCTTGCCCCTAGACTGCGGGCCACATCGCGCGCGGCACGCGCACCCCATCACATCGAAAACGAGGAGAGCTTCATGGAGATCAACAACAAGGTATTCGTGGTGACCGGCGGCGGTTCCGGCCTGGGCGCCGCCACCGCGCGGATGGTTGTCGCCGCGGGCGGCAAGGTCGTGCTGGCCGACGTGAACAAGGAAGCCGGCGAGGCCGTGGCCGCCGAGCTGGGCGCCGCCGCCCGCTTCGTCGCCACCGACGTGACCAACGAAGAGAGCGCCAAGGGCGCCTTCGCCGCGGCCCTCGAGATGGGCGTGCTGGGCGGCCTGGTCAACTGCGCCGGCATCGCCCCGGCCGAGAAGGTGGTGGGCCGTGACGGCGCCCACAAGCTCGAATCCTTCGCCCGCACCATCAACATCAACCTGGTCGGCAGCTTCAACATGATCCGCCTTGCCGCCGAGATCATGTGCAAGAACGAGCC
The DNA here is from genome assembly GCA_016789125.1 of Zoogloea sp. Lineage (GTDB taxonomy): Bacteria > Pseudomonadota > Gammaproteobacteria > Burkholderiales > Rhodocyclaceae > Zoogloea. Next base: position 2,088 of record JAEUNU010000288.1, on the reverse strand, counting down.
CGACGCCGGCGGCGAGCGCGGCGTGATCGTCAGCACCGCCTCGGTGGCGGCCTTCGACGGCCAGCTCGGCCAGGCCGGCTACGCCGCCTCCAAGGGCGGCGTGGTGGCGATGACCCTGCCGATCGCCCGCGAGCTGTGCCGCAGCGGCATCCGCGTGATGACCATCGCCCCGGGCATCATGGAAACCCCGATGCTCCTCGGCATGCCCGCCGACGTGCAGGAAGCCCTCGGCAAGATGGTCCCCTTCCCCTCGCGCATGGGCAAGCCGGCCGAGTTCGCCGCGCTGGTCGAGCACATCTGCCGCAACAGCTACCTGAATGGCGAGGTGATCCGCCTGGATGGCGCCATCCGCATGGCCGCCAAGTAATTGATTCGGTAGGGAGTGAAGGGGGAGGAGTGAGGAGGCGGCGCGGGACGCGTATCGCCCTTTCAACTCGCTCCGGCCCCTACTCGCTCCTCACACCTCACTCTTCACCGACCTTAAAGGATTTTCGAATGAGCAACGCCAACGACCCGATCGTCATCGTCTCCGCCGCCCGCACCCCGATGGGTGGCTTCCAGGGCGACTTCACCAGCCTCACCGCCGCCCAGCTCGGCGCCGTCGCGATCAAGGCTGCCGTCGAGCGCGCCGGCATCGCTGCCGAAAGCGTCGAGGAAGTCATCTTCGGCTGCGTGCTGCCCGCCGGCCAGGGCCAGGCCCCGGCTCGCCAGGCGGCCCTCGGCGGTGGCCTGCCCCTGTCGGCCGGCTGCACCACCGTCAACAAGATGTGCGGCTCCGGCATGAAGGCCACCATGCTCGCCAACGACCTGCTGCTGGCCGGCACCAACGAGGTAATGATCGCCGGCGGCATGGAGTCCATGAGCAACGCGCCCTACCTGCTGCCCAAGGCTCGCGGCGGCTACCGCCTCGGCCACGGCCAGGTGATGGACCACATGTTCCTCGACGGCCTCGAGGACGCCTACGAGAGGGGCCGCCTGATGGGCACCTTCGCCGAAGACTGCGCAGGCCTCTACAACTTCACCCGCGAGCAGCAGGACGCCTACGCGGTCGCCTCGCTGACCCGCGCCCAGGCCGCCATCAAGGACGGCTCCTTCGAGTGGGAGATCGCCCCCGTCACCGTGGCCGGCCGCAAGGGCGACGTGACCATCGCCAGCGACGAGCAGCCGCCCAAGGCCAACCTCGACAAGATCCCGACCCTCAAGCCCGCCTTCCGCAAGGACGGCACCGTGACCCCGGCCAACTCCAGCTCCATCTCCGACGGCGCCGCCGCGCTGGTGCTGATGCGCGCCTCCACCGCCGCCGCCAAGGGCCTGACGCCGATCGCCAGGATCGTCGGCCACAGCACCCACGCCCACCAGCCCAACCTGTTCGCCACCGCCCCGGTCGGCGCGATGCAGAAGCTGCTCGCCAAGGCCGGCTGGACCACCGCCGACGTGGACCTGTGGGAGATCAACGAAGCCTTCGCCGTCGTCACCATGGCCGCCATCCACGACCTCAAGCTCGACCCGGCCAAGGTGAACATCCACGGTGGCGCCTGCGCGCTGGGCCACCCCATCGGCGCCTCCGGTGCCCGCATCATCGTCACCCTGCTCGGCGCCCTCAAGAAGACCGGCGGCAAGCGCGGCGTGGCCAGCCTGTGCATCGGCGGCGGCGAAGCCACCGCGCTGGCCGTCGAGATGCTCTGAGGCCTGGCGCCTCCGATGTCGGGTTACGCCCTGCGGGCTAACCCGACCTACGCCTCATCCGCAGCCCCGTAGGTCGGGTTAGCTCAGCGTAACCCGACAAGCACGCGCCGCCCGCCAATCCATCGCCCCGCGGCCGCCCCCACACTCAGGAGACAAAACATGATCCTCACCCAGGAACAGGAAATGATCCGCGACTCCATGCGCGCCTTCGCGCAGGAGCGCCTCGCCCCCTTCGCCGCCGAATGGGATCGCGACCACACCGTCCCGGCCCAAGCCCTCAAGGAGCTCGGCGAGCTCGGCGCCCTCGGCATGTGCGTGCCCGAAGAATGGGGCGGCGCCGGCATGGACTACATGAGCCTGGTGCTGACCCTCGAAGAGATCGCCGCCGGCGACGGCGCCACC
>JAEUNU010000054.1 GCA_016789125.1 Zoogloea sp. | reverse complement strand
GACCCATTCCTACTTCGAATCCCACGGCGGCAAGACCATCATCATCGCGCGCTTCCTGCCGCTCCTGCGCACCTTCGCGCCTTTTGTCGCCGGCGTGGCGCGCATGACCTACAGCCGCTTCGTGGGGCTGGATTTCCTCGGCGGCTTCATCTGGATCTTCTCGCTCACCTGGCTGGGCTACGGCTTCGGCAACATGCCGCTGGTCAAGAAGAACCTCACCATCGTGATCCTGGCCATCATCGCCATCTCCCTGCTGCCGGTCTTCATCGGCTGGCTGAAGAGCCGGCGGGCGCCGGTGGCAGGTTGAGGAGGGTGGCATGAAGAAGATCGTCATCCTCATCTCCGGCCGTGGCAGCAACATGGAGGCCATCGTTCGGGCGCAGATCCCTGGCGCCGAGGTCTCTGCCGTCATCGCCAACCGCCCCGACGCGGCGGGCCTGGCGTTTGCCGTCGATCACGGCATCGTCACCCAGGTGGTCGATCACAAGGCCTACCCCAGCCGCGAGGCCTTCGACGCCGCCCTGGCCGACGCCATCGACGCCTACCGGCCCGACCTGGTGGTGCTGGCCGGCTTCATGCGCGTGCTCACCGACGCCTTCGTCGCCCGCTACGCCGGCCGCCTGCTCAACATCCACCCCAGCCTGCTGCCGTCCTTCCCGGGCCTCCACACCCACCGCAAGGCCATCGAGGCCGGTGTGCGGGTGCATGGGGCAACGGTCCATTTCGTCACGCCGACCCTCGACTGCGGGCCGGTGGTCATCCAGGCCGCGGTGCCGGTGCTGCCCGGTGACGACGAGGCCGCCCTGGCCCGCCGCGTGCTGGAGCAGGAACACCGCATCTACCCCCAGGCCGTGCGCTGGTTCGTCGATGGGCGCCTGACCCTCACCGACGGCCGCGTGCTCGTGCAGGGGGAGGGCGCGCTGCCCGGCGGCTGGACGGTTCCGCCCGTCGAGGCCTGATCCCGCACGCCGATGGCCGGCACCCGCAAGCGTGACTTCAGCCTCCTGGTCGCCATCGCCATCTCGGCGGCGGTGCACCTGGCCGTGCTGCTCGGCCCGGCCTGGCGCCTGCCCGCCGACAACGCCAGCGTGCTGCCGCCCCTCGACGCGCGCCTGATGCCCCTGCCGCGCCCCACCGCGGTCGAGCCCGACGCGAAGCGGGTCGTCCTCGGCGATGCGCCGCCGCCCAAGCCGCGGCCGCTGCCACGCCGCCCGGTCCGCCCGGCGGAGCCCGAAGCGGCCAGCGCGCCGTCGGCCCAGGTCGCCCCCGAGGCCCGGCCCGGCAGCGGCGACGCGAAAACCGGCGATACCGCGCCGTCGTCCGGGGACGCCGTGGCCGCGGCCGACGCCCAGCCTGTCGACGGCAAGGGCGAGGGCGGCGTCGGCGGCCAGGTCGGCAAGTCCCGCGGGCCGACCCTCAGCGAGATGTGGGCAGCCTCCGGCAAGGTGCAGTACGACGTGATCCGCGGCGAGCGCAACTTCATCATCGGCCGCACCACCCACGCCTGGACCCACGACGACGAGCGCTACTCGATGGAGACCGTGATCGAAACCGCCGGCCTCGTCGGCCTGGTCAAGCCCTTCCGGATGATCCAGCGCAGCGAGGGGCGCCTCGGCCCGCGGGGCCTGCAGCCCGACAAGTTCACCGTCGAGCGCGACGGCCAGCTCAAGGAGCGCGCCGACTTCGACTGGTCATCGGCCAAGGTCGTGCTGATCGCCGGCGAGCGGCGGCGGGAGTTCTCGATCGCCGAGGGCGATCAGGACGTGCTCTCGCTGATGCACCACCTGGCCCTCCAGCCCGAGGGCCCGCTGCGCGCCGAACTGTTGGTGGTCACCGGCAAGAGCGCGGTACGCTCGGTGATCGAGAACCTCGGCCTCGAGGAGCTCGAGGTGCCCGCCGGAAAGGTTTCGGCCTACCATCTGGGCAGTACCGGCCACCGGGGGGAGCTCAAGATCGACATCTGGCTCGCCCGCGACTACGCCAACCTGCCCGTACGCCTCAAGATCACCGACAAGAACGGCGACGTGCTCGACCAGGTCGCCACCGGCGTCGACCTCGGCGCCCGCAAGGCCGAATGAATGGGTTCCGTGATCCCTGTAGGGGCGAGCTTGCTCGCCCGCCGAGGTTGAACAAGGATCGTCCGCTGGCCAGACCGCGCTGTGCGAGCAAGCTCGCACCTACAAGTCGCCCTTACAACCCGTTTCCTTACCGGGGGCGAAACTTTTGCCCCGAATGAAAGCCCCAGTACCATGACCATCACCCCCGCCCAGATCCAGTCCGCCAGCCAGGCCCTCCGCTCGGTGCTGCGCTTCGACTACCCCGCCGATTCGGTGTTGTCCCACTTCTTCCGCGATTTCCGCGAGCTCGGTGCCCGCGACCGGGCCTTCGTGGCCGAGGCCGTGTATGGCGTGCTGCGCCGCAAGCGCACCCTCGAGCGCCTGTGCGGCGAGCGCTCGTCCACCCGTCACCTGGTGCTGGCCTGGCTGGCCCGGGTCGAAGGCACCACCCTGCGCCAACTCGGCGAGGGCTTTCATGGCCGCGACACCGACTTCTTCACCGAGATCAAGGGCCGCGAGCTGGGCGAGGTCGGCCTGGCCGAAGCCGCCGACCTGCCCGACTGGCTGGCCGAGCGCCTGTCGGCCTTCATGAGCCCGGAAGAAGTGCTCCGCCTCGCCCAGAGCCTCAACCGGCCGGCGCCCCTCGACCTGCGCGCCAACCCCCTCAAGCTCGACCGCGACGCCCTCGCCGACAAGCTCAAGGCCGACGGTGTCGCCTGTGCGCCGGGGCGCTTCTCGCCGCTGGCGGTGCGCCTCGAGGGCAAGCCGGCGCTGCAGAAGCACCCGCTCTTCCTCGACGGCAGCTTCGAGGTGCAGGACGAAGGCAGCCAGCTGCTGGGCTTCCTGCTCCAGCCCAAGCGCGGCGAGATGGTCGTCGACTTCTGCGCCGGCGCCGGCGGCAAGACCTTGCTGCTCGGCGCGCTGATGCGCAACACCGGGCGCCTGTACGCCTTCGACGTCTCCGAGAAGCGGCTCGGCAAGCTCAAGCCGCGGGTCGCCCGCTCGGGGCTTTCCAACATCCACCCGGTGGTCATAGCCAGCGAGAACGACCCCCGCGTCAAGCGCCTGGCCGGCAAGATCGACCGCGTGCTGGTCGACGCGCCGTGCAGCGGCCTCGGCACCCTGCGCCGCAACCCCGACCTCAAGTGGCGCCAGAGCCCCGAGGCGCTGGCCGAGCTCACCGCCAAGCAGGCGGCGATCCTGGCCAGCGCGGCGCGTCTCGTGAAGCCGGGCGGCCGCCTGGTGTACGCCACCTGCAGCCTGCTGCCCGAGGAAAACGAAGCCATCGTTGCCGCCTTCCTGGCTGCCAACGAGGCCTTTACGCCGCTGAGTGCCGAAGAGGTGCTGGCCAAGCAGGGCATCGCCATCGCCTGCGGCGAGCAGCTCCGTCTCACGCCGGCCGCCCACGACACCGACGGCTTCTTCGCCGCGGTGCTGGAGCGCAAGGCCTGATGCCGGCGCGGGTCGTCCGGCTGGCGGCCGCGGGGTTGCTGGCCGGTATGGCTGCGGCCGCCGTGGCGGCAGATCCGCCCGGCGGGCCGGGCCAGGCACCGACGGTGCAGGTGCCGGCGCGGGGCAGCGTGGAGGTCGCCTTCTCGCCCTGGAACGACCCGGAGGCGGCGCTCATCGCCGCCATCGGCGAGGCCCGCGAGAGCATCCTCGTCCAGGCCTACGTGTTCACCAGCAAGCCCATCGCCCGCGCGCTGATCGCCGCCCACAAGCGTGGCCTGCGCGTCGAGGTGCTGCTCGACGCCGAGATGAACCGTCCGTCGTCGCTGAGCGTGCTGCCCCAGCTGATGGAGGCTGGCATCCCGGTGGCGGTGGAGACCCGCTACAACATCGCCCACAACAAAGTCATAATCCTCGACCCGGCCTCGGCCAGCCACGGCGCGGTGGCCACCGGCTCCTACAACTTTACCCGCTCGGCCCGGGTCGCCAACGCAGAGAACCTGCTCATCCTGCGCGGCAACCCGGCCCTGGTGCGGATCTACACCGACAACTGGCAGCGTCACCGGGCCGAGGCGCAGCTCTTGCGCAGCCTGGAGGATTTGCCGCCCCGCAGAGGAAAGACGGATGGAAGAGAATCAGATCGCGGAACTCCTGGTTGAGCTGTGGCGTGACGTCCAGCAGCCGGCCATCTTCTGGCAGGTCGGCGTGCTGGCGGTGTGCCTGTTCGTTGCCTGGCTGATCACCCGCCAGGTGAAGGCAGTGCTGCGCCGCCGCCGCGCGGCCGACCCGACCATCGCCGTCGATGCCCGCGAGGAGGGCCTGCGCCGGGTGATCTTCCCGCTTACTGCGCTGGTACTGGTGGTGCTGGCCCGGGCCGTGCTCGCCAACTGGCATCACATCAACCTGCTCAAGCTGGCGGTGCCGCTGCTGCTGGCGATGGCGGTGATCCGCCTCACCGTGCATGCGCTGAAGCGCAGCTTCCCGCGGGCCGGCTGGCTGGCCTCCTTCGAGCGGGCCTTTGCCTTCGGGGCCTGGGGCGTGGTGGCGCTGCACCTCAGCGGTGTGCTGCCCACCGTGATCGACGGGATGGAGCAGGTGGCCTTCTCGATCGGCAAGGCCAAGGTCAACCTGTGGATGCTGCTGCAGGGCGCGCTGACGGTGTGCGTCACCGTGCTCGTCGCGATGTGGGTGGCCGGCATCATCGAGAGCCGCCTGATGCGCACCGAGGGCCTCGACGGCAACCTGAAGCTGGTGTTCACGCGCCTGTCGCGCTCGCTGCTGCTGGTGCTGGCGGTGGCCATCGGCCTGCCGCTGGTGGGCATCGACCTCACCGCGCTGTCGGTGTTCGGCGGGGCGCTGGGCGTCGGCCTGGGCTTCGGCATGCAGAAGATCGCCGCCAACTACGTGTCGGGCTTCATCCTGCTCCTCGACCGCTCGATCCGCATGGGCAACCTGATCTCGGTGGGCAACGAGCGTGGCATAGTCAGCCAGATCACCACCCGCTACACGGTGCTGAAGGGCATGACCGGCATCGAGTCCATCGTGCCCAACGAGACCCTGGTCGGCTCCATCGTGCAGAACGAAACCTTCACCGACCCCAAGGTGCGCGTCGCGCTGCCCATCCAGGTGAGCTACGCCACCGACCTCGAGAAGGCGATGGCCATCATGATCGAGGCAGCCCAGGCCCAGCCCCGGGTGATGCACGACCCGGCTCCCGGCGCCTTCCTCGAAGCCTTCGCCGACAGTGGCATCAACCTGCAGCTCGGCTTCTGGATCCGCGATCCCGCCGAAGGCACCCTTGGCATCCGCTCGGCGATCAACATGCAGATCTGGCGCCGCTTCAAGGAGGAAGGCATCGAGATCCCGTTCCCGCAGCGCGAAATCAGGATGTTGGGTAGTGGGTAGTGGGAGGCGGTCTGAACCCATGTGCGCTGGCGGTTTTCACACGCGCGTTCAGCCCGCAGCCCCACTTCCTACTTTCCATTCCCCACCTCCCGTCTAGAATCAAAAGCCCACGCCACGCAGGACGCCACGCCCCATGTTCTCCGGTTTCATCGATCTCCCCTGGTGGGGCTACGTCGTCGCCACGCTGGCGATGACCCACGTCACCATCGCCTCTGTCACCATCTTCCTGCACCGCCACCAGGCCCACCGGGCCCTCGCGCTGCACCCGCTGCCGGCGCTGTTTTTCCGCCTCTGGCTGTGGCTCAGCACCGGCATGGTCACCAAGGAATGGGCGGCCATCCATCGCAAGCATCACGCCAAGTGCGAGACGCCCGAAGACCCCCACAGCCCGCAGGTGCATGGCATCCACAAGGTGCTGTGGACCGGGGTGTTCCTGTACGTCAAGGAGGCCCGCAACCGCGAGACCATCGAGCGCTACGGCCATGGCACGCCGGACGACGCCTTCGAGCGGCGGCTGTTTTCGCGCTTCCCCAAGCTCGGCGTAGTGCTGATGCTGGCGGCCGACGTGCTGTTCTTCGGCGCCTGGCCCGGCGTGCTGATGTGGGGTGTGCAGATGGCCTGGATCCCGTTCTGGGCGGCCGGCGTCATCAACGGCCTCGGCCACTTCGGCGGCTACCGCAATTTCAATTGCGCCGACGCCTCCACCAACCTGCTGCCCTGGGGCATCCTGATCGGCGGCGAGGAGCTCCACAACAACCACCACGCCTTCGCCACCTCGGCCAAGCTGTCGGTGCGCTGGTACGAGTTCGACATCGGCTGGCTGTACATCCGCATCCTCGAGCGCCTTGGGCTGGCTGAGGTCAAGAAGACCATCCCGGTGCCGCGCTTTGGCAGCGCCAAGGCCCACGCCGACTTCGACACCCTGCAGGCCGTCATTACCCACCGCTACGACGTGATGAGCCGCTACCTCAAATCCCTCAAGGCCGTCGCCCATGAAGAGTTCGCCGCCCTCAAGGCCCAGTCGGGCGGCAGCTTCACGGTGCGCGAGCTGCGCCGCTGGCTGGCCGCCGAGCGGGGCCAGCTTGGTGCCGAGGAGCAGGGCCACCTCGCCTCGCTGCTCCGCGACAACGCGCGCCTCGCCACGGTGGTCGCCATGCGCGACGAACTCGCCGCGATCTGGGCCCGTTCCAGCGCCAGCCGCGAGCAGCTCCTCCAGCAGCTGCAGGACTGGATCGCCCGCGCCGAGCAGAGCGGCATCCGCCAGCTCGAGGAGTTCTCCCAGCGCCTGCGCCGCTACGCCTAGGGCGCCATGCTGATCCTCCTCAACAAGCCCTTCAACGTGCTCTGCCAGTTCACCGGCGCGCCCGGCCAGCGCACCCTGGCCGAGTGCCTGCCGGTGCCCGGCGTGTATGCGGCGGGTCGGCTCGATGCCGACAGCGAGGGCTTGCTCGTCCTCACCGACGACGGCCTGCTCCAGAAGCGCATCGCCGATCCGCAGCACAAGCTGCCCAAGACCTACCTCGCCCAGGTCGAGGGCGTGCCCGACGAGGCGGCCTTGGCGCGCCTGCGGGCCGGGGTCGACCTGGGCGATTTCGTCACCCGGCCGTGCGAGGCACGGCTGGTCGACGAGCCCGCCTGGCTGTGGCCGCGCAACCCGCCGATCCGCGAACGCAAGGCGATCCCGACCCGCTGGGTCGAGCTGGTGCTGCGGGAGGGCAAGAACCGCCAGGTGCGCCGGATGACCGCCAAGGTCGGCTTCCCGACCCTGCGCCTGATCCGCGTGCGCATCGGCGACTGGACGCTCGACGGCCTCGCCCCCGGCGAGTGGCGCGAGCAGGCCGGCCCGCTGCCGCCTGCGCTCGGGGCTCCGGCGGCGCCCGCTGCGGGCCGTCGGCCGTCGGCTCCGAGGACCTTCGCCAGGCGCCCGCGCTGAAACTGCCCAGGCTGCCACCCGTCCCCTCCGCAGTCTGGTGGGCGACGTCTGGCGGCCGCGCCGAGCGGCCAATCGCCCTCGCGAACGCCGGCAGCACTCCTCCAACGCCCGCCCTCAAGCCCCCGGCCACGGCCCTGCCAGGGGCTCCGACCGCCCCGACAGCTGATCCTCGATCCGCTTCGCCGCCCGCTGCAGGGCCGGCAGGAAGCGGCGCTCGGCTTCCTTAAGGGTGAGCAGCTTGTTGAGATAGACGATGTTCACCGCCGCCACGGCCTGCCCGCCCGGCCGGATCGGCACCGCGATCGCGCCCACCTTGCGCTGGGAGGTCCACTCGCCGTCGTTGCTGCCGTAGCCGAGCTCCCGGGTGCGCGACACGATGCCCGCGACGAAGCGCGCGTCGGCCGCCAGACTGGCCTCGGCGCCGTCGCCGGCCCGCAGTACATGCAGGATCTGCTCCTGCTGCTCGTCCGGGCAGTGGGCAAAGTAAGCCCGGCCGGCGGCCGTCAGCAGCATCGGGATGGTCTGGCCGACCATCGCCCGGTGGAAGGATAGCGGGCTGAAGCGGTGGGTCGATTCGCGGATGATCAGCGCCGCGCCCTGGGGTGTGGTCA
>JAEUNU010000049.1 GCA_016789125.1 Zoogloea sp. | reverse complement strand
CAAGGACAACAAGAGCGGCCAGACCGTCACGATCAGCATCACCGACGACCTTACCCTCGACAAGTTCAAGGACAAGCGGATTGTCGAGGGCGACGAGATCCGCGCCAAGTACGACGACGCCAACAAGAACCTCAGCAAGTCGTTCAAGAAGACCGCCGGCTGCTGAACACCGCCGCCCAGCGCGGCGAGCAATATAAAGGGCGGCTCCGCACACGAGCCGCCCTTTGTGTTCTTGTGTGCCCGCCCGGGCCGATCAAGGCCGGCGCGGGCGTCTCAGCACGGCAAGCCCCGCCAGGCCGAGGCCGAGCAGCGCGATGTTGCCGGGCTCGGGGATGGGCGCCCAGATGCGCGGCCACAGCTGGCTGCCCACACCCGGGTATTCGCCAAAGATCGTGCTGTTGACCCGCGCCTCCACCAGGTCTTCGGTGCGCAGGTCGCTCGTCAGGCTGAGCAGCAGGTTGCCCTTGAAGCCCGCCGGCCCCGTGTAGCGCACCACGTCGTCGAGGATCTCGGTGCTCCAGCCGCCGATGTCGGCCCCGGCGATGCCGGCCGCCCACACGCCCTCGGCGGGGATCTGGATCAGGGTCTTGCCTGCCGCCGGCTGGCCGATCGACACCGCGTAGTTCCAGGTGCCCTCGGCGGTGCCGTCGGCGATGCCGTGGTGGTCTGCCACCTTGAAGTACTGCATGTAATCGGGCGGGTCGTCGCCGAGCCGGGTCTCCCACTCGGCGGTGGCGATGGCGTTGATCGGGCCGCCGAACAGCCAGTTGACCCCGTACATGTCGTCGTTGTCGAACAGCCTTATCGAGACGCCGCTCGCGCTGCCGTAGCCGTACATCACGTTGTCGGCGACCAGTGCCTTCGTCTTGGCTGCCTTGTCGCCGCCCGCCGGGTGGTCCACGAAGTCGATCACGCTGTTGGTCGAATCATGGTACATATCCACCAGCCCCAGCGCGTGCCCGAACTCGTGCTGCATGATGTCAAGGAAGCCCGCGGTATCCCAGGCCCTGCCGGAGTCGAAGGTGATGGTGACGTGGTCGAGGCTGGTGGCACCAAAATGCGCCTGGGTTTCGGCCAGGGTGTTGTCCCCCAGCGCCGCCCAGCTGATGCGGACATCGGCCGCCGCCTGGCTGGCCGCCTCGGCGGCGGCAACGCTCACCCCGCTCCAGATGCTCCAGTAGCTCATGCCGCTGCGGGCGTCGCCCTGGTGGCCCTGGAAGGCCGCCGGCTCGCTGGCCTCGTCGTACCACCAGCTGAAGCTCGCGTCCGTCCATCGCCGCGCCTCGGCCTGGGGCAAGCCCCAGCGCCCCTGCACGCCACCGTAACTATCGAAGGCGTAGCCGCTGGCCGCCTGCGAAACGATCACGCCGACGATGCCTGCCAGGGCACGCAGCTTGTCATGTGTGCGCATTCCTGTCTCCCCTCTGCATTTCGCAAGTAGGCCACGCCGGCCTGCAGGCCAGCCACGCCCGTGGCGCCGGCAAGGCGCGATGCCGCTGCGCCCGGCCGTCATGGCCAGAAAGGCAGGAAAAGCCACGCTGTAATCCCCCTCCGTATCAGGCATCCCCTGCTTTTTTGAGCATAGACGATAAAAACAAGCGCCGCGGCGGCCTCCCGCGCGCCGATCTGTCAAAAATGCTCGCGTCGGCAGGGGGCGCGACTCGAGGGGCATCGTGGGCTGTCGGCAAGCGCGCCTGGCATTGGTGGCGATTCACCTCCCGGGCCTCGGCCTCTTGCTCACGGACATGCTCTCACTCGTCAAGCCGCCACGGCAGGGGCGGTGGCATCAGGCGTTCGGCGCGTCCGTCGCCCACCTTGCCAAAGCGCGCATCACCGTGTTCCCACTGCCCCTGGGCCTCGGCGATCGCCGCCTTCGAGAAGCCGACAAAGTTCCACCACATCAGCACCGGCTCGGCAAAGGGCTCGCCGCCCAGCAGCAGCGCCCGGGCCCCGGCCGCGAGCTCGATCTGCAGCGCGTTCCGCCCCGTGCCGAGGTAGGCAAATTCGTCGGCCTGGAACACCTCGCCCTCGATGCCCACCGACCCCACCAGCGGCAGCAGCCCGTATTCAAAGCCCGGCTCTAGCGTGAGCGTCAATCGGCTTGCTCCGACGCTCTCCAGATCAAGCCCGAGCAGGGGTGAATGCACGCGCGTCGGCGCCGTCTGCCCCCCGTAGCGGCCGGCGAGCAGCGTGAGGCGGGTTTCGCCCTCCTGCCAGCGGGGCAGGGTGGGGTGATGCTCGAAGGCCGGCGGGCAATCCACGAGGCCCGGTGGCAGCGCGATCCACAACTGCGCCGCATGCAGGCGCGCGCCATCGTGGAGGGAATCTTCGGTGTGCACGATGCCGCGGCCGGCGGTCATCAGGTTCACCTGCCCCGGGCGGATCAGCTGCGCGTTACCCAGGCTGTCGTGGTGCATCACCTCGCCCTCGATCAGCCACGTGAAAGTCTGCAGGCCGATGTGCGGATGCGCGCCCACATGCATCCCAGCCCCCGGTGCAAACGCCACCGGCCCCGCATGGTCGAGAAAACACCAGGCCCCCACCATGCGCCGCTGCCGCGTCGGCAAGGCGCGGCGCACCACCAGCCCGTTGCCGAGCGCCGCGCTGCGCGCCTCAATCTTCATCAACCCGCTCATCTGCATGCCCTCCGAAAGAGTCCAGCCACCGGTGACGCCTGCAGGCGTCTTATCGCTGCGGCTTCAGCCGCAAGCACACTTCAATACTGCCACACCGCGCCACGCCGTCCGCCTCCGCCGTCATCGGCGCTGCCACCCCCTGTGCAAGCCATCCCGTGGCCTCGCCTGGCAGATTCCCGTTGGAAACGGCAATTCCGTCTCCGGCAACGTTGATCCGGTGCCGGGAAACAGTGATGCGAGCACAGGAATCAATGATCCAGCACCTGAAAACAGTAATCCGGTGTCGGGAATCAATGATCCGGCATCGGGAATCAATGATTCGCGCCCCGGAATCATTAATCTCACCCCCGGAATCATCAATTCCACCCCCGGAATCATTGATCTCACCCCGGTGATCGATGATCCGCTTCACGGAATCAATGATCCGGCCCCGAACATCCGGCTCAACGCCGCGCCTGATGGGCCCGGCGCCCCCGAACACCGCGATTCCTGCCCCGGCGCAGCGGGATCGCCGTGCCAGACCGCCGATTCCTGACCCGGGACACGCATCCGGCGGCCCACCACACCCTCCCCTGGCAGGAGGAGGGCAGGCGCAGGCTTCTACGGCCTCAAACCATCGCCCTGCATCCTCCCGAGGCCCCCGGTTTGCCCGATTCGAGTAGCGCCATGACAAAGTCTTGCGGAGCCGATTTTCCGGGAGTAGCATGCAAATGGCAATGCGCCAGCCAATGTCAATAACCCGGAGGAGAAATCATGAGCAACGTCGACCCGAATACCAAAGTCACCGCCGCCCAGACCCGCAAGAACATCGCGGCCTACCACGCCCTCAGCACCATGCCCGACTACAAGGCCAACAACCCCGCCCACAGCCGCGAAGCCGCCGAGGCCGCCTACCAGACGCTCATCGCCGCCGAGCGCAAGGCCATCATCGACAGGGCCACCTCCGCCGCCAGCGACGACGCCGTCGTCGCCGCCCGCCGCGGCCTCCAGGACGTCATCCTCGGCGTCAAACTCGAAGCCAAGGCCCTCTACGGCCCCAGCTCCGACCAGGTCGCCGCGCTGGGGCTGAAGAAGAAGTCGGAGAAGGCGAGGAAGTCGACGAAGTCAAAGGTGACGAAGACGGAGGGGTGAGGAGGTTTGCCTTGTCTTGGCTGTAGCTGAGGCAGGGTAGATGAGAGGACAGCGGCCGGGAGGCCGCTGTTCGGCCAAAACGGTCGTTCAGTGCCAATGGAACGAAGGGCTGCAATGCTCTCGACCGCAGTCGTTCAGCGCATCTCTCGGTTAAGCGATAACTTTCAACATGGCTTTACCAGCAGCGAGCGATCCCGACCTGTCGGATGACAGAGCGAGGTCAAAGTGCACTTTTTTGATCCGCGGGCTGGCGGGGTCGCCCTTCGCCATATCTGCCATTGACTAGGCAATACCGCGATTTTCGGTTTGAACCTGTCAACGGTTGCTGTTCAAACAACCGCGCAGAATGGATTTTTCAATATTTATGTGTTAAAAATAAATTCAAATCGGCTTTTTGAATGCTGCCCGTGAATAAGTTAAGCTACGCAGCACATCGTGGACTGGCAGCCTCGCGAGAGTCGATCTCAATACTGTTATGGCGTACTTAACAAGGAGAGGAAATGGCCCGCAAAATCTTCTACAGCTTCCATTATGTCCCAGACAACTGGCGTGCCTCGCAGGTGCGGAACGTAGGCGTGGTGGAAGGCAACCAGCCAGCAAAGGACAACGATTGGGAGACTGTCAAACGCGGTGGTGATGCCGCGATCCAGAGATGGATCGACGGACAGCTAGAAGGGCGTTCATGTGCAGTGGTGCTTATTGGCACTCAGACTGCCGGTCGTAAGTGGATCACCTACGAAATCAATAAAGCTTGGAACGATGGCAAGGGGGTCGTGGGAATCTACGTACACAATCTCAAGGATGTCGCGGGAGAGCAGTCAAAGAAAGGTGCCAATCCGTTGGATTATGTGACTTTTAAGAGCACGGGGGCAAAGCTCTCCACTGTGGCGAAGACGTATGACCCCCCGTATACAACGAGTACCAACGTCTACAACCACATTAAAGAAAACCTGAGCGCTTGGATCGAAGAAGCCATAAAGATCCGGAATGCAAACTAGCGTTGCCACGGGACGCCGACTATGCCCGATAGAAGCTTATGCGCATATTGGTGGTCTCGTGCTTCGATCTGACTGAGTTACGACTGGTAAGGATACGGATGACCAAAGTGAGCATCGAGAGGTTCGTCGAGGACTTCAGCAACGAGCTTGAACAACAGAACGCGGCGATCTTTGCGGGTGCTGGGTTGTCCATTGCTGCCGGTTTTGTGGACTGGAAGGGGTTGCTCAAGCCACTTGCTATCGAGCTAAAGCTAGACATCGACCGAGAGACTGACCTAGTCCGGGTAGCGCAGTATCACGTAAACCACCATGGCAGCAACCGAGCCGATCTTACAAACGCAATCTTGAACGGCTTCTCTACCCGAACGGCTCGGGTGACGGAGAATCACCTAATATTGGCGCGATTACCGATCAAGTCATACTGGACCACCAACTACGACCCATGTATTGAGGAAGGTTTGAAACAGACGGGAAAGCTACCTGATGTCAAGCACAGCCCCGCACAGCTGCTCACCACCGTTCATGGCCGCGATGCGGTGGTGTACAAGATGCATGGGGACTACTTGGACGCGGCCAATGCGGTGCTGTGCAAGGAGGATTACGAGACCTACCACATAAAGCGCGGTGACTTCCTGACCGCCTTGGCGGGGGACTTATTGTCCAAGATGTTCCTGTTCATTGGGTTCAGCTTTGCAGATCCGAATCTGGATTACGTTCTTGGCCGGTTGCATACTCGTTACGGACAGCATCTGCGCAAGCACTATTGCTTCGTGCGTAAGGAGTCGGCAAGCGGGGATGATAAGCCCGGGGAGCTTGAGTACCGCATCGCCAAGCAGGAACTCTTTATCAGGGACCTTGAACGTTACAACATCCGCTCCGTGATGGTCGACGCATACGATGACATTACCAACGTGTTGCGGATGGTAGAGAATCGGTACAAGAGCCGAACGATCTTCGTCTCGGGAGCCGCTCATGAATACGGCAGCCGTTGGGCGACAAGCGATGTCTTGCAGTTCGTGCATAAATTAGGCAGCCAGTTGGTAGCGGATGACTATCGCCTCGTCACCGGCTTGGGTCTTGGGATCGGCAGCACAGTGCTCGACGGGGCGCTGCAGCAGATCTACCACGTGCAGCGTCGCAGTCTGTCCGATCAACTAATCATTCGGCCTTTTCCGCAGTCGCTGCAGGGGCAGCAACTATGGAGGGCTTACCGTGAGGATATGTTGAACTTCGCTGGAATGGCCGTCTTCATGTTTGGGAACAAGCTTGGAGGTGACCCACCCTCTGTGCTGCGGTCCAATGGCATGGTAGAGGAGTTCGACATTGCTTGCCAGAAGGGCACTAAAGTTTTGCCTCTAGGGTTTACCGAATTTGTCGCTCGTGAGTTGTATGATCGTGTCGGTGCCAACTTCTCGTCCTTTTATCCAACCGCTACTCCGAAATTCCAGTGCTTGTTCAATCTGCTTGGCGACGCAACCCGCCCCTTGGCCGATCAGCTAACCACGACAGTGGAAGCGCTTTACGAACTCCAAAGTATGTGACGCCTAATGCCTTCACTCAAAGGACCGACTTACGCTCCCAACTGAAACTTACGAGAAACAGCCAGCTCTTGCGTTCAATGACTGGCAAAGTCGACTTGCCAGTCAAAGTAGGCGCCTAATTTCAGCCAGATTCGCCATTAACGGTCTGGTTTCTTCGCGCCCACAGAAGGACCGATTCTGGCGGGTAGGACACGTTGGTCATCCCGGTAGAGAAGGGTGTGATTCACCAGATAATTTCCCCCAAACAACATGCCAATCTCGCTTGACGCCCTGGACCGTGCTGCGCAGCGGTCTTCACGTATCGTTCTCGCAAAATCACTAAATGAAGCTTTGGCTAGATCTCAAAAAACTGCATTCTTAAGCCACAGCCACCTTGACCGTACCCGCGCCAAAGGATTGCAAACGCTACTCGCAGAGCAAGGCTGGGAGCTATTCATAGATTGGGAGCACAACACGTTGGATCAGCGGCCGACTCGGGAAACTGCCGAATGGCTGCAAAAGAGCATTCTGGCTAGTGATTGGCTTCTCTACCTAGCGACGCCGAACTCAGAGCGCTCACGTTGGTGTCCTTGGGAAATAGGCTTTGCTGACGGCAAGAAAGGAGCGAACTCTATAATCATCATAGCTACCAGCGACAGTGGCGGAACCTACGGAAGTGAATATCTGACGCTGTATCAGCAAATCAGTGAAACTCAAGGTGGAAGAGGTTTAGGCCTCTTCGATGCGGCTGCTTCACAAGGCGGTCGTTTATTGCGAGATATTCCGATCGCGAGGGCGTGAATGATGCCCTGCCCTGTAAAATCAGGCGTTAATAGGCGTCGTTTATGGGGCGCAGATACCTATTACTAAACCTAGCACGGATTGACCGCCAGTTTCAGGCCGGAATTGTGAGTTCTTGGGTGGCGAGCCCGGTCATTCACCTTTGGTGAAGCTTCGAGGGGCCGGTCTGATCAGGGGTGCCCTCACGTCACGTAATTTAACCGGCAGCAAAGGCCGATAACCCACCCGTCACCCCACCCCACAAACCCGATTCCTCCCCCCATCCTTCGCCTCATACAACGCCTTGTCCGCCCGATTCAGCAGCACATCGATGTTGTCTTCCGCTGACCCCATGCTCGACACCCCGATCGACACGCTGAAGCTCACCGTCAGGCCTCCGGTAAGTGGAATCCTGGCGTTGGCGATGGTTTCGCGGAGGCGTTCGGCGGCGTCGAGGGCGGCGGGCTGATCGGTTTCGGGGAGCAGCACGGCAAACTCTTCGCCGCCCAGGCGGCCGAGGATGTCCACGTCGCGGAAGGTGGCGTGGCTGAGGTCGGCGACGGCCTTGAGCACGGTGTCGCCCACCTTGTGGCCATAGCGGTCGTTGATCAGCTTGAAGTGGTCGATGTCGAGCATGAGCATCGACAGGGGTTTGCCGTAGCGGTGGGCGCGGCTGAGCTCCTGCTCGGCGCGTTCCATGAAGTGGCGGCGGTTGTAGACGCCGGTGAGGTAGTCCACGTGGGCCTGGCGCCGGAGCTCTTCTTCGAGGAGCTTGCGTTCGGTGATGTCGGTGTGGGTGCCGCACATGCGGGTGGCCTTGCCGTGCTCGTCGCGCTGCATCACTTTGGCCTGGTCGAGGATCCAGCGGATGCTGCCGTCCTTGTGGAGCATGCGGTATTCGAGCTTGTGCGATGTGCTGCGCCCTTCGACCACGTCGAAGATCGAGGCCCAGGCACGGTCCCGGTCATTGGGGTGGACGAAGTCGGACCATTGCTGGGTGGTGTGCTGGAGCTCGTCGAAGGTGTAGCCGAGCATGTTGCCCCACTGGGGGTTGCGCTCGACCTTGCCGGTGGCAATGTCCCAATCCCAGAAGCCGAGCTCGGAGCCTTCAAGCACGAAGCGGAGCTGGCGGGCGCGGTCTTCCAGCGCGGCCTCGGCCTTCTTGCGTTCGGTGACGACGTCGAAGAGCGCCACAAAGTGCTCCGGCTGGGGGCAATACACCGACACCGAGAACCATTGGGCCATCGACTTCACGAAGATCTCGAAGGTTTCGGGCGGGCCGCAGCGGGCCACGCGGCCGAAGATCTCGAGCAGCGCGGCGTCGGTTTGCGGCAGGGCCGGCACGATCTGGCTGACACGTTGCCCGCACACGCCGGCAAGCCCGGTCTGGGTGTGGAAGGCGGGGTTGGTGTACAGGAACAGGAAGTCGCAGGGCTGCCCGTCGGCGTATTCCATGCGGCAGTAGGCGACGCCGTTGAGCAGGTGTTCGAGCAGGCCGTCCAGCACCGCGCCAACTTCGGGCGGCCTGGCGTCGGAGGCGAGGTCGGTGGGGGACGGGGCGCGCTCTGCGGGGGCGGTCATCGACGATCTCGGAGGCTGTCGGTCGGATCCCAAACGATACACGCGTCTCTCGATGGCTGGCAGCAAGCCGGTGGGTGGAGGGGCGCGCGATGAGCCGAAATGTTGAGGAATGCACAGTGGGCAGCGCCGGGGGGCGGGTTCCGATGATCGGGCGGGGAGGGGCGGTGTGTCGGGTTACGCCCTTTGGGCTAACCCGACCTACTTCAATGGGATGGCGGTGCCAGCCTGTGCATTAAAAAAGCGGCCCGGAGGCCGCTTTGTGCTGTGGTGTTGCGCGATGCTTACTTCTTGCGAGCGGGCGGCACGTCGGTGCAGCTGCCGTGGGCCACTTCGGCGGCCATGCCCACCGTTTCGCCCAGGGTCGGGTGGGGGTGGATGGTCTTGCCGATGTCGACCGCATCCGCGCCCATCTCGATGGCGAGGCACACCTCGCCGATCATGTCGCCGGCGCTGGGGCCGACGATGGTGCCGCCGATGACCCGGTGGGTTTCGGCGTCGAAGATGAGCTTGGTGAAGCCGTAGTCGGCGCCGTTGGCGATGGCGCGGCCGCTGGCGGCCCACGGGAACTTGGCGGTCTCCACCTTCTTGCCTTCGGCCTTGGCCTGGGCTTCGGTGTAGCCGACCCATGCCACCTCGGGGTGGGTGTAGGCGACGCCGGGGATCACGGTGGCGTCGAAGGCCGCTTTGTGCCCAGCGGCGACTTCGGCGGCCACGTGGGCCTCATGCACGGCCTTGTGGGCGAGCATGGGCTGGCCGACGATGTCGCCGATGGCGAAGATGTGGGGCACGTTGGTGCGCATCTGGGCATCGACGGGGATGAAGCCGCGTTCGCCCACGATGACGCCGGCCTTGTCGGCGCCGATCTTGTTGCCGTTGGGCGCGCGGCCCGCCGACTGCAGGATCATGTCGTAGCGCACAGGCTCGGTGGGCGCGCCTTCACCTTCGAAGCTCACGTAAAGGCCGTCCTCCTTCGCCTCGACGGCGACGGTCTTGGTCTTCAGCATGATCTTGTCGAAGCGGTGGGCGTTCTGTTTTTCCCACACCTTGACGGCGTCGCGGTCGGGGCCCTGCATGAGGCCGTCCATCATCTCGACCACGTCGACGCGGGCGCCGAGGGTGGAATACACCGTGGCCATCTCGAGGCCGATGATGCCGCCGCCGATGACGAGCATCTTGCCCGGCACGAAGCGGAGCTCGAGGGCGCCGGTGGAGTCGACGATGCGCGGGTCGCGGGGGATGAAGGGCAGATGCACGGCGGCGCTGCCGGCGGCGATGATGCACTGCTTGAACTTGACGACCTTGTTGTTGCCGGTCTTGTCCTGGCTGGTGCCGGTGGTTTCCTCGACGGCGATGTGGTTCGGGTCGAGGAAGCTGCCGTAGCCGCGGATGATGTCCACCTTGCGGCCCTTGGCCATGCCGGCGAGGCCGCCGGTGAGCTTGCTGACGACCTTGTCTTTATGGGCGCGCAGGGCGTCCACATCGATGCTGGGCTTGGCGAAGCTGATGCCGGCGGTGCTGACGTGCTCGGCTTCCTCGATCACCGCGGCCACGTGCAGCAGGGCCTTGGACGGGATGCAGCCGACGTTGAGGCAGACGCCGCCGAGGGTGGCGTAGCGCTCGATGATGGCGGTCTTGAGGCCGAGGTCGGCGGCGCGGAAGGCGGCCGAGTAACCGCCGGGGCCGGCGCCGAGGACGACCATGTCGTATTCGACGTCGGCGGAGCCGGCGTGGGCGGCGGCAGCCGGAGCTGCCACCGGAGCCGGTGCCGGCGCTGCAGAAGGCGCCGGAGTGGCGGCGGGTGCGGCAGCCGCCCCCGCCCCCGCGCCAGTGGCTTCGAGCTTGAGCAGCACGGCGCCTTCGCCGACCTTGTCGCCCACCTTGACCAGCAGTTCGGCAACCACGCCGGTGGCCGGGGAGGGGACGTCCATGGTGGCCTTGTCGGACTCGAGGGTGCAGATGGCGTCTTCAGCCTTGATGCTGTCGCCCACCTTGACGAACAGCTCGATGATGGGGACTTCGGAGAAATCGCCGATGTCGGGTACTTTGACTTCCATTAATTGACTCATCTTGATCACCTCTTTGGGCGTAGTGTGATGAGCGCGGGGCGGGGTGAGGTTTTTACACCTCACGCCTCACCCCTCACTCCTCACCGATTTCAGAGCATGACCCGACGGAAGTCGGCCAGCAGTTGGGCGAGGTAGACGTTGAAGCGGGTGGCCAGCGCGCCGTCGATCACGCGGTGGTCGGCGGTGAGCGACATGGGCAGGGTGAGGCGCGGCACGAATTGCTTGCCGTCCCACACGGGCTTCATCACCGACTTGTTGACGCCGAGGATGGCGACTTCAGGGGCATTGACGATGGGCGCAAAGTAGGTGCCGCCGATGCCGCCAAGGCTGGAGATGGTGAAGCAGGCGCCGGACATGTCGGCCGGGCCGAGCTTGCCGTCGCGGGCCTTCTTGGCCAGCGCCCCGGTTTCGGCGGCGATGTCGAAGACGCTCTTCTTGTCGGCATCCTTGACCACCGGCACGACCAGGCCATTGGGCGTGTCGGCGGCGAAGGCGATGTTGAAGTATTTCTTGTACACCAGATTGTCACCGTCGAGGCTGGTGTTGAACTCGGGAAACTCCTGCAGGGCACGCACCGAGGCCTTGATGATGAAGGCGAGCATGGTGAGCTTCTTGCCGGACTTTTCGAATTCCTTGTTCATCTGGACGCGGAAGGCTTCCAGATCGGTGATGTCGGCGTCTTCGTGGTAGGTGACCGCCGGGATCATCGCCCAGTTGCGGGCGAGGTTCTGGCCGGAGATCTTCTTGATGCGCGACAGCGGCTTGACCTCGACTTCGCCGAACTTGGCGAAGTCCACCTTCGGCCACGGCAGCAGGTCGAGCCCGCCGCCCAGGCTGCCGACGGGGGCCGCGGCCACCGCCTTGCCCGGGACGACGCCGGTGCTCATGGCGCCCTTGATGAAGGCGGTGACGTCGGCCTTGGTGATGCGGTTCTTGGGGCCGCTGGCCTTGACCTGGGCGAGGTCGACGCCGAGTTCGCGAGCGAAGGCGCGCACCGAGGGGCTGGCGTGCACCAGGCCGCCGAGCTTGATCGGCGCGGGGATGGTGGTGGCCGGGGTGGGGATGGGCACCACATTGACCGGGGGCGTCGGCGCGGGGGCGCCGTCGGCCAGCGACACGTTGGGGCCGGCGGCGGGGGCTTCGGCCCTGGCGGGGGCGGCGGCCGGCGCAGCGGCACCGGCGCCGGTCTCGACCTTGATCAGCACCGCGCCTTCGGAGACGCGGCTGCCGAGCTGGACGAGGACTTCCTTGACCACGCCGGTGGCGGAGGAGGGCACGTCCATGGTGGCCTTGTCGGACTCGAGGGTGGCGATGGCGTCTTCCGCCTTGATGCTGTCGCCGACCTTGACGAAGAGCTCGATGACCGGCACGTCGGAGAAGTCGCCGATGTCGGGCACCTTGACCTCGACGATGGCGCCCGCGCTGGCGGCGGGCGCGGCAACCACGGGGGCGGCCGCGGCCGGTGCCGGAGCGGCCACCGGAGCCGGAGCCGCCGCCGCGGCTGCGCCGGCGGCTTCGAGCTTGATCAGCACGGCGCCCTCGGAGACGCGGTCGCCGAGCTGGACCAGCACTTCCTTGACCACGCCGGCGGCCGAGGAGGGCACGTCCATAGTGGCCTTGTCGGACTCGAGGGTGGCGATGGCGTCGTCAACCTTGAGGGTGTCGCCCACCTTGACGAACAGTTCGATGACCGGAACGTCGGAGAAATCGCCGATGTCCGGAACCTTGACTTCGATGAGTTGGCTCATTTTTGTAGTCTCCTCGGCGCTCAGACAGACATCGGGTTCGGCTTCTTCGGGTCAAGCTTGTACTTGACCAGCGCAGCGGCAACCTTGTCGCGTTCGATGAGGCCGTCGTCGGCGAGGGCCTTGAGGGCGGCCAGGGTGACCCAGCGGCGGTCGACCTCGAAGAAGTGGCGCAGCTTCTCGCGAGTGTCGGAGCGGCCGAAGCCGTCGGTGCCCAGGGTGACGTAGCGGTTCTTGACGAAGGGGCGGATCTGCTCGGCGAAGAGCTTGATGTAGTCGGTGGCGGCGATCACCGGGCCGACGGCGCCGTCGAGCTTCTGCTCGACGTGGCTCTTGCGCGGTGCTTCGAGGGGGTTGAGCATGTTCCAGCGGGCGGCGTCCTGGCCGTCGCGGGCGAGTTCGTTGAAGCTCGGGCAGCCCCAGATGTCGGCCTCCACGCCCCAGTCGTTCTTGAGCAGCTCGGCGGCGGCGATGACTTCGTTGAAGATGGTGCCGGAGCCCAGCAGCTGGACGCGCAGATCACCCTCGCCGCCCTTACGGAAGGCGTACATCCCCTTGATGATGTCGGCTTCGGCACCCGCGGGCATCTCGGGGTGCTCGTAGTTCTCGTTCATCACCGTGAGGTAGTAGTACACGTCTTCCTGCTCGGCGAACATGCGGCGCATGCCGTCCTGCACGACAACCGCCACTTCGTACTGGAAGGTGGGGTCGTAGCTGATGCAGTTGGGGATCATGTTGGCCATCAGCTGGCTGTGGCCGTCCTCGTGCTGCAGGCCTTCGCCGTTCAGCGTGGTGCGGCCGGCGGTGCCGCCGATCAGGAAGCCGCGGGTGCGCTGGTCGGCAGCGGCCCAGCAGAGGTCCATGGTGCGCTGCATGCCGAACATCGAGTAGAAGATGTAGAAGGGCACCATCTGCACGCCGTGCACGCTGTAGGCGGTGCCGGCGGCGATCCAGTCGGCCATGGCGCCGGCTTCGTTGATGCCTTCCTGCAGCACCTGGCCGGTCTCGCTCTCCTTGTAGAACATGAGCTGGTCATGGTCTTCGGGGACGTACTTCTGGCCTTGCTGGTTCCAGATGCCGTACTGGCGGAACATGCCTTCCATGCCGAAGGTGCGCGACTCGTCGGGCACGATGGGGACGATGTTCTTGCCGATCTGCTTGTCTTTGAGCAGGGTGTTCATGATGCGCACGATGGCCATCGTGGTGGACAGCTCGCGGCCTTCGCCGGAGGCCTTGAGCAGCGCGCCGAAGGCGTCGAGGCCGGGCACCGGCAGGGCTTCGGCCTTGCGGCGGCGCTGGGGCAGGAAGCCGCCGAGGTCGAGGCGGCGCTGCATCATGTACTTGTATTCGGGCGAGTCTTCGGGGAAGCGCAGGTAGGGCAGCTCGGCCAGCTTGTCGTCGGGCACCGGGATGCCGAAGCGGTCGCGGAAGCGGCGGATCGAGTCGATGTCGAGCTTCTTCTGCTGGTGGGAGATGTTCATCGCCTCACCCGACTGGCCCATGCCGAAGCCCTTGATGGTCTTGGCGAGGATCAGGGTGGGCGCGCCCTTGTGGTTAACGGCGGCGTTGTAGGCGGTGAAGATCTTGAAGATGTCGTGGCCGCCGCGGTTGAGGTTCCACACCTCGTCGTCGGTCCAGTCGGCCACCAGGGCACGCAGTTCGGGCGTGTTGAAGAAGTGCTCGCGCACGTAGGCGCCGTTCTTGGCCTTGAAGGTTTGGTATTCGCCGTCGCAGAGTTCCATCATGCGCTTCTTCATGATGCCCTTCTTGTCGCGGGCGAAGAGCGCGTCCCAGTGGGTGCCCCAGATCAGCTTGATGACGTTCCAGCCGGCGCCGCGGAATTCGGCTTCGAGCTCCTGGATGATCTTGCCGTTGCCGCGCACCGGGCCGTCGAGGCGCTGCAGGTTGCAGTTGATGACGAAGATCAGGTTGTCGAGCTTCTCGCGGCCGGCCATGCCGATGGCACCGAGGGATTCGACCTCGTCGGTCTCGCCGTCGCCGAGGAAGGCCCACACCTTGCGCTGCTCGGCCTTGGCGGCGTCGATGAGGCCGCGGCTGGCGAGGTATTTCATGAAGCGCGCGGAGTAGATCGCGCACAGGGGGCCGAGGCCCATCGAGACGGTGGGGAACTGCCAGAAGTCGGGCATCAGCCACGGGTGCGGGTAGGACGAGATGCCCTGGCCTTCGGACTCCTGGCGGAAGTTGTCCATCTGCTCGTCGGTGAGGCGGCCGAGCATGTAGGCGCGGGAGTACACGCCGGGCACCGAGTGGCCCTGGAAGTAGATCAGGTCACCGCCGGTGTCGTGGTTGATGCTCTTCCAGAAGTGCGAGAAGCCCACGTCGTAGAGGGCGGCGGCGGAGGCGAACGAGGCAATGTGGCCGCCCACGTTGGTGTGCTTGTTGGCCCGCACGACCATGGCCATCGCGTTCCAGCGAATGTAGGAGTGGAGCTTGATCTCCATGTCCGGGTCGCCCGGGTAGCGGGGCTGGCGGTCGGCCGGAATGGTGTTGA
Source organism: Zoogloea sp. (assembly GCA_016789125.1). Classification (GTDB taxonomy): domain Bacteria; phylum Pseudomonadota; class Gammaproteobacteria; order Burkholderiales; family Rhodocyclaceae; genus Zoogloea. Next base: position 2,714 of record JAEUNU010000049.1, on the reverse strand, counting down.
TGTACTGGGTGTTGGCGGAGTAGGGAATGTCTATGCCTTCCTCACGTCCCGCTTCAATCAGCTTTTCGATCAGGAAGTGGGCACGGTCGGTGCCTTCCTGATTGACTACGCTGGACAGGGCGTCCAGCCACTCCTGGGTTTCCTGGGCATCGGTGTCTGCCAGGGCATTCTGCGTGTTCGCGGCCATGTTCTGTCTCCCTCATGACTTGCGGGTTGTGGGTGGTTACCGAGGATAGCGGCAACCGGTTTTCGCTACAAACCAGTGTGAGCCGGATCACGGCCCGTTTTTCGTAATATAAAACCAAATACCGTATCGTGCAATAAAGCGAAGCGGGTTTTCGGCGATATTTTTTGTGTGCCGGGTTGAGTGCGGGATGACCGGCTTTGATGGAAGAGGGCGATGAGGCACTGCGGCCTGTGGCGGGTTTCGCGGCGCGCAGGCCGCACATGCTGAGAAGGCCGTGGCGGAGGATGGCAGGCAGATGGACGCGCCCCGTGGCGTGCTCGAGTTTGAACCGGACCGGGCGGCAGCACGGCGGGCGAGGTCGCGCTCTTACTTGTGCTGGGCGTGCCGCTTCCGGTCTTCGTCGTAGGCAAAGACCACCTGGGCGTTGCGTATCTCGCCGATGACCAGGATGCGGGTGTTGTCGATGGTCTCGTGGTCGGTCTTGGAGAAGGGGTGGTGATAGGTCATCACCAGGCCCTCGACTTTCTCCTTGAGCGATTCGAGGGCTTCGCGCAGGCGCGGCCCGTCGGTGCTGCGGGCCTGGCGCATGGCGGCGGCGAGCAGCTGCATCGAGTCGTAGCCCTGGGCGGCGGCCGAGGGCACGGGGATCCGCTCGACGCCCCAGGCGCGGCGGTATTTGTCGATGAAGGCCTTGCGGCGCGGCGTGTCGCCTTCCTGGATGAAGGTTTGCGGCATGCGGGTGCCTTCGGCGTTGGGGCCGGCCTTGTCGATGAAGTTGGACATGGAGAGCGCCCAGCTGCCGACCAGCGGCACTTTCCAGTCGAGCCTGACGAGGTTGTTGGCGAGGTGCGCGAGTTCGGGCCCGAGGCCGTAGGTGAGGATGACTTCGGCCCCGGCGCTGCGGGCTCGGGTGAGCTGGGGCGTCATGTCCACGTCGCCGATGTTGAAGCGCTCGACGGCCACCGGCTTGAGGCCGTGACGCTCGAGGGCACGCTCGAGGTCTTCGCGGCCGAGCTGGCCGTAGTTGGTGCTGTCGTGGAAGACCGCCAGCTTGCGGAACTGCCGGCGCACTACAGCCTCTTCGATGATCATCGCGGCCTGGACGGTGTCCGGGGCGGAGACGCGGAAGATGTAGTTGTCGGCGTATTGGGGCGGCAGGAACTGTTTGGTGACCACCGAGCCGGTGGCCACCGAGGTGATCATCGGGATGCGCGCCTGCTGGTAGAAGCGCTGGCTGGCGAGGGCCACGCCGGTGTTCACGATGCCGAGGCCGGCGACGATCTTCTCGCGGTTGATGAGTTCCTGCACCACGACGGCGCCGCGTTCGGGCCGCGCCTCGTCGTCCCGCTCGACGAGCTGCACGGGCCGCCCGAGAATCCCGCCCTCGTCGTTGATCTCCTGGGCTGCGAGTCGGATGCCGTCGCGCATCGCGATGCCCATTGGGCTCGATCCGCCGGTGAAGGGGCCGGAGACGCCGACACGGATGGGGTCGATGGCTGCCGCGGTGCTTGCGGCGAGGGCCATCGACGCGATGAGCAGCGTGCGCAGGCATCCAAGCAAGGGCGTCTCCCCTGTTTCTTGTAATGGTGGCTTCGTAGTGCCGCAGGTGCCGCCGGTGGGCCAGCATGAGGGCCTTCGATGTCCGCCTGCCCTGGTCCGCCGTTCGAGCCGGGCCCGGGCGGGCGTCATCGATGGGCAAGTGTAGCTTACGAAAGGCTGCTTTCGGGGGGGATGCGCGTGGGTTTCGACCATGGCGTTCAGCTCTTGCCCAGGGTCCGTGCCGACGCCAGCAGCCGCGCGCCGCAGGAGGTCTTGTGCCCTTCGAAGGCAACGGGCACGCCGTCGACGGTGTAGCCAGGGTCGCCTTCGACGATGACGCAGTTGTTATGCCCGCGCCGGGGGCAGCTGCAGCGGTCGCCCACCCGCGCCACGGGGATGCCGTCCAGGGTGTGGTGGGTGGCAGAGACCGAGACGACAACACCGCCGTGGTCGGTGGCGTCGCCGAGGCGGATGACGGCTTTGCTCATGGTGCCTCCGTTGTCTTGCAGTGCTACTGCTGCCGGTAGTTGGCCGGATCGATGGCGGGCGTCACCTGGTTCTTGAAGATCGCCGCGCCCTGGGCCTTGATCTTCTCGGGGGGCGGCGGGCTGATGAAGATCAGGCTGGCTTCGCGGTCGTTGCGCAGGTTGATGGCGGCGCTGACGCCACCGTCGATATAGCTGCCCATCACGCCGAGGGCCATGTTCATGAACCAGCTGGCCGAGCCGGTGTTGCCGAGGCGGGCGTCGGTATTGATCCACTCGTTTGGCTTGTCGAGGTGCAGCTCGGGCCCGCCGGCTTCTGCCTGGGCGTTGATGAGGGCGGTGAGCTCGACGAGCTTGTCGGGGTTGTCGCCGGTGCTGCTGATGACGCGCTTGAGGGCCGTCTTGCGCTGGGCCTCGGGGAGGGTGAGCAGGGCGTCCTGCCAGCCCTTGACGAGGGCTGCAGTGCGATCGGCACGGCGGGTGAGCGGCTTGCCGTCGGCGTC
>JAEUNU010000004.1 GCA_016789125.1 Zoogloea sp. | reverse complement strand
AAGACCGGCGGCCTCGCCGACGTGGCCGGCGCGCTGCCGACGGCCCTCGCCGCCCAGGGGGCCGAGGTGCGCGTGCTGCTGCCCGGCTTCCCGGCGATCCTCGCCGGCTTCGAGGGCGGCACCGAGCTCGCCCGCCTGGCGCCCCCCGGGGCAATGGCCGACGCCGGCGCCCGCCTGCTCCTCGGCCGGCTGCCCGCCTGTGGCGTCGAGGCTTACGTGATCGACGCCTCGGCCTTCTACACCCGTGACGGCGGCCCCTACGCCGACGCCCACCATCAACCCTACCCCGACAACCACCTCCGCTTCGCCCTGCTCGGCTGGACCGCCGCCCAGCTGGCCGGCGGGCTCGACGCCGGCTGGGTGCCCGATGTGGTGCACGGCCACGACTGGCACGCCGGCCTCGCCCCGGCCTACCTGCGCGCCGAAGCCGAGCAGCGCGGGCAGGCGCTGCCGCCCAGCCTGTTCACCGTTCACAACCTGGCCTATCAGGGCAGCTTCGACGCCGCGCATTTCGCCGGGCTGGGCCTGCCTGAGCATTACTTCGCGATGCACGGCGTCGAGTTCCACGGCCGCCTCAACTTCATGAAGGCCGGGCTGTACTACGCCGACCGGATCAGCACCGTGAGCCCCAGCTACGCCCGCGAGATCCAGTCCCCCGAGCAGGGCTGCGGTCTCGACGGCCTACTGCGCAGCCGCGCCCATGAGCTCGAGGGCATCCTCAATGGTGTCGACGCGGCGGTCTGGAACCCGGCTGCCGACCCGCTGCTGCCCGCCCCGTTCAGCGCCGACGACCCGGCCGGCAAGGCTCGCTGCAAGTCGGCGCTGCAGCGGGAGCTCGGCCTCAAGCGCGCGGCCGGCGCGCCGCTGTTCTGCGTCGTCAGCCGGCTGACCGAACAAAAGGGCCTGCACCTCGTGCTCGAGGCGCTGCCCGGGCTGGTCGCGCAAGGCGCGCAGTTTGCGCTGCTGGGCAGCGGCGACGTGGGCCTCGAGGCGGCCTTCCGCGCCGCCGCGGAGGCCAGCCCCGCCGCGGTGGCCGTGCGCATCGGCTACGACGAGCCCTTCGCCCACCGGCTGATCGCCGCCAGCGACGTGATCATGGTGCCGTCCCACTACGAGCCCTGCGGGCTCACCCAGATGTACGGCCTCGCCTATGGCGCGCTGCCCCTGGTGCGCCGGGTCGGCGGGCTGGCCGACACGGTGGCCGACGCACGCCTCGAGACCCTCGACACCAGCGCCACCGGCTTTGTCTTCGAGCCCTTTACCGGCGAGGCGCTCGCAGGCGCCATCGCCCGCGCCCTGGCCCTCCACCGCCGCCCCACCGACTGGAAACAGGTGCGCCTGCGGGGCATGCGCCAGCACTTCGGCTGGGACGCCGCCGCGTCCCGCTACCTGGCGCTTTACGGCATACTCGCGCCCCACTCCGCCCTCCACTCCACCCACTAAGCCGCTCACCGCCGCGCCCGATCGACCATGGACCTGAAGCAGTTCTCCCGCCAGTACGACCACCTGCTGCACGACGTCTCGGCGCTGAAGCGTGCCATCTGCAACAAGCTCGTCTACCAGATCGCCAAGAACCCCAGCTCCGCCCGCAACGAAGACTGGCTGCACGCCGTTTCCTACGCGGTGCGCGACCACCTGGTCGGGCGCTGGATGGAGACCATCGGCAGCGACTACGAGCAGGACGTGAAGCGGGTGTTCTACCTGTCGATGGAGTTCCTCATCGGCCGCACCTTCAGCAACGCGATGCTGGCCCTCGACCTCATGCCCACCGTGCGCCAGGCCCTGCGCGAGCTGGACGTGGACCTCGACGAGCTGCTCAACCTCGAGCCCGACGCGGCCCTCGGCAATGGCGGCCTGGGCCGGCTGGCGGCGTGCTTCCTCGACTCCATGGCGACCCAGGGCATCCCGGGCTTCGGCTACGGCATCCGCTACGACTACGGCATGTTCCGGCAGTGCATCGTCGACGGCCAGCAGGTGGAGGTGCCCGACTACTGGATGACCCACGGCAACCCCTGGGAATTCCAGCGCCCCGAGATCCGCGTGCTGGTGCGCTACGGCGGCCGCCTCGAGGAGGAAGGCAACACGGTGCGCTGGGTCGACACCGAAGACGTGCTGGCGATGGCCTACGACCAGATCATCCCGGGCTACGGCACCAAGGTCACCAACACCCTGCGCCTGTGGTCGGCGAAGGCCACCGAAGAAATCAACCTGTCGGCCTTCAACCAGGGCAATTACTTCGGCGCCGTTGAATCCAAGAACTACTCCGAGAACGTCTCCCGGGTGCTCTACCCCGACGACTCCACCCTCCACGGGCGGGAGCTCCGCCTGCGCCAGGAATACTTCTTCGTCTCGGCCAGCCTCCAGGATATCGTCCGCCGCTACCAGGTGAACCACCAGGATTTCGACGCCCTGCCCGACAAGGTCAGCATCCACCTCAACGACACCCACCCGGTGCTGGCGATACCCGAACTCATGCGCCTGCTGGTGGACGAGCACAAGCTTGCCTGGAAGCACGCCTGGAGCCTGTGCCAGCGGGTGTTCTCGTACACCAACCACACCCTGATGCAGGAGGCCCTCGAAACCTGGCCGGTGTCGATGCTCGGCCGGGTGCTGCCGCGCCACCTGCGCATCATCTTCGACATCAACGCCGACTTCCTCGAGAGCATCGCAGCCAGGCACGGCCACGACACCGACCTCATGCGCCGCGTCTCGCTGGTGGACGAATCCGGCGAGCGCTACGTGCGCATGGCCTACCTCGCGGTGGTCGCCTCCCATTCGGTCAATGGCGTCTCGGCGCTGCACTCGGAGCTGATGAAGACCTCCATCTTCCGCGACTTCGCCCGCCTGTGGCCCGAGCGCTTCAACAACAAGACCAACGGCGTCACCCCGCGGCGCTGGCTGGCCCAGGCCAACCCCGGCCTCGCCGCACTGATCGACGAGCGCCTCGGCCCCGACTGGCGACGCCAGCTCGAGCTGCTCCACGGCCTGCGCGACTACGAGCACGACAGCTGCTTCATGGCCAGCTTCCGCGCCATCAAGCGCGCCAACAAGGAACGCCTGGCCGCCTACGTGCAGAAGCAGCTGTGCATCACGCTCAACCCCGACGCCATGTTCGACGTGCACGTCAAGCGCATGCACGAATACAAGCGCCAGCTCCTCAACGTGCTGCACGTGGTCACCCGCTACCAGGCCATCCTGGCCGAGCCCGACGCCGACTGGGTGCCGCGCGTGGTGATCTTCGCCGGCAAGTCGGCCTCGGCCTACTATTTCGCCAAGCTGGTGATCCGCCTCATCAACGACGTGGCCGCCACGGTCAACAACGACCCGCGCATCGGCGATCGCCTGAAGGTGGTGTTCATCCCCAACTACCGGGTGAGCCTGGCCGAGCTGATCATCCCGGCCGCCGACCTCTCCGAGCAGATCTCCACCGCCGGTACCGAGGCCTCCGGTACCGGCAACATGAAGCTGGCCCTCAACGGCGCCCTCACCATCGGCACCCTCGACGGCGCCAACGTCGAGATCCGCGAGCAGGTCGGCGCCGACAACATCTTCATCTTCGGCAACACCACCGACCAGGTCGCCGAGATCCGCGCCGGCGCCTATCGCCCGCGGGCCATCTACGAGGCCGACCCACAGCTGAAGGCCGCTCTCGACGCCATCCGCGATGGCCTCTTCAGCCCCCAGCAGCCGGACCGCTACCGCAACATCTACGACGCCCTGGTGAACCAGGGCGACCACTACCTGCTGCTGGCCGACTACGCCAGCTACGTGGCCACCCAGCACGAAGTCGACGCGGTCTTCCGCCAGCCTGCCGAATGGAGCCGGCGCGCCCTGCTCAACGTGGCCGGCATGGGCGAGTTCTCGTCGGACCGCACCATCCTCGAATACGCCCGCACGATCTGGAACACCCCGCCGGCCAGGCCGGCCTGAGCCCGCCGGCGCCTCGGGCCCCGCGGCCGTGTACAATCGCACCAGATTCGACGCCTATTGAAAATGGATGTTACAGCCATGCCGATCACCCAAAGCGCCGCCTGGCAGGAACTCACCGCCCGGCGGGAGGAACTCTCCTCCCTCCACCTGCGCGACCTCTTCGCCGAAGACCCCGACCGCTTCGCCAACTTCTCCCTGAGCGTAGACGGCCTGCTGGCGGATTTTTCCAAGCAGCGCATCGATGCCCGCACCCTCGACCTGCTGGTCGACCTGGCCCGCTCGGCCGACCTCGTCAGGTGGCGCGAGCGCCTGTTTGCCGGCGAGCCCATCAACACCAGCGAGAACCGGGCGGTGCTGCATCCGGCCCTGCGCCACCTCAAGCTCACCCCCTTCCCTTCCGCCGAACACGACGTGATGCCCGAAGTCCGCGACGTGCGGGCGCAGATGCGGGCCTTCTCCGAGCGGCTGCGGGGCGGGCTGTGGCGTGGTTTCTCCGGCGAGGCCATCCGCGACGTGGTGAACATCGGCATCGGCGGCTCCGACCTCGGCCCCAAGATGGTCGTCCGCGCCCTGTCGTCCTACCAGCGGGCCGGGCTGCGCATGCACTTTGTGTCGAACCTCGACAGCGCCCACCTGGCGCCTCTGCTCGACAACCTCGACCCGCGCTCCACGCTGTTCATCGTCGCCAGCAAGACCTTCACCACCCAGGAAACCATGCTCAACGCCTGCACCGCGCGCCAGTGGCTGTGCGCCGCGGCCGGCGAGCAGGCGGCGCGGGCCCTGCCCCTGCACTTCGTGGCGGTGAGCTCGGCCGTCGACAAGGTGCGCGAGTTCGGGCTACCGCCCGAAAACATCTTCCGCCTGTGGGACTGGGTCGGCGGGCGTTATTCGCTGTGGTCGGCGGTGGGCCTGCCGATCGCGCTGGCCATCGGCATGACCGGCTTCGAGCGCCTGCTGGCCGGCGCCCAGGCAATGGACAACCATTTCCGCCACGCCCCCCTCGAGCGCAACCTGCCGGTGCTGATGGCGATGATCGGCATCTGGAACACCAACTTCCTCGGCGCCGAAACCTGCGCCGTGCTGCCCTACAACGAGGCGCTGCGCTTCCTGCCGTCCTTCCTGCAGCAGCTCGAGATGGAGTCCAACGGCAAGACGGTCGGCCGCGACGGCCTGCCCCTCAGCTGCCACGCCAACCCCATCGTGTGGGGCGAGATCGGCTCCAACGGCCAGCACGCCTTCTTCCAGCTGCTCCACCAGGGCGGCTGGCTGGTGCCCAGCGACTTCATCGCCAGCGCCCACAGCGACTACCCGCTGCCCGGCCACCAGGCGCCGCTGATGGCCAACTTCCTGGCCCAGAGCGCGGCGCTGGCCTTCGGCAAGACCGAGGCCGAGGCCCGCAGCGAGCTTCAGGCCGCCGGCGTGCCCGCCGACAAGATCGCTGCGCTGCTGCCCCACAAGGTATTCGCCGGCAACCAGCCGTCCACAACCATCCTCCTGCCGCGCCTCAGCCCCTACCACCTGGGCATGCTGCTGGCGCTCTACGAGCACAAGGTGTTCGTGCAGGGCGTGGTGTGGGGGATCAACTCCTTTGACCAGTGGGGCGTCGAACTCGGCAAGCAGCTCGCCGGGCGGCTGCTGCCGGCCCTGTGCGGCGAGGTTGGCACCGAGGGGCTCGACCCGTCCACCCGGGCGCTGATCGGCTGGTGCCGGGAGTACGGCAACTTCTGACCCGACCGGCGGGCCGCGCTGCGCGGCCCCGGCCCGGCGTTCAGAAATCGTAGGCGGCGTCCTCCCCGATGTCGGGGATGCGCCGGGCGCCAGCCTCATCCACCCCGCCCCGGGGCCTGGCCTCGAAGCCGGGCAGCCCGATCTCATGGCGCAGGGCGTCGAGGCGGTTCAGCCAGCCCTTCAGGAAGACCCCCAGGCTGGCGTTGCGGCGCACGAGCTCGCGGTAATAGGCCTCGCGGGTGGCGCAGTAGCCGGCGATCAGATCGCCCAGTTCACAGGCCTGCACGGCCTTTTCGGTCTGGCTGCCGAAGTCGCCATCCACCCCGCAACCGGCGGCCTTCTGCAGGAAGCGCACGGCGCGCCCGGGGCCCATATTGACGGCGGTGTCGAAATGCACGAGGTCGAGCCGACGCGCCAGCCGGTCGCAACGGGGCGGAAGCCAGTAGCCGGCTTCGTAGATGCGGTGCAACTCGGCGTCTTCGAGGCGCTTGACGTCGCGCACCGGCAGGCCCTGCCGCCGACGCCAGGCGTCGTAGACCTTCTGGGTGACGCCCTTGTTGGTACGTCCGCCGGGGTCGTTGGGGTGATCCACGAAGCCCCCCTCCCAGCGCAACACGAAAGGCAGGGAGGCTTCGAATGCGGCGCTGGGCATGATGGGCTCCTCGGGTCTGGGGCCGAGGGCCGCGAGGGCGCAGCCCCGGCAGTCGTCACATGGCAAGCCCCGGGCACGCGGCTCCGGGGTTCAATTTCATGCTAGCACGCGCAGCCCGGTACGCCAGCCGGCTGCGGGGCTACTCGAACTCCACCACCACCTCGTCGGCCTGTACCGTGTCGCCGGCCTTGACCCGGATCGCGGCCACCTTGCCAGCCACCGGCGCGGTGATGTTGGTCTCCATCTTCATGGCCTCCAGCACCATCAGGCTGTCGCCCACCTGGAGGCTCTGGCCGGGCTGGGCGATGAGCTTGACGACGATGCCCGAGACCGGGCTGCGGCACACTTTGGCTTCGTTCTCCACCGGCCCGTGGCTGGGCACGGCGGCCGGCGCCGGGCTGCCGACGACGCTACCGGCGAGCCGCGCCGATCCGATCGGGTAGGCCGGCGGCAGGCCGGCGTGGTCGGCCTCGGCCACCTCCACGTCCACTTCGTAAGTCTTGCCGTCGATGGTGATGTTGAGCTTCACGGTGATGTCCTGTCAGTGGCGTATCAGTGGCGTCTTTGGTGGGAGGCATGCACGTTGAGCCGCCCGATCTGGCCCCAGGTGGTGGACTGGATCAGGCGCACCTGGCGGATGTGGGCGCGCACGCCCAGGTAGGCGGCCACCGCCGCCGAGATGGCGAGGAGTTCGTCTTCGGTGATTTCGCCAGGCGGAGCAGCCGCCGCCAGGGGCTCGACGGCAGCCGGCGCGGCCAGCGGCGGCCGGATGCCCGCCGCGGCGAGGCAGCCTTCGAGTTCGGCCACCCGGCCAGCCAGGCCGCGCACCTCGTCGCGCAGCGCCTGCAGGGTGGCGAGGAGCTCGCCGTCGGCCTTCGGGTCGTGGTTTTCCATCGCGGGTCTCCTAGAGCGGCATCAGGCCGTGCTTCTTGTGGGGCCGCGGCTGGCGCTTGATACGCAGGTATTCGAGGGCCTGGGCCACGTGGCGGCGGGTCAGCGCGGGCTCGATGACCGCGTCCACCAGCCGGTGCTCGGCCGCCACGTAGGGGTTGGAGAAGGCCTCGCGGTACTGGGCGATGAGCTCCTGACGTTTCTCCTCGGGCTTGTCGGCCTCCTCGATCTCCTTGCGGAAGACGATCTCGGCGGCCCCTTCGGCGCCCATCACCGCCACCTCGGCGGTCGGCCAGGCGAACACCCGGTCGGCGCCGAGATCCTTGCCGCACATGGCCAGGTAGGCGCCGCCGTAGCTCTTCCGGAGGATCACGGTGATCTTGGGCACCGTCGCCGAGGCGTAGGCGAAAAGCAGCTTGGCGCCGTGGCGGATGATGCCGCCGTATTCCTGCCTGACGCCCGGCAGGAAGCCCGGCACGTCGACGAAGGTGACGACCGGGATGTTGAAGGCGTTGCAGAAGCGAATGAAGCGCGAGGCCTTGTTGGAGGCGTCGATGTCGAGCACGCCGGCCTGCACCGAAGGCTGGTTGGCGACGATGCCGACGCTGTTGCCGCCGATGCGCCCGAAGCCGACCACGATGTTGCGGGCGTGGCCGGCCTGGACTTCGAGGAAGTCGCCGAAATCCACCACCGCAGCGATCACCTTGAGCACGTCGTAGGCCTGCTTGGTGTCGACCGGCACCAGGGTTTCGAGCAGCGGGTTGGGGTCGACGGTGCAGTCGCCCTCGACCTGCGGCGGGTCTTCGAGATTGTTGGCGGGCAGGAAACTGAGCAGCTTCTGGCACAGCAGAATGGCGTGGCGGTCGTCCTCGGCGATGAAGTGGATCACCCCGGAGTGGATCATGTGCGCGTCCGGCCCGCCCAGCTGCTCGGCGGTCACCGATTCGCCGGTGACCTGCTTGATGACCTGCGGCCCGGTGATGAAGAGCTGGGCCTGGCGGGTCTGGATGATGAAATCGGTGAGCGCCGGGCTGTAGGCGGCGCCCCCCGCGCAGGGCCCGCAGATCAGCGAGATCTGCGGCACCGCGCCCGACAGGAGCACGTTGGCGTTGAAGACCTTGCCGTAGCCCGACAGCGAGTCGACGCCCTCCTGCACCCGCGCGCCGCCCGAATCGTTGATGAACACAAAGGGCGAACCGGTCTTGAGGGACTGGTGCATGATCTCGGCGACCTTGATCGAATGCACCTCGCCCGCCGAGCCGCCGGCCACGGTGAAATCCTGGCTGGCCAGGTGCACCAGCCGGCCGCCGATCGATCCGGCCCCGGTGACCACCCCGTCGGCGGGCAGGCTCTTGCCCTCCATCCCGAACAGCGTAGCGCGGTGGGTGGCGAACAGGCCGATCTCCTCGAAGCTGCCTTCATCGACGAGGGCCGCCACCCGCTCCCGGGCGGTGAGCTTGCCGCCCTCCCGCTGTTTGTCCTGACGCGCGGCGCCACCGCCCAGGAATGCCTGCTCCTGGCGGCGGCGCAAGTCGTCGATCAGATCCTGCATGGTGCTCATCGCTGCATCCTCGTTAATCTGCCGGCGCCACCGACACGCGGTGGGAACGGCCATTGAGCTTGACCTCGTAGACCACCTCGCTGCGCACCGGCCCCTTGCGCCGGTCCACCGGCGGCACGGCCGGCTGGCTGGCGTCGGTATCGGGGGCGTGGCCGAGGTTGCGCGGCCCGGCGGCGCGGGTCTCGAAGAACTTGGTGCCCACCTGGGGGAACATCGCGTAGGTGAGCACATCCTCGTCGCTGCCGTCGCAGCCCGGCAGCGCCACCGCGGTGTCGCGCAGGGCCTGCCATTCGGGCTCCAGCAGGTCGGCCGGACGTTCGGTGATGGGCGCCTTGCCGCTCTGCTGGGTGGCCAGCGCCATCACCGCCGGGTCGCGCTCGCCGATGGTGCTGCCGTAGTAGCCGAGCATGAGGTCGGCGAACTCGCCGGACATCGCCTTGTAGCGGCCCATCATCACGTTGAAGACGGCCTGGGTGCCGACGATCTGGCTCGACGGCGTGACCAGCGGCGGGTAGCCCGCGTCGCGGCGCACGTTGGGCACCTCGGCCAGCACCTCCTTGAGGCGGTGGGCGGCCTTCTGCTGCTTGAGCTGGCTCTCCATGTTGGAGATCATCCCGCCCGGGATCTGGCTGTCGAAGATGTCGGTGTCGACGCCGATGATGTTGGACATGAACTCCCGGTAGCGCGGCCGCACCGCCTCGAAGTGGTCCTTGATGCGGTGCAGGCGCGCCTTGTCGACGCGGGTTTCGAAGCCGGTGCCTTCGAGCATCTCGACCAGGCTCTCGGTGGGGTTGTGGCCCGGGCCGAGGCTCAGCGAGCTGATGGCGGTGTCAACGCAGTCGGCACCGGCCTCGATGGCCTTCATCAGGCTGACCAAGGTCACGCCGGTGGTGGCGTGGGTGTGCACGTGCACCCGCAGCGCCTCGCCGCAGGCCTCCTTGATGCCCCGCACGATGTCGTAGGCCGGCTGCGGCTTGAGCAGCGCCGCCATGTCCTTGATGCACAAGGAGTCGCAGCCCATGTCGACCAGTCCGCGGGCCATGTCGACGAAGCCCTGCACGGTGTGCAGCGGGCTCACGGTGTAGCAGATGGTGCCCTGGGCGTGCTTGCCGTTGCGGCGCACCGCCTGCACCGAATGACGGATGTTGCGCAGGTCGTTGAGGGCGTCGAAGACGCGGAACACGTCCATCCCGTTCTCGGCGGCCTTGTCGACGAAACGATCGACTACCGAGTCTTCGTAGTGGCGGTAGCCGAGCAGGTTCTGCCCGCGCAGCAGCATCTGCAGGCGCGAGTTGGGCAGCAGGCGGCGGAAGGTGCGCAGGCGCTCCCAGGGGTCTTCGTTGAGGAAGCGGATGCAGGCGTCGAAGGTGGCGCCGCCCCAGCATTCCACCGACCAGTAGCCGGCCTGGTCGATGTCCTCGCAGGCGGGCAGCATGTCCTCCAGCGCCATGCGGGTGGCCAGCAGGCTCTGGTGGGCGTCCCGCAGGGCCAGCTCGGTGATCTCGATGGTCTTGGCCATGGCTTGAATCCTTGTGTGAGGCGCACGAGGCACTTAGCGTACATCCAAATCCGGCTTGCTGCAGGGCAGCAACGCAGCTTTCTGAGCTTGATCAAAGGCCCGCGCGGAATGCGGTTCACACGGATGCAGCACGCGGGGTTTTGTGGTCTTGCGCACACCGCAGCGGCGCCGGCTGCACTGCTGCCCCCCGCCGGTGGCCCTCTGCAAGCGCCGCAGCCGCCTCAGTTGCGGAGCCCCGCCGGGAGCGCATGCCCCATGCCGGCCATGGTGAGCACGCGCCACACGTAGGCCCGCGTCTCGAAGTAAGGGGGCACGCCGCCGTGGCGCTGTACCGCGCCCTCGCCGGCGTTGTAGGCCGCGACGACGCGGAGCACGTCGCCCTTGAAGTGGCGGCTCAGCCAGCGCAGGTAGGCCAGCCCGCCGCGGATGTTGTCCTCGGCGTCGAGGGGGTTCCTGACATTGAAGCGGGCCGCCGTCTCGGGGATCAGCTGCATCACCCCGCGGGCGTTCTTGGGCGACTGGGCGAGGCGGTCGAAGTTCGACTCGACCCCGGCGATGGCCCGGGCCAGGCGAGGGTCCACGTCGTACTCGGGGGCCAGGCGCACGACCAGCGCCGCCACGTCCTGGCGCCGGGCCGGCAGGCTCTTGACGTAGCGGTCCTCGCTGACCACGGCGACCTGCTCATAGGAATGCTCGTCGCTCAGGCAGGCCGGCATCTGCTGGGGGACGTCGCCCAGCGCATGGCGGGCCAGCGCCTCGCCGGCCGCGGGGTGGCCGAGCTCGTGGGCGAAAGCCAGAAACGACTTGGCCAGGCCCGCGTCGCGCACATTGCGCCCGCCCTGGGCGCGCAGCAGACCGTTGCGGTAGTGGGCTTCGGCGCTGCCGTAGCGGGCCGCCTCGCAATACAGCGCGACGGCCAGCGGCTCGTTGCGCTCACTGCCCTTGCCGGTCTCCGCCGCCCAGGCGCGCTCGAGGAGTGAGCGCACCCGCGGCGGCTCGGCCGCCCAGCGGTCGGGCATTGCGGTGCTCGCGGCCACCGGCGCGGCCGCGGCAAGGCCGGCCAGCGCCAGGGCAAGGAGGCGCGTGCGGATCATCACTCGGCCATGCTGACCTTCATCAGCAGGTCCACCTTGCGGCGCTCCGCGCCATCCGGGTCGCGCACGATCACCAGCAGCGGAATCTGCCCGGGCGCATCGGCGGGCAGGGTGCCGAAGATGCGCCGGCTGCCGGCGTCGAAGTTGATCCAGCCCGGCAGCGGATCGCCGTTGGCGAGGGTCACACCCTCGATCTCGCCGCGCCCGGCGATCTGGGCCAGCGAGGTCTGGAAGTGGGCGCTGCGCACGGCCGACAGCAGGATAGGCACCATCAGCGGCCGCACGCTGGCCCCCGGCGTCGCCCCGAAAAGGCCAAGCGGCGTGAGCGTGCCGACCGGCTCGAGGGGCGGGCTGACCTGCACGAAGGCCGCCGGGTCGTGCAGCGGGGCGCCGTCCGGGCTGGCCGACGAGACGTTGCGGTTGTTGAACAGCGGGCCGCTGCCCGGTGCACCGCCGCTGACGCGGTCGAACTGCTCCGGCGGCAGATAGCGGGCGGTGGTGATGTAGCCGTTGCCGGCCTGGGTCACCTTGTCGGGGCCGTACACCGCGTAGCCCGAGGCGAGCACCAGGAAGTCGCGGGCCAGCCCGTTCATGTCCTTGTCGGCGAAGCCCGGGTTGTCGTCGTAGATCAGCCAGCGGCCGTTGTTCGCCACCACCGCGGCGCTGCCCGGGGAGGCCTGATTGTGGAAGCGCTGGCCGGCATTGAGGACGACGGCGTTGGACCCGGCGCCGTCGCCGGTGCCGGACACCGGCTGGGTGAGGCTCAGGTTGCCGGCGGGCACATCGACGAAGACCTTGCCGCCCGCCCCGATGCCGTCCACCGCCCCGCCACCCGCGCGAGCGACGCGGCCGATCGTCAGATCGCCGCCGTTGCGGTACGCGAAGGCACCCGCGCTGCGCGCCGCCAGGGTGCCGACGACATTGCCGCCGTTCAGCAAGGCGCTGTCGGCGCCGGCCTCGACCAGCAGGCTGCTCGCCCGGACGACGCCCGCGCCCGCCTGATCGACACCACTGCCGGCGCCGAGGCGGACGGTGCCGCCAGTCACATTGCCGGC
>JAEUNU010000002.1 GCA_016789125.1 Zoogloea sp. | reverse complement strand
GGTATGCGCGGGCGTACAGATCGTCGTCTTCCAGCATGGGGGCGGATGGTAGCAGCTCCGACCGGCCCTGGCCGACGGCTCCACACGTAAAAAAGGGGCCGCACCCTTGCCGGTGCGGCCCCAACCCTTGATACGAACCTGGTGCTTCGTGGCGGTCGCTCAGGCGGCCTTGCGCTTGGCGGCCGCGGGCGTGACAGCGCTGGTCTCCACCGCACGCTTGATGGCGAGCAGATTGGTGTCGGTGATGTCCTGGATCTGGGCGCCGACCTTGTTCATGTTGTCCATCGCGGCGATCTGGGCGTCGAGGCTCTTGCGGAAGGCGTCGAACACCAGGCCCAGGCCTTCCGGCGCGCCTTCGGCCAGGCGCTCGATGTTGGCCTGCATCTGGCGGGTGGCGTCGGTGGCGGCCTGGTGAACGGCGGAAGCGAGGATGTCACGGGTTTCGACGAGCACTTCGTACTGCTCGCGGGCGCTGGCAGCGGCGCGCTCGAAGCCCGGCTTCACGTGGGCCTCCTGCCATTGGAGCAGGGCGGACGGCTCACGCACTTCGAGCAGGGCGCGGGAGGCGGCCAGCGCCTCCTGGGTGGAGGCAAGGCCGGCGTCGAACTGCAGGCGGGTGATCTTTTCGAGTTGGGCGCCGAGGGTCTGCCCGAGCTCGGCGAGATGATCGAACAAGGCCGGGTTGAACTGGACGAACTGGCTGAAATCTTTGACGGACATTCCTTGCTTCCTCTCGATTTAATGAGCCGGCGGCCGGTGCGCGGGTGGGGTGTCTCCTCCACCTCTATGGGTTTGCTTCCGCGCCCTGGCCGGGCTGGCGACACACCTGAGTTGCGGTGCACAACGAGACGAAGTTTGCCAAATTTACCCTTATCGCCAAATCAGGCTTTTCCCCCCCGGCCATCCGGGAAAACCCGGAACAGGCACCTGCCGAGGCCGCGACCTGGTGCCGCACCAGCCTGTTCACTGCCCGTTCTTCGAGGCCTCGGCCCCGCCCATGCCGACGACCAGCCGAACGAGTTCGGCGAGGGAATCGACCTGCAGCTTCTCCATCACCCGGGCGCGGTGCTGCTCGACGGTCTTGATGCTGATGCCGAGGCCTTCGGCGATCTGCTTGTTGAGCCGTCCGGCGACCATCCCGGCCATGACGTCGGACTCGCGCGCGGTGAGGCTGTCGATGCGCGCCTGGATCTCGGCCAGGCGGGCCCGCGCCGCGCGCTGGGCGGCGGCAAACTGGACGGCTTCCTGGACACGATCGAGGAGCGTCTGCTCGTTGAAGGGCTTCTGGAGAAAATCGAAGGCTCCCTCGCGCATCGCGCGGGCAACCATCGGCACGTCCCCATGAGCCGAGACGAAAATGATGGGCAGCGTATGGCCGAGGCGGCCGAGGCGCTCCTGCAGCCCCACGCCGCTGAGCCCCGGCATGCGCACATCGAGGACCAGGCAGTGGGCCTGGCGCAGCACCTCCTCGTCGGAGAGCACCTCGAGGGCACTCGAGAAGCTCTGCACCGGCAACCCCAGAGTCTCGATGAGCAGGCTCATCGAGAGCCGGACGGCATCATCGTCATCAACCACGCAAACCAGTGGATCATCCATTTCAGGCCTCCTTCCGACTCGACCCCGCCCCTGCCGGCGGCTGTCGGCACAGCCTCATCCGGCGAGGGCCGGGAGCGTAAAACAGAACGTCGTCCCAGCGGGACTACTGTGTTCGACCCACAAACGCCCACCATGATTCTCGACGATCGTGCGGCAGATCGGTAGGCCGAGGCCCACGCCATCGGGCTTCGTTGTGGCGAAGGGCAGGAAGGGGTCGGCCCGGATGGCCTCGGCTAGCCCGGGGCCCTGGTCGGCGACGGCGAGCTCCACGCAGCCGTCGGCGCCGGGCCGAGCGCTGATCCGCAGGACGCGCTCGCCGGCGAGCGCCGCCATGGCATCGATGGCGTTGCGGATCAGGTTGGCGAGCACCTGCTCGAGTTGCACGCGGTCGGCCAGCACGCGCGGCAAACCCTCCGCCAGATCCACCACGACCCGGACGTTGCTGGCGCCGAGATCGGGCTGCATGAAGCGCACGACGCTGCGCACGACGCTCCCGATGGCCACCGGCACGGTGACAGGACGGCCCTTGCGCACGAAGCCGCGCACCCGGTGGACGATTTCGCCGGCGCGCAGGGCCTGCTGCGCGATCATCTCGAGCGGCTCGCGCAGGGGGTCGGCGAGCGGCCCCACGGCGTCCAGCCGGCGCAGCACCACGCCGCTGAAGTTGCGGATCGCGGTGAGCGGCTGGTTGAGCTCGTGGGCCAACGCAGTGGCCATCTCCCCCATGTGGATGAGCCGGCCGGCGCGGGCCAGCTCCTGAGCCTGGCGCTTCTCGCGCTCGACGGCCAGGTGGCGGTCGTGCACGTCACGCACGGTGCCGGTCATGCGCAGCGCCTTGCCGGCCGCGTTGCGTTCCATCACCTTGCCGCGCACCGCCACCCAGCGGTAGGCGCCGTCCTCGCAGCGCAGGCGGAACTCGACGTCGGCAATCGGCTCGCGCCCGCGGAGGTGGGCGTCGAAGACGGCCATCGCCCGGCGCAGATCGGCCGGGTGCAGGCGCTCGGGCCAGATGTCGTTGCCGCGCACCGGGCGGTTGCCGCACAGGCCGATGATGCTGCGGAACGACGGGCTGATGTAGATCTCGCCGCCGTCGATGCTCCAGTCCCAGCGCGCATCGCCGTGGCCTTCGAGGGCAAAGCGCCACAGGCGCTCGGACTTGCGCAGGTTCTCTATTTCGGCGTGCGCGACGCTGACGTCCCGGTGGGTGCCGACGAAACGCACGGGGTCGCCGGCCGCGTCGCGCTCACAGACCGTGCCCCGGGCCTGGATCCAGCGGTATCGGCCGTCCTTGCCGAGCAGGCGGAACTCCGCCTCGTAGGCCGGCGTGGCGCCGTGCAGACAGGCCTCGAGGCGGCGCAGGGCCTCGTCGCGGTCTTCGGGGTGGAGCAGGTGACGCCACTCGAGCCCTGCCGCTTCGTCGGGCGAGTAGCCGAGCATCGCACCCCACAGGGGCGAGCGGTATTCGTGGCCGCTGGCGATGTGCCAGTCCCACACGCCGTCGCCGGAGGCCTCGAGGGCCAGCCGCCAGAGCCCGGCGTCGGGCGGCGGGGCGGGGGTAGCTTGCGGCTGCGGGGCGGCCACGGGCGAACCTTCAGCGCAGGCCGCCGCCCGGCATCATGCCCTTCATGGCACGCATCATCTTCTGCATGCCACCCTTCGAGAACTGCTTCATCATCTTCTGGGTCTGCTCGAACTGGCTCAGCAGACGGTTGACCTCCTGCACCGTCACCCCGGCACCGGCGGCGATGCGGCGCTTGCGCGAGGCCTTGAGGAGCTCCGGCTTGGCACGCTCGACAGGCGTCATGGAGTTGATGATGCCCTCGATGCGCTTGACGGCTTTCTCTTCGACGCCGCCCTGGAGCTGGCCGGCGGCCTGCGAAAACTGGGCCGGCAGCTTGTCCATGAGGCTGCTGAGGCCGCCCATCTTCTTCATCTGGCCGAGCTGGTCCTTGAAGTCGTTGAGGTCGAAGCCCTTGCCGCTCTTGAGCTTCTGGGCGAACTCCTTGGCTTTCTCCTCGTCGACGCCGCGGCGCGCGTCCTCGACCAGCGACAGGATGTCGCCCATGCCGAGGATGCGGCTGGCCATCCGCTCGGGGTGGAACTCCTCGAGGCCGCCGAGCTTCTCGCCGACGCCGGCAAACTTGAGCGGCTTGCCGGTAACGTGGCGCACCGACAGGGCCGCACCGCCGCGGGCGTCGCCGTCGAGCTTGGTGAGCACCACGCCGGTGAGGGGCAGCGCGTCATTGAAGGCGCGGGCGGTGTTGACCGCGTCCTGGCCGAGCATCGCGTCGACGACGAACAGCGTCTCGATGGGCTTGACCGTGGCGTGGAGGGCCTGGATCTCCTCCATCATCGCCTGGTCGATGGCGAGCCGGCCGGCGGTGTCGACGAGCAGCACGTCCATGTAATGGCGGCGGGCGTAGTCGACGGCCGCCAGGGCGATGTCGACCGGCTTCTGGTCGGCCGTGGACGGGAAGAACTCGACCCCCGCCTGCTGGGCGACGGTCTGGAGCTGGGCGATGGCGGCCGGGCGATAGACGTCGGTGGACACCACCATCACCTTCTTCTTCATCCGCTCGGACAGCATCTTGGCGAGCTTGCCGGTGGTGGTGGTCTTGCCGGCGCCCTGCAGGCCGGCCATCAGGATGATCGCCGGGGGCTGGGTGGCCAGGTTGAGGCCGGCGTGGGCACCGCCCATGAGGTCGGTGAGCTCGCGGTGCACCACCCCCACCAGCGCCTGGCCGGGGGTGAGGGAGCTCAGCACTTCGGTGCCGACGGCCTTTTCCTTGACCCGGGCGATGAAGTCCTTGACCACCGGCAGGGCCACGTCGGCTTCCAGCAGGGCCATACGGACTTCCCGCAGGGCGTCCTGGATGTTGTCTTCGGTAAGGCGGGCCTGGCCGCGCAGGGTCTTGACGACCTTGGCCAGTCGCGTAGTGAGGTTGTCCAGCATGATGGTCTGTAGCCGAGGGCTTGGAGTAAACTTGCGAAATGCCTGCGATTCTACTTCATCTGCTCCCCGCCACCCTCTACACCGCACTGGGCGTGCGTTTCTGGCACAGTCGCTGGCACGCGCCGGCCCTGTCGTCCCGCCCCGGCCTGCGGCCGTGGGAGCGCGCCCTGATGCTGCTGGCCCTGATCGCCCACGGCTTTGCGCTGCACAGCATGTTCTTCTCGCCGGAGGGCATCCACTTCGGCTTCAGCCTGGCCCTCTCGCTGATGATGTGGCTGGCCATGCTGTTCTACTGGATAGAAAGCCTCTACGCCCGCCTCGAGGGGCTGCAGACGCTGGCAATGCCCTTCGCCGCCACCTGCTCGCTGCTGCCGGCCTTCTTCCCCGACCCGCACCTGCTGGCCAATGCCGGCAGCGCCCTGTTCCGGGCCCATTTCGTGGTCGCGATGCTGGCCTACAGCCTGTTCACGCTGGCGGCCCTCCACGCGGTGCTGATGGCGGTGGCCGAAAAGCGCCTCCACGGGGCACGCCTCAGCCGGGCCTTCGCGGCGCTGCCGCCGCTCCTCACGATGGAAACCCTGCTGTTTCGCCTGATCGGCATCGCCTTCGTGCTGCTCACCCTCACGGTGGCCTCCGGCGTGCTGTTCTCCGAAGCCCTGTTCGGCAAGGCCTTCCGCCTGGACCACAAAACGGTGTTCGCCATCATCTCGTGGCTGCTTTTCGGCAGCCTGCTGGTGGGCCGCCACACCCGCGGCTGGCGGGGCCGCAAGGCCCAGTACTGGACGCTGGCCGGCTTCGTGGCGCTGATGCTGGCCTACGTGGGCAGCCGTTTCGTGGCCGACGTGCTGCTCGGCCGCGCGGCTTGACAAGCCCGGCCCCGAAACCAATACTCAATCGACGCTCCGGCTGAATTTCCCCGTCCCGCACCCCGCTTGGAAAGCATTCCCCTCTCCGTCCAGTCGCTGATCCTCGTCACGCTCCTCGCGCTGTCGGGCTTCTTTTCGATGGCCGAGACATCGATGATGGCGGCCAACCGCTACCGGCTCCGCTCGGCCGCCAGCCTGGGCTCCCGCGGGGCGCGGCTGGCCCTGGCGCTGCTCGACCAGACCGACAAGCTGCTGGGCATCATCCTCCTGTGCAACAACCTCGTGAATGCCGCCGCGGCCACCCTGGTCAGCGTGATCACGATCCAGCTCTTCGGCAACGAGGAGTGGGTGCTCGGCGTGAGCACGCTGGGCGTCACCTTCCTGATCCTGGTGTTCTCCGAGATCACCCCCAAGGTGATCGGCGCCAACCATGCCAACCGCCTGGCCTGCGTCGTCAGCTACCCGCTGACCGGGCTGCTGAAGGGCCTTTATTTCATCGTCTGGTTCGTGAACCTGTTCGTGGCCGGCCTCCTCGGCCTGCTGCGCCTGCGTGACGCCGGAGCCGGCAGCCAGGACCTCTCGACCGAAGAACTGCGCACGATGGTGCTCGAGTCCGGTGCCTTCATCCCGCCCAAGCACCGCAGCATCCTGGTCAACCTGTTCGAGCTCGAGGACATCACCGTCGAGGACGTGATGACGCCCCGCCACCAGATCGAGGCGGTGGACATCTCCGAGCCGATGGAAGTCATCCAGGGCCACCTGTCCACCTGCTACCACACCCGGCTGCCGGTCTTCGACGGCGAGATGAACGCGGTGATCGGCGTGCTCCACGTGCGCCGCCTGCTCGGCCAGAGCTTCGAGAACCGCCTGTCGGTGGCCGACATCCGCGAGATGCTGGCCCGCCCCTACTTCATCCCGGCCAGCACGCCGGTGTATTCCCAGCTCCAGTTCTTCCAGGAGAACCGCGAACGCCTGGGCCTGGTGGTCGACGAATACGGCGAACTGCTGGGCCTGGTGACCCTCGAGGACATCATCGAGGAGCTCATCGGCAAGTTCACCACCAGCGCCCCCGATGCCAGCGAGCGGCTGCGCTGGGGCGAGGACGGCAGCGTGATCGCCGACGGCAGCCAGCACCTGCGCGCCCTCAACCGCAAGCTCGGCCTGAACCTGCCGGTGGACGGGCCGAAAACCCTCAACGGCTTGGTGCTCGAGCATCTCCAGGACATACCCGAATCCGGCCTGTCTGTGCGCATCGCCGGGGTGCCCATCGAGGTCGTCCAGGCCGAGGACCGTCGCATCAAGACCGTGAGAATATTCCGCCCGCAAAACGGCAAATAGACACAGAATGTGGCGCGGGTTTACAAGCCCGTCCCCCGGCGGCATGATCGCTGCAAATTTCAGGCAGACCACCCACCTAGACGCTCCGGCATGTCAGCACCACCCCAAGTTGCCCTGAGCGGGCTCGCTCGCGCCCTCGTACAGCACGGCCGGATCCTCGAGGCCGAGGCCCTCGCCTGCTCGTCGTCGTCCGCCAACCCCAACGACTTCCTCATCGAGCTGATCAAGCGCGGGCTGATAAGCGCCGGCGACCTGGCGCGCTTCGCCGGCCAGACCTTCGGCTCGCCGATCATGGACCTGGCGGCCTACGACGTCGGGCACCTGCCCGTCGACGCCATCGACCGCAAGCTGATGATCAAGCACCAGGTGGTGGCCCTGGGCCGGCGCGGCAACCGGCTCACCCTGGCGCTGGCCGACCCGTCCAACCTGCGCATCCTCGACGAGATCCGCTTCCAGACCGGGCTCGCCGTCGACCCGGTGGTGGTCGAGGCGCCCAAGCTCGTCGCCCTCGTCGACCAGCTCTCCGAGTCGGCCAGCACCACCCTCAAGGAGCTGACCGGCGAAGAGTTCGACATGGACCTCCTCGGCCAGGAGAGCGGCGTCGACACGCCCCAGCAGGACGAGACCGCCTCCGACGTCGAGGACGCGCCGGTGGTGCGCTTCATCCAGAAGCTGCTCATCGACGCCATCAACGAAGGCGCCTCGGACATCCACTTCGAGCCCTACGAGAAGTACTACCGCATCCGCTTCCGCACCGACGGCATCCTGCGCGAGATCGCCCAGCCGCCGCTGGTCCTCAAGGAGAAGATCGCCGCCCGCATCAAGGTCATCTCGCGCCTCGACATCTCCGAGAAACGCGTCCCCCAGGACGGCCGGATGAAGCTGGTGCTCTCCAAGAACAAGGCCATCGACTTCCGGGTGTCGACGCTCCCCACGCTGCACGGCGAGAAGATCGTGATGCGTATCCTCGACCCCACTTCCGCGATGCTCGGGGTGGACGCCCTCGGCTACGAGCCCGACCAGCGCGCCGCCCTGATGGAGGCCATCGGGCGCCCCTACGGCATGATCCTCGTCACCGGCCCGACCGGTAGCGGCAAGACCGTCTCGCTCTACACCTGCCTCAACATCCTCAACAAGCCCGGCGTCAACATCAGCACCGCCGAAGACCCGGCCGAAATCAACCTGCCCGGCATCAACCAGGTCAACGTCAACGAGAAGGCCGGCCTGACCTTCTCCTTCGCCCTGCGCGCCTTCCTGCGCCAGGACCCGGACGTGATCATGGTCGGCGAAATCCGCGACCTCGACACCGCCGAGATCTCGGTCAAGGCGGCCCAGACGGGCCACCTCGTGCTGTCCACCCTGCACACCAACGATGCCCCATCCACGCTCGAACGCCTAAAGAACATGGGCGTCGCGCCGTTCAACATCGCATCCTCGGTGATCATGATCACTGCCCAGCGCCTCGCCCGACGCCTGTGCACCTGCAAGCAGCCGGTGGACATCCCCATCGAGGCGCTGCTCTCCGCCGGGTTCGCCCAGGAGGACCTCGACGGCAGCTGGCAGCCCTACGGCCCCAAGGGCTGCGAGCGCTGCAAGGGCAGCGGCTACAAGGGGCGGCTGGGCATTTACCAGGTGATGCCGATTTCCGAGGAGATCGCACGTATAATCATGACGAACGGCAACTCGATGGACATCGCCGCCCAGGCCCAGCGTGAAGGCGTGCGGGACCTGCGCCAGTCCGGCCTGCTGAAGGTGAAGCAGGGGGTCACCTCACTGACCGAAGTCCTCGCCTGCACCAACGAGTGATCGCTTCACGCGGAAACAACCGATGGCCACTGCACCTACCAAGAAAACCCCCGCCCGCGGCGCCAACGTCGTCCGCGAACACCTGTTCGTCTGGGAGGGCAAGGACAAGACCGGCAAGATCATCCGCGGCGAGATGCGCGCCACGACGGAAACCGTCGTGCAGACCGTGCTGCGCCGCCAGGGGATCCTCGCCCACAAGATCCGCAAGCAGGCCTTCGCCCGCGGGCGCAAGATCAACGACAAGGACATCGCGCTGTTCACCCGCCAGCTGGCGACGATGATGCGCTCCGGAGTGCCGCTGCTGCAATCCTTCGACATCGCCATCAAGGGCTGTGGCAACCCGTCGCTGGCCCGCCTGCTCAACGACGTGCGCGCCAACGTCGAGACCGGCAGCAGCCTGTCCCAGGCCTTCCGGCGCCACCCGGAGCACTTCGACGCGCTGTTCTGCAACCTCGTCGCAGCGGGCGAGCAGGCCGGTATCCTCGACTCCCTGCTCGACCGACTGGCCACCTACAAAGAAAAGATCCTGGCGATCAAGAGCAAGATCAAGTCGGCCCTCTTCTACCCGATCTCGGTGGTCGTGGTGGCGGCCCTCGTGGTCTCGGTCATGATGCTGTTCGTCGTTCCCGAGTTCAAGAAGGTGTTCGCCAGCTTCGGCGCCGACCTGCCGGCGCCGACCATGCTGGTCATCAGCATCTCCGACTTCTTCGTCGACTACTGGTACTTCGCCTTCGGCCTGATCTTCGGCGCGGTCATAGGCATTTCCTACGCCTACAAGCATTCGGTGCAGATGCAGGCCACCGTCGACCGCCTCACCCTGCAGATCCCGGTGATCGGCGAGGTCATCCGCAAGGCCACCATCGCCCGCTGGACGCGCACCCTGTCCACCATGTTCGCCGCTGGCGTCCCCCTCGTCGAGGCCCTCGACTCGGTGGGCGGCGCCTCCGGCAACGTGGTCTACAAGAACGCAACCAAGCAGATCCAGTCCGACGTCAGCACCGGCACCAGCCTGACCGTGGCCATGCAGAACTCCCTCGTGTTCCCCACCATGGTGATCCAGATGGTCTCCATCGGCGAGGAATCCGGCCAGCTCGACTCCATGCTCAGCAAGGTCGCCGACTTCTTCGAGCGCGAGGTTGACGACGCCGTCGCCGGCCTCAGCCAGCTTCTCGAGCCGGTGATCATGGTCTTCCTCGGCACGGTGATCGGCGGCCTCGTCGTCGCAATGTACCTGCCGATCTTCAAGCTCGGCGCCGTCGTCGGCTGAGGCCGGCGGCTCATCCCGCAAAGCATCATGGATCTCCTGAGGGACCCTCTCGTCTTCACGGCCCTGTGCACCCTGCTGGGCCTCTTCATCGGCAGCTTCCTCAACGTGGTCATCCATCGGCTGCCGGTGATGATGGAGCGGGAATGGCAGGCCGAGGCTGCCAGCCTGCGCGGCGAGGAGCCCGCGGCAGCGGCCCCGGTCTTCAACCTCTCCACGCCCCGCTCGCGCTGCCCCCACTGCGGCCACCCGATAGGCGCCCTCGAGAACATCCCGGTAGTCAGCTACCTCGTGCTGCGCGGCCGCTGCCACCACTGCAGCGCCCCCATCAGCGTGCGCTACCCACTGATCGAGATCGCCTGCGCGGCCCTGTCCGGCTTCACCGCGCTGCATTTCGGCTACGGCCTGGCCGGCGCCGGCGCGCTGGTCTTCCTGTGGGCGATGATCGCGCTGTGCTTCATCGACCTCGACACCCAGCTACTGCCCGACAGCATCACCCTGCCGCTCCTGTGGCTGGGCCTGCTGCTCAACCTCGGCGGCACCTTCACCGACCTCTCCAGCGCCGTGGTTGGCGCCGCGGCGGGCTATCTGGCCCTGTGGTCGGTGTTCTGGCTGTTCAAGCTGACCACCGGCAAGGAAGGCATGGGCTACGGCGACTTCAAGCTGCTCGCCGCCATCGGCGCATGGCTCGGCTGGCAGGTCCTCCCGCTCACGATCCTCCTCTCGTCCCTGGTGGGGGCCGTGGTCGGGATCGCGCTCATCGTGCTGCGCAAGCACGGCCGCGAGATACCCATCCCCTTCGGTCCCTACCTCGCCGCCGCCGGGCTCCTCGCCCTCTACTGGGGCAAACCCCTGACGGAGGCCTACCTGGGCCTGCTTTGACCAAGCGCTCGCCGCCACGGCCCGGGCCGGCAGCGGCTTGAAACACCGGCGCCCGCCCCCATCTATGCTGTCGCGGGTCTGTTTCGCCCGATGTTGCGATGCGCTAAACTTCGCCCAACTGACTTTCCGGAGCTCGTCATGCCCATCTACGAGTATCGCTGCAGCGCCTGCGGCCATCAAAAAGACCACCTTCAGAAAATGAGCGACGCCCCGCTCACCACCTGCCCCGCCTGCGGTGCCGAAGCCTATTCCAAGCAGCTCTCGGCGGCCGGCTTCCAGCTGAAGGGCAGTGGCTGGTATGCCACCGACTTCAAGGGCGGCAGCGGCTCCAGCCCCAAGGCCGAGGCACCCAAGAGCGACAGCCCGGCCGCGACGCCCTGCGGCGGCAGTTGCGCGTGCCACTGAGCCGGGACGCCCGCGAAACCACTGAATGAAAAAATACTTCGTCACCGGACTGCTGATCTGGATTCCGCTGGTCATCACCCTCATGGTGCTGGCCTGGATCGTCAATACCCTCGACCAGATCCTCCTGATCGCGCCGGCCGCAGTCCGGCCCGACGCCCTGCTGGGTTTCCACCTGCCGGGCATCGGGGTCCTCGTCACGCTGCTGCTGATCCTCCTCACCGGCCTCGCCGCCGCCAACTTCGTCGGCCAGCGTCTGGTGGGCTTCTGGGAGAGCCTGCTGTCGCGCATCCCGGTGGTCAAGTCGATCTATTACAGCGTGAAGCAGGTGTCCGATACCCTGCTCTCCAGCAACGGCCAGGCCTTCCGCAAGGCCCTGCTGATCCAGTACCCCCACCAGGGCATCTGGACCATCGCCTTCCAGACCGGCAAGCCCGGTGGCGACGCCGCCCGCCACCTCGGCGACGACTTCGTCAGCGTGTACGTGCCCACCACGCCCAACCCGACCTCCGGCTTCTTCCTGATGCTGCCGCGCAAGGACGCCATCGAGCTCGACATGAGCGTCGATGATGCCCTCAAGTACATCATCTCGATGGGCGTGGTCGCGCCGCCGTCGCCTCCCGGCGGGGCCCTGCACTCCACCGCGGCCCTACTGAATCGATAAACGCGCCTGCCGGTCAGGTGCGTTCCGTTTTTTCCAGATATAAAGACCCCACCATGCGAACTCAATACTGCGGCCTCGTCTCCGCCGCCTATCTCGACCAGATCGTCACCCTCTGCGGCTGGGTCCATCGCCGGCGCGACCACGGCGGCGTGATCTTCATCGACCTGCGCGACCGGGAAGGTCTCGTCCAGGTCGTCTGCGACCCCGACCGGGCCGAGATGTTCCAGGTGGCCGAATCGGTCCGCAACGAGTTCGTCCTCAAGATCACCGGCAAGGTCCGCCGCCGCCCCACCGGCACCGAGAACGCCGGCCTGGTGTCGGGGGAGATCGAGATCCTGTGCCACGACATCGAGGTGCTCAACACCTCCGCGACGCCGCCGTTCCAGCTCGACGAGGAAAACCTCTCCGAAACCACCCGCCTCACCCACCGCGTCATCGACCTGCGTCGCCCCCAGATGCAGAAGAACATGATGCTGCGCTACAAGACGGCGATGGCCTTCCGCCGCTTCCTCGATGCCCGCGGCTTCATCGACATCGAAACCCCGATGCTCACCAAGAGCACCCCCGAGGGCGCCCGTGACTACCTGGTGCCCTCCCGCGTCCACGACGGCCAGTTCTTCGCCCTGCCCCAGTCGCCGCAGCTCTTCAAGCAGATGCTGATGGTGGCCGGCTACGACCGCTACTACCAGATCGTCAAGTGCTTCCGCGACGAAGACCTGCGCGCCGACCGCCAGCCCGAATTCACCCAGGTCGATATCGAGACCTCCTTCCTCACCGAGACCGAGATCACGGCGATGATGGAAGAGATGATCCGCTCGATCTTCAGCGAGGTTCTCTCCGTCGAGCTGCCCAACCCCTTCCCGCGCATGACCTACGCCGAGGCCATGAGCCGCTTCGGCTCCGACAAGCCCGACCTGCGCGTGACCCTCGAGCTCACCGACGTCACCGACGCCGTCGCCGACGTGGCCTTCAAGGTCTTCAGCGGCCCCGCCACCTCCGGCGGCCGCGTGGCCGCGATGCGCGTGCCCGGCGGCGCCAGCCTGTCCCGCGGCGAGATCGACGAATACACCAAGTTCGTCGGCATCTACGGCGCCCGCGGCCTGGCCTACATCAAGGTCAACGACGTCACCCAGGTCAATGAAACCGGCCTCCAGTCGCCGATCGTCAAGAACCTCCACGAAGCCGCCCTGCGCACCATCCTCGAGCGCACCGGCGCCCAGTCCGGCGACCTGATCTTCTTCGGTGCCGACAAGACCAAGGTCGTCAACGACGCCCTCGGCGCCCTGCGCACCAAGCTCGGCCACGAGAAGGGCTACGTCAACGGCAAGGCCTGGGAGCCCCTGTGGGTGGTCGACTTCCCGATGTTCGAATACGACGAGGAAGACAAGCGCTGGACCGCCTGCCACCACCCCTTCACCAGCCCGAAGGACGAGCACATGGACCTGCTCTTCACCGACCCGGGCAAGTGCCTCGCCAAGGCCTACGACCTGGCCCTCAACGGCTGGGAAATCGGCGGCGGCTCGGTGCGTATCCACCGCGCCGAGGTGCAGGAAAAGGTCTTCTCCGCTCTCAACATCGGCCCGGAAGAGCAACAGGCCAAGTTCGGCTTCCTGCTCGACGCCCTCAAGTACGGCGCGCCCCCGCACGGCGGCCTGGCCTTCGGCCTCGACCGCATCGTCACGATGATGACCGGCGCCGAATCCATCCGCGACGTGATCGCCTTCCCCAAGACCCAGCGCGCCCAGTGCCTGCTCACCGACGCCCCGTCGCCGGTCGACGAAAAGCAGCTGCGCGAGCTGCACATCCGCCTGCGCCAGAAGGCGCCGGAAGCGCCGGCCGCCTGATCACCGGCCTCCGGCACTGCCAAGCGGGCGAACGGCCAGGCCGTTTGCCCGCTTTCTTTTTGTGCGGGCCTCAAGAATCCAGGCGCACGGCCGTTCCAAACCATCAATTCCGCGCCCCGCCCGCTGCCCACCGTGATCGAACTCGGCACCATCTCCGCCCTCATCGTCGAAGCCAACCCCGGCATGCGGACCCAGCTCCGCAACATGCTCAACATGGCCGGCATCACCAAGGTCCAGTTTGCCGTGGCCGCCGGCGTGGCCGTGCGCAAGCTGCGCGATGCCCGCTACGACCTGATCCTCTGCGAGTACCACATCGGCGACGGCCAGGACGGCCAGCACCTGCTCGAAGACCTGCGCCACAATGCAATCATTCCGCTGTCGACCCTCTTCATCATGGTCACCGGCGAGCGCCAGTACGAACGCGTCGTCAGCGCCGCCGAGCTCGCCCCCAACGACTACATCCTGAAGCCCTTCGCCGCCGACACCCTGCACGAGCGCATCGAGCGGGCCCTCGTCAAGCGCGAAGCCTTCATGCCGGCCTACCGCCTGATCGAGCTCGGCAACGTGCCCGACGCGATCGCCTACTGCGCCGAGGCCGAAGAAAAATACCCCCAGTGGCAGCTCGACTTCCTGCGCCTGCGGGCCGAACTGCACGTGGCCAGCGGCAACGCCGACGACGCACAGAAGCTCTACGAGCGCATCCTGGCCACCCGCAGCGTGCCGTGGGCCCGCCTCGGGCTGGCCAAGGCCCTGTTCATGCAACGCCGCTACGCCGAGGCCGAAGACCTGCTCCAGGCCCTGGTCAGCGAGAACGAGCTGTATGTGGACGCCTACGACTGGCTCTCCCGCACCCGTGAGGCCGCCGGCGAGCTCGAAGCCGCCCGCAGCGTGCTGGCCAACGCCACCGCCCTGTCGCCCCACCGGGTCGGGCGCCTGCGCCGCCTGGGCGAGCTCTCCATAGAGACCGGCGACCACGAAGCCGCCGAAAAGGTGCTCACCGAAGTGGTGCGCAAGGGCAAGTATTCCGACTTCCGCGACCCCGAAGACCACGTCCGCCTGCTCCAGGCCCAGCTCGGGCGCGGCGACACGGCCCAGGCCGAGGCCACCATCCGCGACCTCGAACGCTCCATGGC
Source organism: Zoogloea sp. (assembly GCA_016789125.1). Classification (GTDB taxonomy): domain Bacteria; phylum Pseudomonadota; class Gammaproteobacteria; order Burkholderiales; family Rhodocyclaceae; genus Zoogloea. The sequence continues at coordinate 8,929 of JAEUNU010000002.1, read as the reverse complement.
GGGCCTCGACAAGACCCGCATGTGCTCCGCGCTGTCGAGCGCCCTGGTGCATGTCAAGAAGGGCGAAACCGAGCGGGCCGGCGAGGCCCTCAAAACCCTCATCTCCGAATCCGACGGCGGCCAGAGCCTGTCCCTCAAGCTGAAGGGCGAGCTCGCCCGGGCCTGCTTCGCCACCCGGCTCGACGGGGAAGGCGCCCAGGTGGTGCTCGACATCATGCGCAACGCCCCCGACGAGCGCACCCTCGCGACCACCAAGAACATGCTGCGGGAGGCCGGCAAGGCCGAGCTCGGCGAGCAGCTGGCCGGGCAGATCAACACCGAGGTCCGCGACCTCGTCGCCGAAGGCGCCCGCAAGGCCCAGGACGGCGACTTCGACGGCGCCGTGCAGTTCATGCTCACCGCCGTGCGCAAGATGCCCGGCAACACCCACGTCCTCTTCAACGCCACCCTGGCGCTCCTCAAGCACATCGAGAGCTGCGGCTGGAACGAGCGCTTCGCCGACCAGGCCCGCAGCCTGATGGAGCGCGCCCGCGCGCAAGACCCGGGCAACGCCCGCCTGCCGGCCCTCACCACCTATTACTACAATCTGCTGAAGAAATACGGGATACAGCCTTGAATGGGGAGTGGGGAGTTAGGGGCACGGGCTCAAGGGTACGCGCCCACTACCCACTTCCCGTTGCCTATTGCCCGCTTCCCGGCCTGCTAAACTCACGGGATTCCGTTTATCCGAGGGCACGCCATGCTTCCACGCTTCCTGCGGCTCCTTGCCGTCCTGCTCGCCATTGCCGCCACGGGTGCCGAAGCGCGCGACTTTCTGGACTGGGGCAGCCGCGACATCCCCGCCATCTCCGAATCCCGCCTGCCACCCGAGGCCCGCGAGACCCTCGCCCTGATCCGCCAGGGCGGGCCCTACCCCTACCGCCGCGACGGCATCGCCTTCCAGAACCGGGAGAACCTGCTCCCCGAGGCCAGGCGCGGCTTCTACCGCGAATACACCGTCCCGACCCCCGGCTCGCGGGATCGGGGCGCCCGGCGCATCGTCACCGGCGGCAACCCACCCTCGGTCTACTACTACAGCAACGACCACTACCGCAGCTTCCGGCGCATCCAGGACTGACCATGCACGCCCCCGCCTACCACACCCTGTTGCCCCGTGCCGAGCGGGCCGGGATCTACCACATGCCCTTTGCCGCCGACCTCGCCCTCGAAGAAGCCGCCGAAAGCCTCGACTACTCCATGCAGCGGGTCGACCTCGCGCGGGTCACCACCAAGGAAACCTTTCTCGAGGCGATCGGCAAGGCCCTCGACTTTCCCGACTGGTATGGCCACAACTGGGACGCCCTCGCCGACTGCCTCACCGACCTGTCGTGGATGGCCGCCGACGGCTACGTGGTCGTGCTCGAGCACGCCGACGCTTTCGCCAGCGCCGCGCCCACCGACTTCGCCACCGCCCTGTCGATCTTCCAGGACGCCGCCGACACCTGGCGCGAGGACGGCGTACCGTTCTGGACCCTCGTCGGCACCGCCTCCGACGGTCTCGACTGGCTGCAGGAGCTCGCTTGAGCCAGGCGTTCAAGCAACCCGTCTCGGTGCTGGTGGTGATCCACACCCCGGCGCTGGAGGTGCTGATCCTCGAACGAGCGGAAAGCAATGGGCTGTGGCAATCGGTGACCGGCAGCCGCGAAGGCAATGAAGCCCTCCCCGCCACCGCCCTGCGCGAGGTCGCAGAGGAAACCGGCATCGAGGCCGGCATCGACGCGCTGCACGACTGGCAGCTCAGCAACCGCTTCCCGATCATGCAGCGCTGGCGTGGCCGCTACGCCCCGGGCGTGATCCACAACACCGAGCACGTCTTCAGCCTGTGCCTGCCCGCCAGCGTGCCCGTGCGGCTGGCCCCCGACGAACACACCGCAGCCCGCTGGCTCCCCTGGCAGGAGGCCGCGGAGGCGGTGTTCTCGTGGACCAACCGCGACGCCATCCACCTCGTCGCCCGGCGCTTCAAGGCCGGCTAGGGCTTCGGCCGCGCCGCCTGGGTATCGATCATCTGCGCCAGGCAGGCCGGGCAATAGCAGCTGCCCGCCCCGGCCGACGGCACCGCCAGCAGCGGCGGAAAGGCGGCGCACCAGCACTCGGGCTGGCCTGCCTGCATGCCGCAGGTGAAGCCCGCCCCGCAGGCCGGACAGATGTTCGTCGGTGCCTGGTCGATCTCTTTCTGCATGCCTGGGCTCCCTGTTTGCGAAACCCGAGTCTACCCCGCGCGAGGGGCTTGAAGTGCGCCAGGCCGGGCCCTATATAAGAATCAGAGCGGGGCAGCGCCCGCAATCCCGAGACCAGACAAGGAGACTTACGAATGAGCAACATCACTCGCCGTGACCCTCTTGACGACTTCTTCCGCGGCTTCTTCGTCCGCCCGGTCGAGTATGGTGGCGGGCCCGCAGCCAACGTCGAGGCGCCCCAGATGCGCGTGGACGTGAAGGAGCAGGAGGACGCCTACCAGGTGCATGCCGAACTGCCGGGGATCAAGAAGGAAGACATCCACGTGCACATCGACGGCCCGGTGGTTTCCATCAGCGCCGAGCGCAAGCAGGACAAGGAAGTGAAGGAAGGCGAACGCGTGCTGCGCACCGAACGCTACTTCGGCCAGGTTTCGCGCAGCTTCCAGCTCGGGCAGGACGTGGACGAAGGCCGCGCGAGCGCCCGGTTCAACGACGGCGTGCTCGAACTCACCCTGCCCAAGAAGGTCGCGCCCCAGGCGAAACGCCTGGTGATCGAATAAGCAGCAAGCCACGGCAGCACCCCTGCACGGGGGCGGGAGCACCGGCTCGCCGCCCCTTTTTCACGTCCACCGACACGGTACGCCAAGCCCCTCCGCAGGGATTACAATCGCGGCTACCCGTAAATCACCCCCCGTGCCGCACGAGACCATGACCGAGCATATCGACACCTCCAGCCTTTCCCCGGCCCAGAAAGCCGCGATCATCGCCGAGGCCCTGCCCTACATCCGGCGCTTCCAGGACAAGACCCTCGTCATCAAGTACGGAGGCAACGCCATGACCGACCCCCACCTCAAGGAATGCTTCGCCCGCGACGTGGTGCTGCTCAAGCTGGTGGGTTTCAACCCGGTGGTCGTCCACGGCGGCGGCCCGCAGATCGAGAACATGCTGTCCCGCGTCGGCAAGAAGGGCGAGTTCGTGCAGGGAATGCGCGTAACCGACGCCGAGACCATGGAAGTCGTCGAGATGGTGCTCGGCGGCCAGGTGAACAAGGAGATCGTCAGCCTCATCAACCAGGCCGGCGGCAAGGCCGTGGGCCTCACCGGCAAGGACTCCAACTTCATCCGCGCCAAGAAGCTGATGATGGAGAACAAGGACACCCCGGGCGACCTGATCGACATCGGCCAGGTGGGCGACATCACCCAGATCGACCCGAGCCTGATCTCCTTCCTCGACCAGGGCGACTTCATCCCGGTGATCGCCCCGATCGGCGTGGGCGAGGACGGCGAGAGCTACAACATCAACGCCGACGTGGTGGCCGGCAAGCTCGCCGAGATCCTCAAGGCCGAGAAGCTGGTGCTCCTCACCAACACCCCGGGCGTGCTCGACAAGGAGGGCAATCTGCTCACCGGCCTCACGCCCCGCGACATCGACAACCTGGTCGCCGACGGCACCCTCTCCGGCGGCATGCTGCCCAAGATCGGCTCGGCCCTCGACGCCGCCCGCAACGGCGTGAAGAGCGTGCACATCATCGACGGCCGGGTCGAACACTGCCTGCTCCTCGAGATCCTCACCGACCACGGCGTCGGCACGATGATCAAGAGCAAGTAAGCAGCCTGCACCCGGCCTCCCCCGAAGGGCGCACCACGGTGCGCCCTTCTTGCGTTCCGGCGACCCCCGGATGACCACTGCCGGGCTCAGGGCCCCAGCCCGATCTGTTAACGATTGACACGCCGGCCCCCGGCATGCCGGCCCCCGCCACACCGGAGATCGTCACCAAGTCCGCCCTGCTGTGGCGTGCCACCACCAGCACCGGGCGCAGCGGCCGCGTGATACTGCTGGATGGCGGGCGCCTCTACTTCCTGTATTCGCGGACGAACACCCCCGACACCCTGGGCGGTGCGGTCACGGGCCTCGCAGGGGCGTCCGGCGCGAGCAGCATTGCCAGCACGGCCCTCGACTTCAACTGGGAAGGGCTGCCGAGCACCTCGGCGACCCTGTCGGCCAGCCTCGACCAGCACAACAACCTCAACGGCACCCTGAGCTACAGCGACGCGAGCCGCAACCTCAGCTTCACCTCCACCTACGAGGCCCCGGCCGCCAGCATCGTCAGCCTCACCGACATCGCCGGCACCTACGTCAGCCCCGACCGGACCATGACCCTCGTGGTTACGCTCACCGGAGCGGTGTCCGGCACGGACTTCTCGACGTCCTGCCGGCTCACCGGTGCACTCAAGCAGACGCTCAACCATAGCTCGCTGCTGCACATGGAGCTCACCTTCCAGGGCGGAGCCTGCGCGCTCGGCACCAGCACCGTCAGCGGCATCGCCGCCTACGACCTCAGCCAGCGCGTGCTGGTCGGCGTCGCCCTCGACGGCTCCGGCGCCACCGCGACGCTGTTCCAGGGCGGCAATTCCTGAGCCTCCCGGGCGGACGGGGGGAACCCGGGGCGGCTACAATGGTCTGTCCGCTTCCCCTTGCCTTTCCGTCATCCGATGCTCGCGCGCCTCCCCTTCCGTCTCCTCGCCCTGCTCCTCTTCGCCGCCTGTGCTGGCATGCTCGCCTTCGGGCTCTACCTCCAGCACGCCAAGGGCATCGAGCCCTGCCCGATGTGCGTCATGCAGCGCTACGCGCTGGCCGCCTGCGGGCTGGTCGGCCTGCTGGCCGGGCTGCACAACCCGGGGCGCCGCGGCGTGACGGTGTATGGTGCCCTGCTCGCCGTCGCCGCCCTGGCCGGGCTGGGCGTGGCGGCCCGCCAGTCGTGGATGCAGTGGTTTCCGCCGGCGGTATCCGAATGCGGCCCCGGCCTCGAATACATGCTTGAGAGCTTCCCCCTCAGCGCCGCCCTGCCGATGATCTTCCGCGGCGCCGGTGACTGCTCGGTGGTGGACTGGACCTTCCTCGGCCTGTCCATCGCCAACTGGTCCCTCCTCAGCTTCACGACCATCCTGGTCGCCCTCGTGGTTTACCTGCTGCAGCGCGCAAGACAAGCCCGCTGACGACGCCCCAGCGCGGGGCCTTCCGCACCACGGCAGTGCGCCGCGCGGGCCTTCTGCGTCACCCCAAAAGCGCCACATCCCGCGAGCCACGCGGGTTTCAAAAACTGGCACACAAACTGCTAATTTCTTTGCAACTCATGCGGGCACGCGCAATCGCGTAAATGCTGCACTGCCCGCAACGTGCTCCAGGTATTGCGCGCCGGCCTCACCCAGGCCAGGCGACTCGGGCGGACCAACGGCGGTCCGGCCCCTGATCAACGACGATCACTCCCGCACAAGGCTCAAAGCCCGCGCCGGCTCGCCCCGCGCGCCGGGTTCGGCAAGGATCAATCGTCGGAGGAATCATGCGCAAACTCAAACTGGTCATGGTCGGCAACGGGATGGCGGGCGTCCGCACGCTCGAAGAGCTGCGAAAGATCGCGCCGGAGATGTACGACATCACCGTGTTCGGCGCCGAGCCCCACCCCAACTACAACCGCATCCTGCTCTCCCCGGTGCTGGCCGGCGAGATGACGATCCAGGACATCATCCTCAACGACCTGCAGTGGTACGCCGACAACGGCATCACCCTGCACCTGGGCAGCACCGTCACCGCCATCGACCGAAACAAGCGCACGGTCACCGCCGCCGGCAAGGGTGGCGAGACGATCAGCGCTGACTACGACCGCCTGCTGATCGCCACCGGCTCGACGCCCTTCATCCTGCCGATCCCGGGCAACGACCTGCCCGGCGTGATCTCCTACCGCGACATCCAGGACACCGACGAGATGATCGATGCCGCCGCCAGGTACCGGCACGCGGTGGTCATCGGCGCCGGCCTGCTGGGCCTCGAGGCCGCCAACGGCCTGGCCCTGCGCGGCATGGACGTGACGGTGGTGCATCTCTCCGACTGGATCATGGAACGCCAGCTCGACCGCAGCGCCGGCAAGATGCTGCAGGCCGCCCTCGAGAAAAAGGGCATGAAGTTCAAGCTCAACGCCCACACTGCCGAGCTGGTGAAGGGCGAATCGGGCCGCGTCTGCGCCGTGAGGTTCAAGGACGGCGAAACCCTGCCCGCCGACCTGGTGTGCATGGCCGCCGGCATCCGCCCCAACGTGGCGCTGGCCGAGAAGGCCGGCATCCACTGCAACCGCGGCATCGTGGTGAACGACACCCTGCAGACCTACGACCCGCGCATCTACGCCGTGGGCGAATGCGCCAACCACCGCGGCACCGCCTACGGCCTGGTGGCGCCGCTGTTCGAGCAGGCCAAGGTGTGCGCCAATCACCTGGCCATGTACGGCATCGGCCGCTACCAGGGCTCGGTGACCAGCACCAAGCTCAAGGTGACGGGCATCGACGTGTTCTCGGCGGGCGACTTCTCCGGGAGCGACGGCACCGAAGACATCGTCCTCCACGACCCGGGCGCCGGCATCTACAAGCGCCTCGTGCTGAAGGACGACAAGCTGGTCGGCGCGGTGCTCTACGGCGACACCAAGGACGGCGCCTGGTATTTCCAGCTGCTCAAGGACGGCCAGGACATCCGCGACATACGCGACAACCTGGTGTTCGGCAACGCCCACCTGGGCGACGTCGGCCACAAGGGCAACAGCCTGGCCGCCGGCATGCCAGACAGCGCCGAGGTGTGCGGCTGCAACGGCGTGTGCAAGGGCAGCATCGTCAAGGCCATCAAGGAGCAAGGCCTCTTCACGCTCGAAGACGTGAGGAAGCACACCAAGGCGTCCAGCTCCTGCGGCTCCTGCACCGGCCTGGTCGAGCAGATCCTCGCCTCGACCATCGGCGGCGCCTACCAGCCGGCCGACTCCACCAGCAAGCCGGTGTGCGGCTGCACCGACCACTCCCACGGCGAGGTGCGCAAGGCGATCCGCGAGCACAAGCTGCTGTCGGTGGCCGAGGCCCAGGCATTCCTCGGCTGGAAGACGCCCAACGGCTGCGCCAGCTGCCGCCCGGCCCTCAATTACTACTGCCTCTCCAGCTGGCCCCACGAGGCGGTGGACGACCCCCAGAGCCGTTTCATCAACGAGCGCGCCCACGCCAACATCCAGAAGGACGGCAGCTACTCGGTGGTGCCGCGGATGTGGGGCGGCCTCACCACCCCCGCCGAGCTGCGCGCCATCGCCGACGCCGCCGAGAAATACCAGGTGCCCACCGTCAAGGTGACTGGCGGCCAGCGCATCGACCTGCTCGGCGTGAAGAAGGAAGACCTTCCGGCCATGTGGGCCGACCTCGCCAAAGCCGGCATGGTCTCGGGCCACGCCTACGGCAAGAGCCTGCGCACCGTGAAGACCTGCGTGGGCTCCGAGCACTGCCGCTTCGGCACCCAGCGCTCGATGGAGCTGGGGGTCAAGCTCGAGAAGATGCTGTTCGGCATGTGGAGCCCCCACAAGTTCAAGCTGGCCGTGTCGGGCTGCCCGCGCAACTGCGCCGAGTCGGGCATCAAGGACATCGGCGTGATCGGCGTCGATTCGGGCTACGAGCTTTATGTGGGCGGCAACGGCGGCATCAAGACCGAGGTGGCCCAGTTCTTCTGCAAGGTGGCCAGCGACGACGAGGTGCTCGAATACGGCGGCGCCTTCATCCAGCTTTACCGCGAGGAGGGCTTCTACCTCGAGCGCACCTGCCACTACCTCGAGCGGGTCGGCCTGGAGCACGTCAAGAAGGCGGTGCTCGAAGACGCCGGGCAGCGCCGGGCCCTCTACGAACGCCTGCTGTTCGCGCTGCAGAACTACAAGGACCCGTGGGCCGAGATCGTCGAAGACAGCAGCGGCGGCCTCCACAAGCGCCAGTTCGAAATCATCAAGGTCTGAGGCCCCCATCATGAGCGACTGGAAAAAGATCTGCGCCCTCGGCGACGTCCCCGTGCTGGGCGCCCGCGTGGTGGACAGCGCAAGCCACGGCCGCATCGCGGTCTTCCGCAGCGCCAGCGACGAAGTCTTCGCGGTGCTCGACAAGTGCCCCCACAAGGCCGGGCCGCTGTCCCAGGGCATCGTGCACGGCAACACCGTCACCTGCCCGCTGCACAGCTGGAAGATTCAGCTCGAGGACGGCCAGGTGGTGCCGCCCGACGTGGGCTGCGTGAAGCACTTCGCCACCCGGGTTACCAACGGCGAGGTCTTCCTGGCCCTGTAAAGGTCCCGCGCGGCGGGAGGCGTGCCCTGCAGCGGCAGTCTCTCCTCCACCGCCTCCCCCGCCCGGGGCCCCACCCCTCCGACCCCCTGAACCCCTCCCGGCAGCGCCCATCCGGCGCCTGCCCGGGCCCCCTCACACTCAAATCCGTACCGGGAGCCATCCATGGACCGCAAATCATTCCTCAAGGCCGGCCACACGCCTACGCTGCTGGCCGCTTTTTTGTACTTCGACCTCGCCTTCATGGTGTGGGTCATCCTCGGCCCGCTGGGTGTGCAGATCGCCGCCGACCTGGGCCTCTCCCACACCCAGAAGGGCCTGATGGTGGCCACCCCGGTGCTCGCCGGGGCCCTGCTGCGCATCGTGATGGGCGTGCTGGTGGACCACCTCAAGCCCAAGCTGGCCGGTGCCATCGGCCAGGTGATCGTGATCGCCGCCCTCTTCGTGGCCTGGAAGTTCGGCATCCATAGCTACGCCCAGGTGCTCACCCTGGGCCTCTTCCTGGGCGTCGCTGGGGCCGCCTTTGCGGTGGCGCTGCCGCTGGCCTCCCGCTGGTATCCGCCCGAGCACCAGGGCACCGCGCTGGGCATC
>JAEUNU010000281.1 GCA_016789125.1 Zoogloea sp. | reverse complement strand
TCGACACCGCCCAGGTGACGCCGGTACTCACCGCCCACCCCACCGAAGTCCAGCGCAAGAGCATCCTCAACTGCCAGATGGTCATCGCCCGCCTGCTCGACGAGCGCGACCGCATGCAGCTGACCCCCGAGGAGCGCGAGGCCAACGACGAGGCCCTGCGCCGCGCGGTGCTCACGCTGTGGCAGACCCGCATGCTGCGCACCGAGAAGCTATCGGTGATGGACGAGGTGAGCAACGGCCTGTCGTATTTCGATTACAGCTTCCTGCACGAACTGCCGCGCCTCTACGCCAACCTCGAAGACCGCCTCGCCAGCCGCGACCGCAGCTGGGGCGCACTCGAGCTGCCGAGCTTCATGCAGGTGGGCAGCTGGATCGGCGGCGACCGCGACGGCAACCCCTTCGTCACCGCCGAGATCCTCGAAAAGGCCCTCGCCACCCAGGCCGAGAAAGCCCTCACCTTTTACATGGACGAGGTGCACACGCTGGGCTCCCAGCTCTCCGTGGCCCAGGGCCTGGTGAGCGCCTCCGACGCGCTGCTGCGCCTCGCCGCCGCCTCGCCCGACGGCTCGCCCCACCGCAGCGACGAGCCCTACCGGCGCGCCCTCACCGGCGTCTATGCGCGCCTCGCCGCCACCTACCTGCAGCTGCTCGACCACCAGCCGCCGCGCCACGCGGTGGCGCCGGCCGCCCCCTACGCCGGCCCCGCGGAGCTGGCTGAAGAGCTCGAGGTCATCCACCGCTCCCTCACCGCCAACGGGCTGGGCGCGCTGGCCCGGGGACGCCTGCGCCACCTGCGCCGGGCGGTGGGCGTGTTCGGCTTCCACCTGGCGCCGATCGACCTGCGCCAGAACTCCGACGTGCACGAGCGCGTGGTGGCCGAACTCATCAAGGCCATCGACCCCACCCGCGACTACCTGGCCCAGGACGAGGCCGGCCGCGTCGAGATGCTCCTCGAAGAGCTCGCCAGCCCGCGCCTCCTGGCCTCGCCGTGGCTCGAGTACTCAGAGGAAACCCGCGGCGAGCTGGCGATCTTCCGCGCCGCCCGGGCTGCCCACCTGCGCTATGGCCAGGCCGCTGTGCCCAACTGCATCATCTCCAAGACCGACGACGTGTCGGACATCCTCGAAGTCGCCGTGCTCGCCAAGGAGGCCGGCCTCTTGCGCCCGGCCGAGGGCGTGCTCGACGTGAACATCATCCCGCTCTTCGAGACCATCGGCGACCTGCAGAACGCCGCCGGCGTGATGGACCGCCTGTTCAGCCTGCCCGCCTACAAGGCCCTGCTCGAATCCCGCCGGATGGAGCAGGAGGTGATGCTGGGCTACTCCGACAGCAACAAGGACGGCGGCTTCCTCACCTCGGGCTGGGAGCTCTACAAGGCCGAGATCGGCCTGGTCGGCTGCTTCGCCCGGCACGGTGTGCGGCTGCGCCTGTTCCACGGCCGCGGCGGCTCGGTGGGCCGCGGCGGCGGCCCCAGCTACCAGGCCATCCTGGCCCAGCCGGGCGGCGCGGTGCAGGGACAGATCCGGCTCACCGAGCAGGGCGAGGTGATCGCCTCGAAGTACGCCAACCCCGAGGTCGCCCGGCGCAACCTCGAGGTGCTCGCCGCCGCCACGCTGGAGGCCACCCTCTTCGCCCCCCGCGAGCCGGCGCCGCGCCCCGAGTATCTCGAGGCGATGGACGAGCTGTCGGCCGCTGCGTTCGCCGCCTATCGCAATCTGGTTTACGAGACCGACGGCTTCGAGCGCTATTTCTGGGAATCCACCGTGATCTCCGAGATCGCCGCGCTCAACATCGGCAGCCGCCCGGCCTCGCGCAAGAAGTCCACGGCCATCGAAGACCTGCGCGCCATCCCGTGGGTGTTCAGCTGGGCCCAGTGCCGCATCATGCTGCCGGGCTGGTACGGTTTCGGCTCGGCGGTCGAGGCCTATCTGGCCAAGCACGGCGAGGCCGGCCTGGCGCGCCTCAAGGCGATGCACAAGGAGTGGTCCTTCTTTGCCACCCTGCTCTCCAACATGGACATGGTGCTCGCCAAGAGCGACATCGCCATCGCCAGCCGCTACGCCGACCTGGTGAAGGATGCCGCGCTGCGCCAGGCGATCTTCCCGCGCATCGAGGCCGAGCACGCCCGCACAGTGGGCATGCTGCTGCAGATCAGCGGCCAGGCCGCGCTGCTCGACGCCAACCCGCTGCTCAAGCGCTCGATCCACAACCGCTTCCCCTACCTCGACCCGCTCAACCACGTGCAGGTCGAGCTGCTCCACCGCTACCGGGAGGGCCACCAGGACGAACGCGTGCGCCGCGGCATCCACCTGTCGATCAACGGCATCGCGGCGGGCCTGCGCAACAGCGGCTGAGGCCGGGCTGCCCGCAGCGCATCAAGGCCGGCGTGCAACCGGCCTTTTTTTACGGGCATCGCCGATCAGGGCTCGCCCGCCGGCTCCAGGGCCCGCGTCGCCCAGTTGAGCACGCCGGTGCGCACCGTCATGCGCGGTGCCAGCTCGGGCAGCTCGCGGCGGATCACGTCGGCGGCAAAGCGGGCCAGGAAGCGCGCCTTGAGCTCGGCCCGGGCCCGGTCGGCGCCGATCTCCTCGTAGGGCGACGAGGCCAGCAGCAGGAAACCGTCGTCCGGGATGCGTCCGCTCGCCATGTTGCCGGCGATGATGCCGCCGGCCTTCCTGATCGGGTCGGCCAGGTCGGGGCTGTAGGGGCCGATGATCAGGGCCAGGTTGGGCGCATGCAGGAAGTCGAAGCCGCGGCCGACGCAGATCATCCACTCCCGGTGCTCGATGTCGAGCTGGCGGTCGGTGTGGCGCACCTCGGCCACGTGCTCCAGGTTCCCGGCGGCGAGCCGTGCCAGGTCGGCCAGCATCTGCTGCGGCATGTCGGGGAACAGCGGCTGCAGGCGGGCCGAGAGCGCGCTGCGCCCGGTGTCGGCGGGGAGCGTGGACAGGTCGAGGGTCTCGCCGCTCTCGCCATGCAGGATCAGCGCGTCCTCGTCGGTCTCGAAGCCGCACACCAGCGGGTACACGCTGCCGTGGCGCCGCCCGAAGACATGCTCCAGTTGCGCCTTGACGCCCTGCACGTGGGCCACCGCGTCGGCGGTCCGATAGGCGAAGCCGGCGCAGCTGCGGTGGGGGTCGCCGCGGGAGAAGTGATAGGTGATCAGCATCAGCACCCGCTGCCCGCCCTGCAGGCGGCCGCGCACATAGTGCTCGAGCACCTCGCCCAGGTGCGGCCAGCCGAGGTCGAAGAAGCCACCGAGGTTGCGGAAGGGCTGGATGATGCCCGGGGGCGTGTTGGTGGCGATGGGGATGTTGATCCGCCCGTCCATGCACTTGAGCACCGCGATGGCGGTGGGGTGGCGCGCCCGGTGCAGCTCCCGGGCCAGGCAGGCTTCCGGGTCGCAGTAGGCGGCCGAGTAGCGGCGCGCCACGTCGTGGAGCCAGTCGATGCGATCGAGGATGGGCTTGCCGTGCACGCTCATGGGGCCTCCGCCGGGATGGGAACCTTTCGACTATAGAAGCCCCGCCCCCGGGCTGCACGGCAGACCTGTGGCGGAATGGGCAAGCGCCATGAAAAAAGCTGGCCCGGGATCACCGGAGCCAGCCTTTGCAGGATTTGGGGGCGGGCACCGGGCGCCGCCCCGACGCTCAGCCGCGGCGGCGGCGCAACGCAGCGATACCGGCCAGGCCGAGGCTGGCCAGCGCCACCGAGGCGGGCTCGGGCACCTTGAAGCTGACTTCGTAGTTGCCGGTGTAGGAGCCGTTGGGGTCGCCCGCGGTGACGCCGGAGGCGGTCGGCTGGGCGAAGGAATACAGGTACCGGGACACGCCTGCGTACTCCACCTTCACCACTTCGCTCGCGTAGGCATTGGCCGGCACCGTGATGCCGGGGCCGAGGATCGCCTGCAGCGCAACCTGGGCATTGAGGAAACCGGCCAGGCCGATCTTGACCTCGTCGCCGTCCAGCATCACGTAGGAGATGTTGGGGTCGCTGACGAACTTGTAGGGCGACTGGCCGCCGATGCCGAAGAAGCTCATCGTGGCGGTCTGGAGGTCGGGGGCGGAGATGGCGGCGCCGCCGTGGGTGGCGCTGTAGGCTGCGCTGATGTAGCGGGAGGTGAGCGCAGTCGGGGTCGCCACATTGCCGCCGACGAACCAGTCGTTCAGCGTCAGGCTGCGGAGGGTGATCGCGTTGCCGCCCAGGGTGCCGCTCAGGGTGGTTACCGGGCCGGCAAACTTGCTGAGCTCCACGTTGCCGCCGGGGGCGGCGGCGCTGCCGGCCAGCACGGCGGCCAGCGCCGCGGCGGGCGCCGGGGAGATGCTGGGCGTGGGGGTCAGGACGCCGCCGACCTCGGACCACAGGATCACCGAACCGCCGCTGGTCGACGCACCGCTGAGGGAGGCCGCGGCGCTGGCGCCACCGGCAGCAAAGGCCAGCATCGTGGCCAGCGCGATGCCGGACCTGGAAAACTTCATCATGGGATTGCTCCTGAACTTCAAATCAAGTGGATCAGGGAAGCCCCCTGATCGCCCGGAAGCGCCCATCGACAGGCGCATCACAACCGCTCGCCCCACACACCCGGAAAACACCGGGCCGAAGGCCGAAGCTGCTTGATAACACGCGGGGACCACCAAAAATACGCGGGCATTTGCGTTTGTCACAATCTCACAAAAACTGCGCCCAGGAGAAATAAGGCCTTCGTCATTTTCCGGCGCCGAGACAGCCCGAACGGCATACTCTGCAGACACAAAAAACCCCACCGCCGGGGTGGGGTGTTTGCGCCGGGCGCAGGGCTCGTCAGGCCTTGCGGCGGCGGAGCACGGCCATGCCTGCAAAACCCAGGCCCAGGAGAGCCATGCTGGCCGGCTCGGGGACGCCGGTCCCGCCGGTGCCGCCGCTACTGGCGAGGCAGATGATGTCCTGCAGCTGCTGCTCGACGGTGACGTCGGTCAGCGGGCCGGAGATGTAGGCACCGCCGGTATCCGAGAAGTTGTAAACGGTGGAGATGCCGCCCGAACCGCCGGTGGCCATCTTGTTGAACAGGTCGGGCACGCCGGCGAAGGGGTCGTCGGCCACCCACGAGAACAGGAAGATGCCCGCATTCTTGGCGGCCTGGTTGGCCACGTAGGCGGCATCCCAGTCGGCCTGGTCCACGGTCTGACCGTTCTCGGTACCCTCGTCGCCGATGGTCACGATGGCACGGTAGTACGACTGGCCGGCGACGGCGTCGTTGTTCCAGGCGTAGTGATTGACCAGGTCGGTCACGGCCGGGCCGTTGTCTTCCTGGTGGTTGGTGACCGGGGTGCCGCCGACGCCCAGCACGTAGCCGCGGACGGTCTCGTCGAAGATGCCGCTGGTAGTGGTGATGCCCATGAAGCGGGCCCGCACGTAGCAGTCGGTGGTGGGGCAGCTGAGGTTGGTGATGACACTCCGGGCCTTGGCACCGATGGCGGCGATGTCGTCGCTCATGCTGCCGCTGGTGTCGATGGCGAAGACGATGTCGAGGATGCTGGTGGCCGATGCCTGGTTGACGGCATCGCCGCCGATCAGCAGGGAGGCGTTGGCGTTGCAGGCGAGGCCGAGGAGGGCCGGGGCGAGCAGGCCCTTGAGGATACTTTGCTTCTTCATTTCTCTTCCTTCCGACATTGGAGAAAACACGAAAAAAGACCGCAAAACATCAAAAGCAAGCTCCATGCCCCAAACATGCTTCTGAAACAAGTTGTTGTATTCACACTTTTTTTCGTGACGGGCTGCCAACAAGGGCATACGTCACGCGGGGCGGATGTCAATTTTTCCGACATTCTCACCACCACAACCCTAGCCTGACGGCTGAATTCCAGCCCCGCGGCACGATCAGCAGGAAAAACCCGGGGAAAAGCCCGAAAAACCACCGTCTGCAGTCCTCCCCGGCCCTTTGGCGCGACCGCGACTGCAGGCAAAACGCGATCCGGCAAATTCGCAGGCCGATGCTCACCAGCCTGGGCAGGCCTGCCGCACCAGCCCGTCAGGAACGCCCGCGCGGCGGTTTGGCACCGGCGCGCGGGGCCGGCGCCCCCCGGCGCGAACCCACCGGGCTGGCGAACTTGCCTCCCGACTTGCGCGGCGCGCCCGGCCCCGCCTTGCCGCCCTCCGCCCCGCGGTCGAGGACGACTGGCTGGTCGCGCGGCACCAGGTGGCGCGGCGAGGCACCGATCAGGTCGGCGCGGCCCATGGCGCGCAGGGCCTCGCGGATCAGCGGCCAGCCCTCGGGGTCGTGGTAGCGCAGCAGCGCCTTGTGGAAGCGGCGCTGGCGGCCGGACTTGGGGGTGTCCACCGCCTCGGAATCTGCCGACACCTTGCGTAGAGGGTTCTTGCCCGAGTGGTACATGGTGGTGGCCATGGCCATCGGGGTCGGCATGAAGGTCTGCACCTGGTCGAGCTTGAAGTTGTTGGCCTTCAGCCACAGGGC
>JAEUNU010000269.1 GCA_016789125.1 Zoogloea sp. | reverse complement strand
ACATTCCGGTGGACAACATCTACGCAGCCCCGGTGCTGCTGGATCACCTGGAAAAGCAGAAGTACGAGAACCTGATGGTCGTGTCGCCTGACGTCGGCGGCGTGGTGCGGGCCCGTGCCTTTGCCAAGCGCCTTGAGTGCGATCTGGCCATCATCGACAAGCGTCGTCCCAAGGCCAATGTGTCCGAGGTGATGAACATCATCGGTGAAGTCGAAGGCCGCACCTGCGTGATCATGGACGACATCGTCGATACTGCCGGCACCCTCTGCAAGGCTGCCCAGGCGCTCAAGGAAAACGGCGCCAAGCGCGTGATGGCCTACTGTACCCACGCGGTGCTGTCCGGCCCGGCGATCTCCCGCGTCAACGAATCCGACCTCGACGAGCTGGTGGTCACCGACACCATTCCGCTGTCCGACGAGGCCCGGGCGTGCAGCCGCATCCGCACCGTGTCGATCGCCGCGCTGCTGGCCGACACGATGCTGCGGATCAGCAACGAAGAATCGGTCAGCTCGCTGTTCTGCGAGTAAGCCACCAAGTTTCGAGCCGGTAGGTTTTCCTGCCGGCTTTTTTCACGCCTTGTCTGGTCGCGGACGGGGTTTAATCTGGAGTATCAAGCATGACCATCAAATTCAACGCCAAAGTGCGTGACGTCCAGGGTTCGAGTGCGAGCCGCCGCCTGCGTCGCGCCGGCAGTGTTCCCGCCATCGTCTTCGGCGGCGGTGAGCCCCAGCAGATCGAGGTCGATCACAACGAGATCTACCACGCCCTGCGCAACGAAGCCTTCCACTCTTCCGTGCTGAGCATGGTGATCGACGGCGCCACCCAGTCCGTGATCCTGAAGGACACCCAGTGGCACCCGTACAAGCAGCAGGTGCTGCACCTGGATTTCCAGCGCGTCGATGCCACCCACAAGATCCACGTGAAGGTGCCCCTGCACTTCATCAACGCCGACATCGCTCCGGGCGTCAAGCTCGAAGGCGGCATGGTCTCCCACCCCTACACCGAACTGACCGTCGAGTGCCTGCCGGGCGCCCTGCCGGAGTTCATCGAGGTTGACCTGAAGGATCTCAAGTCCGGCGCCTCCATCCACGTCTCCGGCCTGACCCTGCCGGCTGGCGTGAAGGCCCTGACCCACGGTGAAGACCCGGTCGTGGCCACCATCCTGGCGGTCCGCGGTGGTGACGAAGCCGCCGAAGAAACCCCGGCTGCCTGATCCTTCGACGGGTATTGACGAGGTCGAACGTCCGATGAGCCAGCCTGCACCGAAGCTCATCGTCGGCCTCGGCAATCCCGGCGACGAGTACGCCCAGACCCGGCATAACGCCGGGTTTTGGTTTTGTGAGCGTCTCGCGCGCGAGCTGGGGACCTCCTTCAGTCGCGAGGCCCGCTTCCACGGCCTGGCCGCCAACGCCCGCAGCGAGGGTGTCTGGCTCCTGATGCCGCAGACCTTCATGAACCGCTCCGGCCAGTCGGTGGCCGCGCTTGCGCGTTTCTACCGTATTGCTCCGGCCGAGATCCTCGTGGTGCACGACGAGCTCGACATTCCTCCCGGCCAGCTCCGCCTCAAGTTCGGTGGCGGGCTCGGTGGCCACAACGGCCTCAAGGACATCACCGCCCACCTGGGCACCCAGGATTTCTGGCGCCTGCGGGTCGGCATCGGCCACCCCGGCGACCGCAACGAAGTGGTTAACTTCGTCCTCAAGCCGCCCCGGCGTGAGGAAGCCCACCTGATCGACGAATCCATCGATCGCGCTCTCGGCGCGTGGTCCCTCCTCGCCAAGGGCGACTGGAACGCCGCCACCCAGCGCCTCAATGCCCGCCCGGCCGCCAAGCCCGCAGCCTGAGCCCCCACGCACTAATTTACTTCCTTGCTGTTCAGAGGCCTCGGGCCTGGGCCGTAAACAGGCTCAGCATGGGTCGCCCCTGTCCAGGCGTCCGCCTGAAGGAAGAATTAAATGCGCAAACTTGCCGATACCCCTATTTCCCTGCGTCTTACCGGTGCGATCTGGTTGATGCTGCTGCTCGCCTGGGGCGGCATGATCGTGTGGGAAACCCGTGTCAATCGCGAGACGGCCATCGACCAGGCGCAGGATTTCGCCCGCAGCATCCACGAGATGACGATGGCCGGCCTCACCGGGATGATGATCACCGGTACCGTCGGGCAGCGGGAGGTCTTCCTCGACCAGATCAAGCAGCTGTCGGTCATCAAGGACCTGGAAGTGATCCGGAGCGAGGGCGTGAGCCGCCAGTACGGGCCAGGCAACCGGCCGATGCCGCAGCTCGATGCCGACGAGCGCGAGGCGCTCGAGACGCGCCGCGAGGTGCTGCGCGTCGAGCGTGACCCGGCGGCCGGCGAATACTTGCGGGTGGTCGTGCCGGC
>JAEUNU010000266.1 GCA_016789125.1 Zoogloea sp. | reverse complement strand
GAACCTGGAGCGGGCGATGGGGCACCTGACCATCATCATCCCGGTGACGGTGGGGGCGATCTTCTTCCTGCTGTTCCTGCTGTTCGGTTCGCTCAAGCTGGCCAGCCTGATCATCCTGGTCTTGCCTTTCGCCAGCGTGGGCGGGGTGCTTGGGCTGCTGTTCACCGGTGAGTATCTGTCGGTGCCGGCCTCGGTGGGCTTCATCGCCCTGTGGGGGATCGCGGTGCTAAACGGGGTGGTGCTGGTGACCTACATCCGCCACCTGCGTGCCGAGGGGCAGCCCCTGGCTGAGGCGGTGGTGCAGGGCGCGACCCAGCGTTTCCGCCCGGTGATGATGACGGCCACCGTGGCGCTGCTGGCGCTGATCCCCTTCCTGTTCGCCACGGGCCCGGGCTCCGAGGTGCAGCGCCCCCTCGCCATCGTGGTGATCGGCGGCCTGATCACCTCGACGCTCCTGACCCTGGTGGTGCTGCCCACCCTCTACAAGTGGTTCGACGACACGCCCTCCGAGGCTTGATCCCCAGATGATCCAGGCGGGCCACTCGCGGGTGGCCCGCCGATGCAAGGAGAAGACAAATGAAGGAAATCCGCGCCATCATCCGCCCGCAGAAGCTGCCGCGCCTGCGCGAGGTGTTGCGCTCCATGCCGGGTTTTCCGGGCATGACGGTGAGCAAGGCTTTCGGATGTGGCTCGACCCTGCGCCACGCACCGCAGAACATCAAGGAAGAGCTGGTGGATTTCACCGAGAAGGTGAGGGTCGAGATCATCGCCCCCGACGAGATGGTGGATGCGCTGGTCGATCACATCGTGCAGGTGGCCACCACCGGGCAGACCGGCGACGGGCTGGTGTGGGTGAACGACGTGCAGCGGGCGGTGTTCATCCGCAAGACCGTGGGGCCCGACAACTGAGGCCCTGACGCCCGCGCCCTACAGCTCGATCGAGAGGGACATCCAGACCATGCTGGAGGCCTGGTTCACCGGTTTCCCCGCATGGGCGGGCAGGCACTGCTCGGAGCGATCGGCGATTTCCTGGTGCGGGCCGCCAAGGTTGATGCCGTTGAGCGCCACCTCGGCCTTGCGGCCCTCGAACCTGAAGGCCCGGGCGATGCGCAGGTCGAGGGTTGTGTAGGGCTTCGAGGTGGTGTCGCAGCCCGGCACGTAGCCGTAGCCGCCGGCCAGCGGCCCCATCCGCAGCAGGCTGGCGGTGCTCGTCCAGCCGGCCGGGTATTGTTGCAGCCAGGTCAGGCTGGCCGAGTGGGGCGATGTGCGCTGGCGGACTTCCTCTTCCTTCATCCGGCGGTCGATGAGGGTGTGGCTGAGCAGCAGCTCGCCGCCGCGCCAGGGCCGTGCCTTCAGCTGGTACTCGATGCCGCGCAGCTCGACCGCCGAGTCGAGGTTGGTGAACTGGGAGGTCGGCAGGGGCAGCGCCAGCGGCCCCGCCGGCGAGGTCGGGAAGCGCTGGCGGATCACGAAATCGCTGATCCGCTCGTTGAACACGCGCACGTCCAGGGTGGCGTCGATGGACGGGAAGCGCCCCAGGTAGCCCAGCTCGAGGGTGTCCACGTGCGGGATGCGCAGGGCGGGGTTGGGGGCGTAGGGCCAGGCGATGGGCAGCGCGCCCGGGGCGCCCTTGGGGTCGTAGGCGCGCACGTCGCCATACACCTCGAACAGGTTGCGCTGCTGCCAGGCCCGCGAATAGCCCGCCCGGAAGGTGTCGGTGTTGCTGGCCTGCCAGTTGACGAAGGCGCGCGGGATGAACTGGGTGGCGGCGGCGCCGTTCTTTTCGACCAGGGCGCCGAGGTTGAGCTGCCAGCTGGGCGTCAGCCGCCAGTCGAGGTTGGAGAAGGCCCGGTAGAGCTCGTGCTTCGGCGGGTTGCCACCCGCGAAGATCCCGGGCGCATCGGATTCATCCTGGCGCGACTCCAGGCCCCACACCAGCCGTGCCTGGGGATTGAGCGCAAAGCGGTGTTGCAGTTCGGCGTTGCTGCGCGTGCTTGTCCCGCTACGGGAGAGGGGCACGTTCAAGAACTGCCGGCCGTTGGCGTCCATCCCGTTGGCCAGCCAGCGGTCCACTCCGGATTCGCGGTTATGGTAGAGGCTGGCCAGCCATTCCTCGTCTTCGCTCGCGGTGTAGCGCCAGGTGAGGTGCAGGCTGTAGTTGGTTGAGCCCGTCGTGCGGACGGCGTTGTTGTCGAATATGGAGTCGGGGTAGCCGGCCCCGCGCTCGGCCTTGTTGTAGCCGGCACGCAGGGTGAGTTCGTTGCGGGCGTCCAGCCGGTAGTCGCTGCGCAGGCTGACGACCTGGCTGTGGCGTGAATCGTGGACGCCGCTGAAACCGTTGTCGCGGGTCTGGACCGCCGAAATGCGCACGCCCAGGTCGTCGTCGCCGCCGCTCCAGGCGGCCTGGAGGTCGGCAATGCCGTGGTTGCCCACATTGACCTGGCCGCGGCTGCCGCGGTCCTGCTGGGAATGGCGGGTGATGATGTTGATCACGCCGAGGAAGGCGTTGGCCCCGAAGGCATTGGAGTTGGTGCCGCGCACGACCTCGATGCGCTCGATCTCTTCGACGGTGAGGGACAGCCCCGACCAGTCGACCCCGCCGAAGGAGCTCGGCGCATACACCGAACGGCCGTCGATGAGCACCTGGATCTCGGACGGGAAGTCGCTGCCCAGCCCGTGGTAGGTGACCCACTGGCCGTGGCCCCGCTCCTGGCCGATCTGCATGCCCGGCACCAGGCGCAAGAGGCGCGCCACGTCGCGGTAGCCGGTGGCGCGGATGAAGTCCCGGTCGAGGATGGTGACGGCCCCCGGCGCTTCGTGCAGGACCTGCGGCAGGCGGGAGGCCGACAGGACCGTCGGCAGCTCCTCGAAGAATGGCGACTCGCCCGCAGTGGCACGCCCCTGAGCGGCGGCAGCTGCAGACAGTGCGCCTGCAATGAGGACGAGCAAGGCCCGGGGCTTAGGAAGCATCGACAACGCGCTTGGTTCTTGTTTTGCGGTGGAGCGGGCGTGCTGCCCTGAAAATAACCCCACCATTCTCGAGCCAATTATATCCACCCTGCCTGCCAGAGCCATGCCAAATTTTGCAGCGCCGTGCAAGATGTCGTGCCTCGGCGGGTCGTCCTGCGGGGCGCGCGACCCGCAGGACGACCGGGCTCAGCCTATCCGCACGGGCAGGAAGATGCGGCTCCCGCCGCGCTGGATCAGCAGCGCGAAGCGGTTGCCGGCGGCGTCGAGGAGCTTGCGGAACTGCTCGATGCCGGTGATCGGCTGGTTGTTGACGCCGATGATCACGTCGCCGGGCTGCAGGCCGGCCTTGGCCGCCGGGCCGCCGAGGCCTTCCACCACCACCCCGCCGGGCACCCCGAGGCGGGCTGCCTCCTGGGCCGTCAGGGCGCGGCCGGTGAGGCCGAGCTTGCCGCTGGCGCTCTCGCCCTTGCGCTCGGCACCGCCCGTTGCGGCGAGCTTCTCGCCGGCCTGCTCGCCGAGGGTCACGTTGATGTCGCGGGCCTTGCGGTCGCGCCAGATCGACAGGCGGACCACCGAGCCGGGCTTTTGTTCGCCGATGATGCGCGGCAGGTCGGCGGAGTTGTCCACCTTCTGGCCATTGACGCCCAGCACCACGTCGCCCGGCGCGAGGCCGGCTTTTTCGGCGGGCGAGCCGTTCTCGACGCTGGCCACCAGCGCACCGACGGGCTTGTCGAGGCCGAAGTTCTGGGCCAGCTCGGCGTCGAGGCCCTGGATCGCCACGCCCAGGCGGCCGCGGGAGACCTTGCCGTATTTCTGCAGCTGGTCCTTGACCTTCATCGCCACGTCGATCGGGATCGCGAAGGAGATGCCCATGAAGCCGCCGGAGCGCGAGTAGATCTGCGAGTTGATGCCGATCACCTCGCCGGCCAGGTTGAACAGCGGGCCGCCGGAGTTGCCCGGGTTGATCGCCACGTCGGTCTGGATGAAGGGCACGTAATTCTCGTCGGGCAGGCGGCGCGCCTTGGCGCTGATGATGCCGGCCGTCACGGTGTTCTCGAAGCCGAAGGGCGAGCCCATCGCCACCACCCATTCGCCGACCTTGGTGCGCTCGGCGTCACCGGTGCGGACAAAGGGCAGGCCGGCGGCGTCGATCTTGAGGAGCGCCACGTCGGTGCGCTTGTCGACGCCCACCACCTTGGCCTTGAAGTCGCGTTTGTCGGTGAGTTTGACGGTGACCTCGCTGGCACCGTCCACCACGTGGGCGTTGGTCAGCACGTAGCCGTCGGGGCTCACGATGAAGCCCGAGCCGACGCCCTGCTGGATCTGCTCGGGCATCCGCCCACCGCCGTTGCCCGGCATGCCCGGTACCGGCACGCCGAAGCGGCGCAGGAAGTCGTAGAAGGGGTCGCCCGCGAAGGGGTCTTCGCCCGAGGTGGCGCCGCCGCGCCCGACCTTCTGGGTCACGCTGATGTTCACCACCGCCGGACCGACCTGCTCGACCAGCGCCGAGAAGTCGGGCAGGCCGTAGCGGCTGGCGGCGGGGGCCGGCGCGGCAGCCGGGGCGACGGCCGGCGCAGGGCTGGCACCCGCGGCATGGGACGGGGAGATCGCGCCGCCGTCCTGCAGGCAGCCGGCGAGGGCGATGGCGATGGCGGACACCGCGAGGGTGGATCGAAAGACGGCGGGCTTCATGCGTGGCTCCTGAAATTTCACGGGAGAGTTGACGCGCCCCGCAAGGGGCCGTTCCCCATGCGAACACGGGCTTACAAATCTGGGGGCAGACCGGCGTGGAAACAAGGGGTGGGTATTGGGAAGTGGGTATTGGGGGGCGCCCGCTTCCCACTTCCCAATACCTACTCCCTCCACCCTACTCCCCACATGCCCATGTATAGTTAAAGCCTATCGCCATCGCCGGGTGCTTTCATGACGCTTACCGATCTCCGCTATCTTGTGGCCCTCGCCCGCGAACGCCACTTCGGGCACGCCGCCGAGCGCTGCAACGTCAGCCAGCCGACCCTGTCGGTGGCCATCAAGAAGCTCGAGGAAGAGCTGGCGGTGACGCTCTTCGAGCGCAGTGCCGCCGACGTCAAGATCACCGACATCGGCGCGCGCATCGTCGCCCAGGCCGAAAAGGTGCTCCTCGAGGCGGGCCAGATCAAGGAGATCGCCACCGCCGGCCGCGATCCGCTGTCGGGCCCGCTCAAGCTCGGCGTGATCTACACCATCGGGCCCTACCTGCTGCCCCACCTGATCCCGAGGGTGCACGCCGCCGCGCCGTCGATGCCGCTGCTGATCCAGGAAAACTACACCGCCCGCCTGGCCGAGGCCCTCAAGCGCGGCGACCTCGATGTGATCGTCGTGGCGCTGCCCTTCGAGGAGCCCGGCATCGTCACCCAGGCGGTGTACGACGAGCCCTTCCGGGTGCTGCTGCCCGCCGGCCACGGTTGGGAGTCGGAGGAGCGCATCCCGGCCAGCCGGCTGGCCGAGGCGCCGCTGCTGCTGCTCGGCGCCGGCAACTGCTTCCGCGACCAGGTGCTCGAGGCCTGCCCCCTGTGCCGCTCGGGCGAGGGCCTGCAGCGCACCCTCGAGGGCAGCTCCCTCGAGACCATCCGCCACATGGTTGCCACCGGCGCGGGCATCACCGTGCTGCCCAGCGCCGCCGCTGACCCGCTGCCGGGGGGCAATTCGCTGCTCACCGTGCGCCCCTTCACCACGCCGGAGCCCTTCCGCCGCGTGGCCCTGGCCTGGCGCGTCACCTACCCGCGCAGCGGCGCGATCGACGTGATCCGCGCCGCCATCCTCGACAGCCCGCTGCAGGGCGTGAAGCCGGTCGGCCGGGGGAGCCCGCTGCCGGTGGGCTGATTTCCACCCGGCGGCGACGAAAAACGCATCGACCTTGCCTGATAATGAGGCGGCGTTGCCTAAATTTGAGGCGACGCCGCCTCATTGTTAGGCAGCCGGGATGAACGGCTCATCGACGTCGCCTCATTCTTAGGCGCCGTCGCCTAATCTTTAGGCAGCGTTGCCTGTAGTGGTCAAGTATTTTCGGACACCCCGATAGGGTGTTTTTCTGCCATGTCCCGCTCATAAGCGGTGGGCGACAGATAGCCCAGTTTCGAG
>JAEUNU010000246.1 GCA_016789125.1 Zoogloea sp. | reverse complement strand
ACACTCGCACCACTTACCGCCGACCAAGATGACCACCACCCAAGCCCCTTCGCCGCTGCTCGAATCCACCGGCCTGCCCCGTTTCGATGCCATTCGCCCCGAACACGTCGAGCCAGCCGTGCGCAGCCTGCTCGATGCCCTGCGCGCCACCGTCGAACGCCTCCAGGACGACCCCGCCGACCCCACCTGGGACACCTTCGTGCAGCCCATCGAGGACAGCGGCGAGCGCCTCGGCCGCGCCTGGGGCATCGCCGCCCACATGCACAGTGTGATGGACACGCCCGAGTGGCGCGAGGCCTATAACCTCATGTTGCCGGAGGTCACACGTTTTTACGCCGAATTAGGACAGAACCTTAAGCTTTTCGAAAAATATAAGTCAATCCGCAACAGCGCGGCCTTCGCCGGCCTCAGCCCGGCCCGCCAGCGGATCATCGAAAACGAGCTGCGCGGCTTCCGCCTCTCCGGCGCCGAGCTGCCCGACGAGCAGAAGCCCCGCTTCCAGGCCATCCAGGAAGAAATGGCCGGCCTCGGCGCCAAGTTCTCCGAGAACCTCCTCGACGCCACCAACGCCTACGCCCACATCGTCACCGCCGAATCCGAGCTCAAGGGCCTGCCCGCCGACGTCATCGCCGCCGCCCGCGAAGCCGCCGAAAAAGCCGGTGTAGAGGGCTGGAAGTTCGGCCTCAAGATGCCCTCCTACCTGCCGGTGATGCAGTACGCCGACAGCCGCGCACTGCGCGAGACCCTCTACCGCGCCTACGCCACCCGCGCCGCCGAGCTCGACAACGGCTACAGCAAGCCCGAGTGGGACAACGGCCCGCTCATCAGGCAGATCCTCGCCCTGCGCGCCGAAGAGGCGCAGATGCTCGGCTACCGCCACTTCGCCGACGTCTCCCTGGTGCCCAAGATGGCCGACTCCCCCGAGCAGGTGCTCGGCTTCCTGCGCGACCTGGCCGCCAAGGCCAAGCCCTTCGCCGAGCGCGACCTGGCCGAGCTCAAAGCCTTCGCCAGGGACGAGCTCGGCCTCGCCCCCCTCGAACCCTGGGACGTGGCCTACGTCTCCGAAAAACTGCGGATCGCCCGCTACGCCTTCTCCGAGCAGGAGGTGAAGGAATACTTCCCCGAACCCAAGGTGCTCGAAGGCCTCTTCAAGGTGGTGGAGCGCCTCTACCAGGTGCGCATCCAGGCCGACAGCGGCCCGGTGTGGCACCCGGACGTGCGCTTCTTCCGCATCGAGCGTGACGGCGAGCTCATCGGCCAGTTCTACCTCGACCTCTACGCCCGCGACACCAAGAAGGGCGGCGCCTGGATGGACTCCGCGATCACCCGCCGGCGCATCCCGGGCGGCATCGAGACCCCGGTCGCCTACCTGGTGTGCAACTTCCCCGGGCCGGTGGGTGGCAAAGCGGCCACCTTCAGCCACGACGACGTGATCACCCTCTTCCACGAAGCCGGCCACGGCCTGCACCACCTGCTCACCCGGGTGGACGACCTGGCGGTCTCCGGCATCCACGGCGTCGAATGGGACGCCGTCGAGCTGCCCAGCCAGTTCATGGAAAACTTCTGCTGGGAATGGGACGTGGTGCGCGACATGACCGCCCACATGGACACCGGCGCCCCGCTGCCCCGCGAGCTCTTCGACAAGATGCTGGCCGCCAAGAACTTCCAGAGCGGCATGCAGACCGTGCGCCAGCTCGAGTTCTCGCTGTTCGACCTGCTCCTGCACATGGACTTCGACCCCGCCCACCAGCACGTGATGGATCTCCTGGCCGAAGTCCGCCGCGAAGTCGCCGTGCTCACCCCGCCCGAATGGCACCGCTTCCCCAACAGCTTCAGCCACATCTTCGCCGGCGGCTACGCAGCGGGCTACTACAGCTACAAGTGGGCCGAGGTGCTGTCCGCCGACGCCTTCGCCGCCTTCGAGGAGAGCGGCCGCCCCAAGGGCAGCGTGCTCGACGCCGAGACCGGCGAGCGCTTCTGGAACGAGATCCTCGCCGTCGGCGGCAGCCGCCCGGCCCTCGACTCCTTCAAGGCCTTCCGCGGCCGCGAACCGCAGGTGGATGCCCTCCTGCGCCACAGCGGCATGGTCGGCGCATGACCCGAGGGCGCCGCGCCCCCACGGGCGCGGCGCCCAGCAGACCGGAGAACCCCATGAAACACACCCTCGCCAGCCTGCTCATGCTGGCCACCGCCCTGCCCGCCCTCGCCGCCGAGCCCGAACCCGCCCAGAGCACCTACCGCTGGGTCGACGAAAAGGGCCAGACCCAGTACAGCGACCGGCCGCCCCCCCAGTCGATCAAGAAGTTCGAGGAACGCAAGCTCCAGCCCAACCGCGGCGACGCCCAGATGCCCTTCGTCACGCGCAAGGCCGCCAGCACCTTCCCGGTCACCCTGTACACCGGCCGCGAATGCGGCAAGCCCTGCGACGAAGGCCGCGCCCTGCTCACCAAGCGCGGCATCCCCTTCAGCGAGACCAGGCTCGAGACCAGCGACGACGTGGCTGCCTTCAAGACCCGCTTCAATAAAGACCCGGTCGCCCCCACCCTCGCCGTCGGCAAGGAGATGGAGACCGGCTACGCCGCCGCCGCCTGGGACCGCCTGCTCAACGAGGCCGGCTACCCCGCCGCCAAGCGCTGACCCGGCGCGCCGCCCCCCCCGCCCGGCACGGCGGCCCTCCCGGAGGGGGTGGCGAGACGAGTGGAGGGTGTGTCGAAGGCCTCGCGCGGCGTGACGAGGCTCATCGCAGCCCTGCAATGCCTCTCGTCAGGCCTGCAAACTTCGACAAGGTGGCTGCAATCGTTGCTTGCACGGGTGCAAACATCGATTGCAGCCGTGTCGAGATGAGTTGCAGCGTTGACGAGACAGGTTG
>JAEUNU010000242.1 GCA_016789125.1 Zoogloea sp. | reverse complement strand
CTGTTCCTCGGCCCCACGGGCGTGGGCAAGACCGAGCTGTGCAAGACGCTGGCGGAGTTTCTGTTCGACAGCGAGGAGCACCTGATCCGCATCGACATGAGCGAGTTCATGGAGAAGCACTCGGTGGCCCGCCTGATCGGTGCGCCCCCGGGCTACGTGGGTTACGAGGAGGGCGGCTACCTGACCGAGCAGGTGCGCAGGAAGCCCTACAGCGTGATCCTCTTCGACGAGGTCGAGAAGGCCCACCCGGACGTCTTCAACGTGCTCCTGCAGGTGCTCGACGATGGCCGCATGACCGACGGCCAAGGGCGCACGGTGGACTTCAAGAACACCGTGATCGTGATGACCAGCAACCTGGGCAGCCAGATGATCCAGCAGATGTCGGGCGACGACTACCAGATCATCAAGCTGGCGGTGATGGGCGAGGTGAAGACCTACTTCCGGCCGGAGTTCATCAACCGGATCGACGAGGTGGTGGTCTTCCATGCGCTCGACGAGAAGCATATTGCGTCGATCGCCCGCATCCAGCTGGCCTACCTCGAGAAGCGCCTGGGCAAGCTCGACATGCAGCTGGATGTCAGCGACGCCGCCCTGGCCCAGCTGGCGAGCGCCGGCTTCGACCCGGTGTTCGGCGCCCGCCCGCTCAAGCGGGCGATCCAGGAGCACATCGAGAACCCGCTCGCCAAGCGCATCCTCGAAGGCCAGTTTGCCGCCAAGGACACCGTGCGGGTGGATGTGGAGGGCGGGAAGATCGCCTTCACGAAGGGCTGACGCGCCCGCCGGGTGGCCGCCTGCGGGCGGCGCCCGGGTGCGGGAGGTAAAAAAAGAGGGCTGCCGGTCGGGCAGCCCTCTTTGCATGGTGCCGGCCCAAGGGCCGGAGGTGAATCAGGTCGGGGGGTTGAGCTTGGTGGCGACGACCACGGTGCCGTAGCTGTTGTCGCCCACCACCAGGCCGAAGGTGGTCAGGGTCTTGGCGCTGTTCTGCAGGGCCACGCCGCTGAACTGGCGCACCACGGTGCCGCTGACGTCGTTGCAGCTTTCGTTGAGGCTCACGTTGTACACCTTGACGGCTTCGCTGCGCGGCAGCACCTGGCCGGTGAAGGTGCAGCCCAGGGTGTTGCTGCCGGTGAGGGTGCCGTTGCCGTCGATGGACCAGTTCCAGGTGACGGTGGTGGTGCCGCCGCCGGTGGCCACCGTGGACGAGAAGCTCCAGGCTCCATTCATGTCGGCGGTGGTGGCGAGCTCATTGAAGCGCGTGACCGGTGCCAGCCGGGCCGTGGCCGTTGCGGTGCCGCCGGCCTGGGGCGCGAAGTCGAGGGCCAGCGTCGACGTGGCGGGCACCGAGCCGGCCACCGCCAGGCTGGCGGGCGCGCTGTTGTCGAGCATGAAACGCGTGCCCGTGCCGCTGAAGCTCTGGCCGGCGACGCTGACCGTCGACTTGACCAGGCCCACCGGGGCCGGGTTGGACGACGGGGCGCCGTCGAGCAGGAACAGCCACGCCGCGCCGTCGGGCAGCATCACGCCGCGCACGCCGAGGGTGCTGCTGCCCAGCCCGGTGCCGGTGTAGGTGGTGGTGTCCCACACGCCCTGCACGGTGGCCAGATTGAGGGCGTCGGAGCCGCCTCCGCCGCCACCGCAGGCAGTGAGCCCGGCGAGTGCGGCGAGCGTGCAGAGTTTCTTCCAGTGATTCATGACGCATCCTTTCGCTTTGATTTTCATGGGATGGGTTTCCGGTTCGTATCGTGCCATCAGTCCCAGATCGGGGCGTTGGTATTGGTGTTGGTGTCCGGCGTGTCCGGGGTGTAAGAGATCAGGCTCATCGGCACGTAGCCCACCGCGCCGTCGAGCTGCACGCTGCCGTTGGCACCGCCGTCGAGGTCGAAGCTGCTGCCGTCGGTAACCTGGAAGTCCAGGCGCAGTTTATCCCCTTCGACTACCATCCGTCCGCCATAGGCCTCGCTGGCGAGGTTGACCAGGCTGCCGCCGGCGCCCTGCACCCAGTAGCCGTTCACGCCCAGGTTGGCATCGACGTACAGGCTGAAGCTCTCGAGGCCTGAGACGGTGTCGGTCTCGGCGGTGAAGCCTATGGTGCCCAGGGGCGCGCTGCCGGCGATCGGCATGCTGGACGGGGCGGTGGTGCTGGTCTGGGCGAACTCGGTGACGCTCACGGTGGAGCCGCTGTTGACCCTGCCCGCGTTGGAGTCGGCGACGAGGGTCAGGAAGCTGCTGCCCGCGTTGCCGCCGGTGGCGGTGACGGGAGCCGACACCACCGCCGACTGGATCGCGTCGGAGATGCCGTCGCCGTTGCCGTCACCCGCCGTGCCGCCGCCGAGGGACGGGGCGGTGCTCTCGGCGGCGCTGCTCACCACGTTGATGGCGGCGGTGCCGGCGCTGGTGACGCTCTCCGCGGTGCCGTGGCCGTCGACGTAGGCCGCCTCGACCGTCACCACCTTGCCGACCTGGGCGGTGCCCAGGAGCAGCGAGGAGCCGGTGGCGCCGGCGATGGCCTGCCCGTTGGCTAGCCACTGGAAGCTGAGGGTGCCCAGCCCGTCGAGGTCGGCCAGGGTGCTGGCGACGCTCAGGGTCTGGCCCTGCTCGGGGGTGCCGCTGATCGTCACGCCGCCGGTCGGTGCGTCATTGACGTTGATGATCGGCGTGGTGGGCTGGCTGGCGACGGTCTCGACGGTGCCTTCGCCATCGGTGTAGATGGCATCGACGCGGATGTTGTGGCCCACGTCGCCGGGCTGCAGGGTGTATTGGCTGCCGGTGCCCAGCTGCGTGCTGCCGTCCATCCACTTGTAGGTGACGGTGCCCAGGCCGTCGGCGTCCACCAGGGTGTTGCTGGCGGTGAGCACGGCGTTCTGGATCGGCGTGCCGCTGATCGACACGCTGCCGCTGGCCGTGGCATTGACGCGGGTGAGCACCACGTTGTTGCCGTCCCCGCCGCGGTAGGAGATGCGGAAGGTTTCGCCGCCCACCAGCAGGGTCGCGCCTTCGGCGAGGCCGGCGAAGGTGCCGACCACCGGGTCGCTGCTGCCGTCGTTGTCGAGCAGCGTGATGGTGTCGGAGAGGCTGGGGTTGTAGCCCGCGGCCAGCGACAGGTTGAGCGGGGTGCCTGCCAGCTCGACGCTGCCGGTCAGGGTGATGGAGGTGGTTCCGTTGCCCTGCAGCACGACGGTCATCGGGTCGGCCGCGTCCAGGGCCAGGTCGCCAAGCACGTGGATCTGGCCGGCACCGGTGTTGCTGAGGGTGACGTTGCCGTTGTGCGTGGTGTCGAGGGTGATGGATTCACCGGCCGGCAGGCTGGAGCTGACGGCCACCGGGCCGTTGCCGGCGATGCTGAGGCTGGCGCCGTTGGTCAGGCCGCTCACGGTGGCCAGGCCGGTGCCCATGTGATCGATGGCGAGGTCGTCGTCCGGTGCGCTAATGGAAACCGGGCCGCTGCCGGTGAGCGTGAGCACCGCGTTGTCGGCCGGGCTGTTGATGCTGACCGGCATCGTGCTGTCGTTGTGGACGGTGAGGCTCGCCGGATCGACGATGCTGAGGGCGCCGGTGCCGCTGTTGCTGACCGTCGCCCCGGCCAGCGGTGCGCTGACCGTGGTCGGGCCGCTGCCGGTGGTGCTGAGCACCCCGGCGAGGCCGGTCACGGTGTTGCTGCCGTCGCCGGCCAGGGTCAGGTCGCCCGCCGGGTTGGCGAGGGTGACCGGGCCGCTGGTGGTGATGGTGCTGCCGTCGGCGGCGCCATTGACGGTGGCGCTGCCGCCGCCGGCGTTGCTGATGCTGAGGTCGCCGGCCGGGTTGTTGACGCTGAGCGGCCCGCTGCCGGTGTCGGTGATGACGGCGTTGGCGGCCGGCGCATCGATGACGGTGGTGCCGGAGCCGGCAGTGCCGAGGGCGCCGCTGACGCCGCTGACGGTGGTGGTGCCGCTGCCG
>JAEUNU010000274.1 GCA_016789125.1 Zoogloea sp. | reverse complement strand
CGGCTGGCGTTGGGGCTGGAGTCGGTGTTGGCGTAGCCCAGGCGCTGCACCAGGGCCTGCACGGCCTCCGCCGTGGCGGCCGGGCCGCTGAGCTCGATGCGCAGGTTGGCGCCATTCACGCCGCCGCTCAGGGTGCCGATCGCGCTGCCGGCGTAGCTCACCACGTTGCCGGCCACGCCGATCAAACCGCCAGCCACCACGCCGAGCTGATCTTCGGCCGCACCGCCGCTGAGGTAATAGAGGTCGAGCCGACCGCCGCTGAAGTCGGCCGAGTCGGTGTCGCTGAGGCTCACCGCTGCGTCGATGATCTGCAGGCCGCCGTTGACGGCGGTCTCCATGAAGCCGACCACGCCGGTGAAGTCGGAGAGGTCCGGGTTACCTTGCCGGGTAAGCGCAGCGCTGTCGCCGAAGACTTGCTGGTAGATGCCGCTGGCGCTGCCATCGGCGTTGTTGTCGGCCCGCCAGGCGACCACGAAGCTGCCGTTGCCCAGGTCGGTGATGGCCGGTTCGTACTGGTAGCGGTAGGCCGCGCCGTTGTCGGCGTGGACCCGGCGGTCGCTGTCGACCGGGTTGCCCGCGGCGTCGAACTCGCGGAGGTAGGTGTCGCCCCAGTATTCGCCCGTATCGTTGTAGAAGGCCACCACGAAGCTGCCCGTCGACAGGGTTGTTACCTTGGGCTGGAACTGGCTGCCGGCGGTGTGCTCATTGACGAGGAAGGCGTCGCCCAGCGGGGTGCCCGCGGCGTCGAAACGCCGCCCGAAGGTGGCCGCGCCCGAACCGTCGAGGCCGTTGTCGTCGCGCCACACCACCACGAAGCTGCCGTCGGCGAACATCGCCACGTCCGGCTCGTACTGGTTGCCGCTGGTGACGGTGTTGACCAGGAACACGTCGCCGAAGCTGCCGCTCACGGCGTCGTAGGTGCGCCCGAACACACCGTAGCCGCTACCGTCGTTGCCGTTGTCGTCGCGCCACACGATGACGAGGTCGCCATCAGCCCCGGCGGCGATGCGCGGCAGGTACTGGTTGCCGGACTGGGCATCGGTGCTGCCCGGATTGACGCTGACCCGCATCTCGGGGGTGCCGACCACGTTGCCGGCGTTGTCGTAGCGGGTGAGGTAGATGTCGTCGCTGTCGCCGCCCGGCACGTAGCTGTCGCTAGCCCAGACCACCGCAAAGCCACCGGCGTAGCTGGCGATGGCTCCCTGGAACTGGTAACCGAAGGTCGTGGTGTTCACCACGAAGGCCTCGCCCGCCGGGCTGCCGTCGGCCCCGAAGCGCTGGCCGAGCACGCCCCAGCCGGAGCCGTCGGCGCTGGCGTTGTCCTGCCACACGATCACGTAGCCGCCGTCCGACAGGCCCGCCACCTGCGGGTAGCTCTGCTCACCGGCCGTCGCGCTGTTCACCCGCAGCTCCGGGCCCACCGCCACGCCGGCGGCGCTGAAACGCTGGGCATAGACGCCCGAGCTCGAGCCATCCTGGCCGTTGGAGCTCCAGGCGATCACGTAGCCGCCATCGGCAAGCTTGCCGATCGCCGGGTTTACCTGGTGATCCTGGGTATAGGTATTGACCGGATCTTCCCCGCCAAAGGCTGGCGTGCCGTCCTCTTCACGAATCACGTTGACCGTGACGACGCCACCGGCCGTCGACAGCCCGCTGCCGTCCTCGATGCGTACCCCCACCTGGCGGCTCGCCAGCGGGCTGAAGCTGGTGTTGGCGTAGGCGATGCCCTGCACCAGCGCCTCGATGGCATCCACGCTGGCCGCCGCGTTCAGGCGGATCTGCAGCGCACTGCCTGCCGTACCGCCCGAAATCTCGCCGATCACCACGCCGCCGTAGCGGACCTCGCTGCCCGCCACCCCGATCTCGCCCGCGCCGTCGCCGGAGCTGCGCACCGACAGCTGGTCCGCCGGGCTGCCGCCACTGACGAAGAACACGGTGACCACGCCACCGTCGAAGCTCGCGCCCTCCCGGGCCGAGAAGCTCACCAGCGGGTCGAGCACCTGGGGCGTGGCATTGACGAGGTTCTCGCCGAAGGTGACGGTGCCACCGAAATCGGCGAGCACCGGGGCGGCGTTGCCCCGCTGCAGCTCGGCCGCCGAGCCGAAGAGCTGCTGGTAGATGCCGGCGTTGGAGCCGTCCTGCCCGTCCGAGCGCCACACGACGACGAAATTGTCGCTGCCCAGGTGGGCAATCGCCGGTTCGTACTGGTAGTAGCTGCCGCTGGGCGAATTGACCTTCACCTCGGCGCCCACCGGAGAGCCGTCGGCGGCGTACTCACGCACGTACACATCCGCCGCCGATCCGCTGCCGCTGGCGTCGTAGTAATCGTTGTACCAGCTGACCACGAAGCCCCCGCTCGCCAGCGCCGTGACGGCCGGCTGGTACTGGCTGCTGTAGGTGGTCCCGTTGATCAGGAACTCGCCGCCGAGGCGGTTGCCGGCCGCGTCGAAACGCTGGGCATAGACACCGTAGCCGCTGCCGTCCTGGCCCCCGTCATCGGCCCACACCACGACGAAGCTGCCGTCGGCGAGCACCGCCGCATGGGGGTCGGACTGGTTGGAGTAGGTGGTGGTGCTGACCTGGAACTCGCCGCCAAGGCGGGCACCGGCCGCATCGAAACGCTGGGCATAGACACCACCACCGCTGCCGTCCTGGCCTTCGGAGCGCCACGCGACGACGAAGTCTCCGCTGGCAAAGGCGGCAATCGCCGGCTCGTTCTGATTGCTGCTGAGGGTCGTGTTGACGAGGAATTCACCACCGTTCGGGCTGCCGTCGCCGGCGAAGCGGCGGGCATACACGCCGTAGCTGCCGCCGTCGTCCTGGTACTGCGAGGCCCAGGTGACGACGAAGCCGCCCCCCGCCGCGGCAATGGCCGGCGTGCCCTGATCGTAGAGGGTGGTTTGGTTGATGGGAAACTGGCTGCCCTGGGCCACCCCGAGCGCATCGTAGCGCTGGGCAAAGACGCCCCAGCTGCTGCCGTCGGCGTACTGGTCGGACCAGGCGATCACGAAGCCACCGTCGGACAGGCTGGCGATGGCGGGCTGGATCTGCGCGCTGGCGGTCGTGCTGTTGACCCGAAACTCGGCGCCGACCGGCATCCCCACGCTGTTGTAGCGCTGGGCGTAGATGCCGTCGTCGCTGCCGTCCTGCCCACGGGAGACCCAGCTCACCACGTAGGACCCATCGGCGAGCAACGCTACCTGGGCGCCGTATTGATGATCGTTCGTGTAGTAATTGACCCGCTCTTCACCGTAAATCGCAGCCATTTTGCTTTCCTTCCCGTCTGGTGGCCCCGCGGCGAAAAACCGGGGAGCTTATTTTTAGGAAAGCTCATGCAATTCCAGTGCCTGCGACTGAAAATTCAATAAAAACAACAGCGCAAAAAACGGCCAATAAACTTTTGTAAAAAAACCTGACAGTCAGACGCCACCCGCGAGGGCCGGGCCATTACCCCGACACCTCACCGGGATCGGCTACCATGCCGGACCACAGCCCTTTTCAAGCCCGAGGAGACCCCATGGACACCCGCTACCTGGACGACCTGAAGCCCGGCGACCGCTTCGTCAGCGGCGGCCTCACCCTCACCGAGGGCGAGATCATCGACTTCGCCTTCCGCTACGACCCGCAGCCCTTCCACCTCGACGCCAACGCCGCCGCCGACTCGCCCTACGGCGGGCTCATCGCCAGTGGCTTCCAGTCGATCGCGGTGTGCTTCCGGCTGTTCATCCAGAGCGGCATCTTTGCCGAGTCGAGTATCGGCTCGCCGGGCCTCGACGAGCTGCGCTGGCTGGCCCCGGTGCGCCCCGGCGACACCCTGAAGAGCGTCGTCGAGGTGCTCGAGGTGCGCCCCTCGAAATCCAAGCCCGACCGGGGCATCGCCCGGCTGCTTTACAAGGCCGAGAACCAGCGCGGCGAGACGGTGCTGAGCTTCATCGGCAACAACCTGCTCAAGCGCCGCCCCGCCGCCTGAGGCCCACTCAGGCGGCCAGTACCTTCGCCAGCCAGTCCTCGATGTCGCGCACTTCCGGCAGGCACAGGGAGTGCTCCATCGGGTAGCTGTGCCAGGCCAGCGGATAGCCGGCGGCGGCGAGCAACTCGGCCGACTGCTGCGCAAAACCGTGGGGGATCACCGAATCGCCCGTGCCGTGGGCCATGAAGATCGGCACATCGCGGTTGGCCGGGTGGGCCTCGCCGGCGAGGCGCTCGGCCAGCGGCAAGAAGGTGGACAGCGCCATCACACCGGCCAGCCGGCGCGGGTGGCGCAGGCCGGCATGCAGGGCGATCGCCCCGCCCTGGGAGAACCCCGCCAGCACGATGCGCTCGTCGGGGATGCCGCGGGCGTTCTCGCGGGCGATCAGCGCCTCCACCTGGGCCGCCGAGGCTTCGGTACCTTCGGCGTCTTCAGTGCGGTTGCCGTAATCGCGCGAGTAAATGTCGAACCACGCCCGCATCACGTAGCCGCCGTTGATCGTCACCGCCCGCTCGGGCGCGTGGGGAAAGATGAAGCGGGTGGGCGGCAGGCGGTCGGCGTCGAACTCGTCCACCACCGGCTCGAAATCGTGGCCGTCGGCGCCCAGACCGTGCATCCAGATGACGGCGTGGGTGGGCGCGGGCCCGGTGAGGATTTCGACGGCGGGCAGGAGGGCTTCGGTCATGGCATGGGAAAGCGAGATGAGGGGAAATCGATTGTAGCCGAGCCATGCGGGCCCGGTCGCTGCGGCAAAGTTCACGGAAAATACGCGCCAGCAGCCCCTCAAGCACGGCTTTATTGCGCAAGATCATGACACCGGGGCAGGGGCGGAGTAGATTCGGGGTTTTGCCCTGTCCCCTGTGCCGCCCATGGACACCACCGCCTCCGACACCCTGATCCGCACCCATCTCGACTTCCTGCGCCGCCATGCGCCCTTCGACCGCATGGAGCCCGACGCCCTGCGCTTCCTCGGCGAGCGGCTGTCCACGGCCTTCTACCCGGCCGAGTCCGAGATCCTGGTCCCCGACGACGGGCCCCCGCGCTTCTTCTACATCGTCTATCGCGGCAAGGTGCAGGCCCGCCAGGTGGGCGCGGTGTCGGTCACCGAGTATTCCACCCTCACCCTGGGCCCCGGCGAGGGCTTCCCGATCGGCGCCATCTCGGCCGGCCGGCCGTCCACCAACAGCCACATGGCGGTCGAGGACACCTACTGCTTCCAGCTCCCGGCGGCCGATTTCCTGCGCCTCCAGGAGCTCAGCCCGAGCTTCCAGATCTTCTGCACCCGCTACATCGCCAGCCTGATGAGCCAGTCGCGGGAGCAGCTGCAGATCCAGTTTGCCCAGCGCGCCGCCGAGCAGCAGACGATGACCACCTCGCTCTCCAACCTGGTGAGCAAGGCGCCGGTGTTCGTCGGCCCCGGCGTCGCCACCCGCGCCGCCCTCGAGAAGATGGTCGAGGCCAAGGTCGGCTGCATGGCCGTGGCCGGCGACGACGAAAAGCCCGTCGGCGTGCTCACCCAGAGCGACATCCTGAAGCGCATCGTGCTCACCGGCTTCGACCTCGCCCGGCCGATCGCCGACGTCATGACCACCCCGCCGCACACCCTCGGCGGCAGCGCCACCGCCTACGACGCGGCCCTCGAGATGGCCACCCACGGCGTACGCCACATCCTGGTGGTCGATGCCGAAGACCGCCTGAAGGGCGTGATCTCCGAGCGCGACCTGTTTGCACTGCAGCGCATCGGCCTGCGGCAGATCCGCTCCGGCATCGAGAGCGCCGCCGACGTCGAGGCCCTCCAGCGCGCCAGCCGCGACATTCGCCAGCTGGCCCTGAACCTGCTCGCCCAGGGCATCGGCGCCGAGCAGCTCACCCAGTTCATCTCGGCCCTCAACGACGCCCTCACCCGCCGCATCCTCGAGCTCAACCTCGACCGCCATGATCTGTATGGCGTCGAATACGCCTGGCTGGCCTTCGGCTCCGAGGGCCGCCACGAGCAGACCCTGTCCACCGACCAGGATAATGGCATCGTCTATCTGCTCCCCGAGTGGGCCGACAAGGAACCCCTCAAGCTGCGCCTCCTCGAGTTTGCCAAGGACGTCAACAACGACCTCGCCGCCTGCGGCTTCCCGCTGTGCACCGGCAACATCATGGCCAGCAACCCCGAGCTCTGCCTCACCTTCGACGAGTGGCGCGAAAAGTTTGGCAGCTGGATCCGCGAGCCCCACCCCGAGGCCCTCCTCAACGCCACCATCTTCTTCGACTTCCGGGTGCTCTACGGCGACGAGAAGCTCGCCCACAACCTGCGCCACTGGCTGCTCGCCCTCACCGGCGGCAACCCGGCCTTCCTCAAAGCGATGGCCACCAACGCCCTCGACGTGGCGCCGCCGCTGGGCAAGATCCGCGACTTCGTCACCGACGACGACCCCAAGCACCCCGGCAGCATCGACCTCAAGAAGTTCGGCGCCCGCCTGTTCGTCGACGCCGCCCGGGTGCTCGCCCTGCGCACCGGCGTCGAAGCCACCAGCACCGTCCAGCGCCTGCGCCAGGGCGGCTCGCGCATCGGGATGCCGGCCGAGGAACTCTCGGCGATGGCCGACGGCTTCCACTTCATCCAGCTCCTGCGCCTGCGCCACCAGCACCTCGACACCGACCACGGCGCCCCCGGCGACAACCGGGTCAAGCCCGACAACCTCAACGAGCTCGACCGGCGCATCCTCAAGGAAGCCTTCCGCCAGGCCCGCAAGATCCAGCTCCGTCTCAAGCTCGACTACCAGATCTGACCCATGAACTGGCTCTCCCGATTCCTGCCCGGCAGCGGCCCGGGCCTCAGCCCCGACCAGCAGGCCAGCCTCGAGATCGCCGGCAGCCTGCCGGCGCCCGACCTGGCCCGCTCCCACTACGAGACCCGCTACGTGGTGGTCAACACCGAAACCGGCCCCGCCGACGGCGCCCAGCGCCTGCTGGCGGTGGGCGCGGTGGCGATCAACCGCGGCCTGATCCACGCCGACGACGCCTGGCAGGCCCGCCTGGGCGACAAACCGGCCGACGCCCTCATCGGGCTCCTGCGCTTCATCGCCCGCGCCCCGGTGGTGGTCTTCAACGCCCCCTTCAACCGGGGCGTGCTCGAGCGCGCCTTCGAACAGCACCTGGGCACCCTGCCCGCCCTCGAATGGCTCGACCTGATGGTGCTGCTGCCCAGCCTCTACCCCGAGCGCATCGGCGGCCAGGCCCGCATGGATGCCTGGCTCGGCGCCTTCGGCGTCGATCGCCTCGACCACCGCGACGCCCTTCTCGAAGCCCTCGCCGTCGCCCAGCTGCACCAGGTCGCCCTCGCCCGCGCCCGCAGTCAGGGCCTCGTCAGCCCGCAGGATCTGCTCGATACCCAGAGCAGCCGCAAGTGGCTGCGGGGGGGCTGAGGGGCGGGTTTCAGGACGTCAAGAAAAAGTCAGTCGCCTTCATTTGAGCTGCCCCCCGAATTTCGTCTTCCAACGTAGTCGTCGTACGATCGACACCACGAGAGGAAGAACGACATGAAACGCATCCCGAAGCAGGAATACACGGCCGAGTTCAAGGAGCAGGCCGTCAAGCGTGCGGACGAGG
>JAEUNU010000217.1 GCA_016789125.1 Zoogloea sp. | reverse complement strand
CTATCGCGGCAAAGGTTGAGCCGACCGATCTGAGCTTCGTGCGCGCGCTGCATATTCTGCAACACGAGATGATCTGGGCTGTCGGCATGGCCCCGGGAAAGCTGCCTGCCCACCTGATACGACTGCGCACCCAGATGCAGTTTGCGGTCGTCGAAAAGCGACGGGGGCGTCAAAGCCCCCGTGTCGTCAAAGCACGCCCCACTCGTTACACCGTCCGGTTTCTGAAGAAGGACCTTAACTGAACGGCATTACGGGCAAGCCCGGCTTTTCTGAAGCTTGTGAGCGCTCGGCATCCTTACTGGACGCGAACCTCCACGCGACGGGCTTCGGCGGCGTCGGCACCACCGAGGGTGATGGCCGGCTTGCGCATCTTCACCTTGTCGGCAGCCAGGCCGGCGGCGACCAGCGCGTCCTTGACCGCCACGGCGCGGGCCTTGGCCACTTCGGCGTTCACCGCGGCACCGCCGGTTTCGTCGTGATAGCCGGACAGCAGCACCAGCTTGGACGGGTCTTCGTTCAGCTTGGCGATGACCTTGGCGAGTTCTTCCGGCGCACCGGCAGGCAGCTCGGCCTTGCCGGATTCGAAGTAGAACT
This sequence comes from Zoogloea sp., assembly GCA_016789125.1. GTDB lineage: Bacteria > Pseudomonadota > Gammaproteobacteria > Burkholderiales > Rhodocyclaceae > Zoogloea. The sequence continues at coordinate 13,927 of JAEUNU010000217.1, read as the reverse complement.
TGACCAGCGGCTCGCCCACTTCGGCGATCTCGGGCTCTTCGGCCACCACGGCGGCCACCGGAGCGGGGGCACGGTTCTGGCCGGTCACATAGACACTCAGGCCGATCACCAGGCCAACCACCAGCGCGATGATGCCGAACAGGATGCCCAGTACCAGGTTCTGGTTGTCGTCGTCTTCTTGCATCGAAAAATCCTTTACGGGTCAAGGTTGAAATTAAGTCGCGCAAGTATACCGGTTAACCCGCATGGGCTTGAGGGGGTCGGCGGGAGAATTGTTAAATTCCCCTGCGCGCCTTACCCGCCGCTCCGTCGCTCGGCCAGCACCATCAGGTTGCGGGGCGTCAGGGCGCGATCGCAGAAGGTGCCCACCACCACATCGAAGCCGGCCTCCTCGAGGCCCAGCGTCAGGTCCATCACCAGCCACACCTCAAGCGCCCGCCGGAAAGCGTGGCGCACCAGCTCCAGACGCCGCACCTCGCCGCGGCGCCGCTCGCCGGCGGCCTCCCACTCGGCCCAGTCCACCGTGTCGGGCAGCGCCAGGCCTTCGCGGCCGGCCAGCAGCCGGCAGTAGTCGGCGAAGCTGTCGCCCTGCCAGGCGCCGGGCACCGGCTTGAAGGGGCGGATCGCCTCGCCCTGCAGCGCGTTGCGGAGCGCAACGAAGCCCAGCTTCCAGGCCTGGTCGCGGGCCAGCTTGAGCTGGATGCGGCGCGGCGCGGTGACGGTCTCGGTCACTGCCAGGCGCAGGGCGCCGCCGTCCAGGTGCAGGTCGGCGTCGCGGCTCACCGGGCGGTAGCCGTCCTGGGCGCCGCGGTAATAACAACAGGGGGCGATCCGGTAGGCGCTTGCCCCGTCCGCCGCCGCCGAGCGCACCAGCGAGCGATGCAGCTCGCCGCAGGCATGCAGCGCCAGCACTGCGCGCCCACGCACGTGGTCGCGGGAGCCCGGCGCCAGGGCGTCGGCGCACAGTACCGTCTGGGCCACGCCGGCCCGGGTGGCGAGGTGCTCGGCGTCCGCGCACAGGGCCGGGTCGATCTCCAGCGAACTCACCGGCAGGCCGTCGCTCAGTGCCAGCCGCCGCCCCAGGTGCCCCTTGCCGGCGCACCACTCCAGCAGCGGCGCCCGCGGGGCCGCGCCGTGGGCCGCGAAGGCTTCGATCTGCTCGCGCTTGCGCCCGGGGATATGCCAGTCGAAATGCCGACCCAAGGGCGGCAGCGCCCGCCGGGGCAGCGGCGCCAGGTCGCACAGTTCGCCCAGACGGGCGGCCACCGGCAGCAAGGGCACCAGCCAGGCCCGGCAGGCGTCCGGGTCGGCGACGAAGCGCTCCAGCGCATCGTCGCCAAGCGCCAGCGCCGCCTCGGCGAGGGCCGGCCAGGCCTCGCACCACGGGGGGCGACGCATGTAGAAAGGCGACGGCCGCCAAAGTGCCTCGTGGGTCTTGAGGGCAGCCTGCAACTCGAGAAAGCGCTCGCGGTGATTCATGACGGCAGGCCCTGCAGGCCCGGGGAGGAACGAAACCGGACGCACGATAGCAAAACGCGGGGCCTCGCGCCGCCCTCGGCCGGGCACGGCCCCATCGGCGAAGCGCCCGAAATTAAATGCAAACAGGGCTAATGAGACGCCGACTTGTGCCGATATGTCTCCCGGCAGGGCAGTGCTTCAAAGGCAATCGGCACGCCCTTCCTGGCCAGAATATCCGGCCACGCATCCCTCCCTGCCCGGCTTGCTCGACGTGTAAACAGGTATCCCCCCGATGGCGACCCCCTCCCCGACAACCGACCGCGCCGATGCCGGCGAACCCGAGCTGATCGCCGCCGTGTCCGCCCTGCGCGGCGGGCTTGGCCGCGCCCTGGCCTTCGGGCTGGTCGCCAGCCTGCTGGCCCTCAGCCCCTCCTGGTACATGCTCGAAGTCTATGACCGGGTGGTGTACAGCCGCAGCGGCATCACGCTCACCATGTTGACCGTCGCCGTGCTGCTGGCGCTGGCGCTGATCCAGGTCCAGGAATGGGCGCGGGGGGCGCTGCTCCACGCGGCGGCCGGCGACTTCGACCGCCGCCTCGGCTCCCGCGTCTTCACGGCGGCACTGGGAGCCGGCCGCAGCGGCACCGCCGAGGGCGGCGCCCAGGCGCTGCAGGACGTGCGCACCCTGCGGGAGTTCTTCCAGTCGCCGGTGCTGGTGGCGGCCTTCGAGGCGCCGATGATCCTGGTCTACCTGGCCCTGGTCTTCGCCATCTCCCCGTGGCTGCTCGTCGTCACCCTGGGCGCGGCGGCGCTGCAGGGCCTGATCGCGTGGTCCAACGAACGCGCCACCGGCCCCGCCCTGCGGGAGGCCAATCGCTACGGGCTGGCCGCCCAGACCTGCGCCGCCCGCCTGCTGGACAACGCCCAGGCCATCGAAGCGATGGGGATGCAGGGCCGGGTTCGGGAGCGCTGGGCAACACTGCAGCGCAAGGCGGTTTCCCTACAGGCCGGCGCCTCCCTCGCCGGTGGCGGCTGGCAGGCCGGCGCCAAGCTCCTGCAGAACCTGGTCAGCTCGGCCCTGCTCGGGCTCAGCTGCTGGCTGCTGCTGCGGGGCGAGCTCAATGGTGGCGGCGCGATGCTCGTGGTGTCGGGCATCTTCGGCGGCCGCGCGCTGGCCCCCTTCGTCCAGCTCATCACCCACTGGCAAGGCCTCGTACAGGCCCGCGAAGCCTGGCAGCGCCTGGCCGGCGTCCTCGCGGTCCGGCCCGCGCCGGCCCCCGCCATGCCCCTGCCGCCGCCCCGGGGCGAGCTGGCCGTTCACCAGGTGAGCGCCGCCGCCCCCGGCAGCACCACGCTGCTCCTGCGCGATCTCAACTTCACGCTGCAGCCCGGCGAGGTGCTGGCGGTGATCGGCCCCTCCGGCGCCGGCAAGAGCAGCCTCGCCCGCGTGCTGCTGGGCCTGTGGGCGCCCACCGCCGGCAAGGTGCGCCTCGACGGCGTAGACATCACCGGCTGGAACAAGGACGAGCTGGGCCCCGCACTGGGCTACCTGCCCCAGGGCGTGCGCCTTATCGAAGGCAGCCTGGGCGACAACATCGCGCGCTTCGGCCCGGCCGACCCCGCCCGGCTGCAGGCCGCCATCGAGGCCGCCGGGCTAGAGGAGCTCGTCGCCAGCCTGCCCGAGGGCATCGACACCCCCATCGGGCCGGGCGGCGCCCGCCTGTCGGGCGGCCAGCGGCAACGCGTCGGGCTCGCCCGGGCGGTGTATGGCGAGCCAGCCTTCATCGTCCTCGACGAACCCAACGCCAGCCTCGACGAGGCTGGCGACGCGGCCCTCGCAAACCTCATCGCCCGGCGCCGGGCCGCGGGCACCACGTTTGTAGTCATCACCCACCGGACCAGCGTGCTCGCGGTGGCCAACAAGGTCCTGCTGCTGGTCGACGGCCAGCAGCAGGCTTTCGGCCCCCGCGACGAGGTGCTCGGCGCCATCCGCGAGGCCAACCTCCAGCACGCCCGCCGCGCCGCGGCCTGAAGCCCATGACCACGCCAGCCACCCCACACCAGCCCCCATCCCTGCTGCGCCACGCCCTCACCACCCAACGCCGTGGCTTCCTGCTCGTCGGCCTGGCGAGCCTCGGCATCAACCTCTTGATGCTCACCCCCACCGTCTACATGCTGCAGGTGTACGACCGGGTGATGGTGAGCCAGAACAATCTCACGCTGCTGGTCGTATCGCTGATCACCCTCGTCCTGCTGGTGGCGATGGCCTTCGGCGAGGCCTGGCGCACCCGGCTGCTGGTGCGCATCAGCGACGCCATCGACCGCCGCCTCGGCCCCCCGGTGTTTGCCGCCAGCTTCGAGGCCAGCCTGAATGCAGCGTCGGGGCAGCCGGCGCGCCCCTTGGGCGACCTCACCCAGGTCCGCCAGTTTCTCACCGGGCCCGGCGTGTTCGCCTTCTTCGACGCGCCGTGGACGCCGATCTACATCGGCGTGCTGTTCCTGCTGCACCCCACCCTGGGCCTGTGCGCGCTGCTCTTCGCCGGCATCCAGGGCGTGCTGGCGGCCTGGAGCCGGCGCCGCAGCCTGCCCGCCACCACCGGCGCCAACGCCGCGCTGACGGCCGAGGGCAGCCTCGTCGGCAGCGCCACAGGCAACGCCGAGCTGATCGAGGCGATGGGCATGGGCCCCAACCTGCACCGCCGCTGGGCAGCCCTGCGCAGCGCCCGCCAGCACGCCCAGGCGGTCCAGCACGCCCAGGGCCAGCGCCTGGCGGCGATCAGCAAATTCACCCGCCAGGCCCAGCAATCCCTGATCCTGGGCCTCGGCGCCCTGCTGGTGATCGACGGCGAGCTCACCGCCGGCGCGATGATCGCCGCCAACGTGCTGATGACCCGCGCCCTCGCCCCGATCGACCTGCTGGTCGGCAACTGGCGCCAGGCCATCGGCGCCCGCGAAGCCTACGCCCGCCTGCAGGCGCTGCTCGACGCCTTCCCGCCCCGCGGCGCCCCGCCGCCCGAAGGCCCGCCCGCCGGCCGGCTGACGCTCCAGGGCGTCCGGGCCACGGCGCCCGGACGCGACAGCCCGGTGCTCGACGGCATCGACCTGCAGCTCGAACCCGGCACCGTCACCGTCGTGCTCGGCCCGTCCGGCTCGGGCAAATCCACCCTCGCCCGCGTACTGATGGGCGTCTGGCCCCAGGTGGAGGGCAGCGTGCTGCTCGACGGCCGGCCCCTCGCCGGCTACGACCGTGACGCCCTGGGCCAGCACCTCGGCTACCTGCCCCAGGACATCGAACTGCTCGACGGAAGCGTCGCCGAGAACATCGCCCGCTTCGCCGAACCCGACTCTGAACGGGTCATCGCCGCGGCCCGCGCCTGCGGCCTCCACGAGCTGATCCTGCGCCTCCCGCGGGGCTACGACACCCCGGTCGGCGCCGGCGGCGGCCTGCTGTCGGGGGGCATGAGCCAGCGCATCGCCCTGGCCCGGGCCGTCTATGGCGACCCGCGCCTGGTGGTGCTCGACGAACCCAACGCCAACCTCGACGAGGCCGGCGAGCTCGCCCTCGGCAGGCTGGTGATCGAGCGGCGAGCCGCCGGCGCGACGGTGCTCATCATCAGCCACCGGCCGGCCATCCTCGCCTGTGCCGACCGGGTGGTGGTGCTCCAGGCGGGCCGCATCCGCCTCGACGGCCCTCGCGACGCCACCCTCGCCGCCCTGCAAGCCCCGCTGCCGGCCCCCGTGGCCGGCACCGCCTGACACCCCGAACCCCGAATCACGGTGCCCGCCATGCTTCCATCCCCCCGCGCCACCCCGCCCGACAGCTCCGACGACGCCAGCCCGGCCGACGCCACCGCCCGCATCACCCGCGTCGGGCTCGGCCTCACCGCCGTCGGCCTTGCCGCCGTCCTCGCCTGGGTCGCCTTCGCCCCCCTCGACGAGGGCGTGCCGGCCGCCGGCAGCGTCGTCGTCGACACCAAGCGCAAGGCCGTCCAGCACGCCACCGGCGGCATCGTCCGCCAGGTGCTGGTCGGCGAAGGCAGCGTCGTCACCGAGGGCCAGCCCCTGCTGCGCCTCGACGATGCCGCCGCCCGGGCCAACCACGAGGCCGCCCGCCAGCGCTACTTCGGCCTGCGCGCGATGGAGGCCCGCCTCGTCGCCGAGCGCGACGGCCGCGCCGAGATGACGCCCCACCCCGACCTCAAGGCCGCCCTCTCCGACCCCCTCGTGCAGACCCAGTGGCAGACCCAGCAGCAGCTCCTGCGCTCCCGCCGCGCCGCGCTGGCCGCCGAGCTGGCCGGCCTCGAGCAGGGCCGCCAGACCCAGCAGGCCGCCATCGACGCCGCCCGCGCCGTCCAGGAGAGCCGCCGCCACCAGCTCGCGCTGCTGCAGGACGAGCTCCAGCAGACCCGCGGCCTCGTCCAGGAGGGCTACGCCCCGCGCAACCGCCAGCTCGAGCTCGAGCGCATGGTGGCCGAATCGCGGGCCGCCGTGGCCGACCTCGAAGGCAACATTCTGCGCGGCCGCAGCACCATCGCCGAGCTCTCCCAGCGGGCCCTGCAGCGTCAGGGCGAATACCGCAAGGAGGTCGGCGCCGAACTCGCCGACGTGCTCCGCGAGGTGGACGCCGACGCCGAAAAGCTCAAGGCCGCCCGCGAGGAACTCGAGCGCACCGAGATCCGTGCCCCCGCCGCCGGCCAGGTGGTCGGCCTCACGGTGCAGACCCTCGGCGCCGTCGTCCAGCCCGCCCAGAAGCTCGCCGACGTGGTGCCCGCCGGCGAGGCCCTGCTCCTCGAGGCGCGGGTGCCCCCGCACCTGATCGACCGCGTGCGCGAAGGCCTGCCGGTGGACGTGCGCTTCAGCGGCTTCGCCCACAGCCCCCAGCTGGTGGTGGACGCCCTCGTCAAATCGATCTCAGCCGACGCCCTCACCGACCCGGTCAGCCAGCAGAGCTACTACCTCGCCCGGGTGGCAGTGACCCCCGCCGGGCGCAAGACCCTCGGCGAGCGCCAGCTGCAGCCCGGCATGCCGGTCGAGGTGGTCTTCCGCACCGGCGAGCGCTCCCTCGTCACCTACCTCCTGCACCCCCTCGTCAAGCGCCTCTCGGCGTCGATGAAGGAGGAATGAGCCATGCTCCGCCGCTCCCTCGCCGCCCGCCTGGCTCCCGCTGCCCTTGCCGCGCTCATCGCCTTCACCCTGCCGGCCCGGGCCGACACGCCGCCCCGGCTCGACCTCGACCGCGCGTGGCAGGCCGCCCTGGCCAATGACGCAGTGCTGCGCGCCGCCCGCGCCGGGGCCGAATCCGGCCGCGAGGCGGTCCCGCTGGCGCGGGCCCAGCTGCTGCCCCAGGTCGGCATCAGCTGGACGCGCAACAAGAACGAGCTGGAAACCGACACCCGGGTCGCCCAGGTGCCCGTGCACACCCGCCAGGACTACTACAGCAGCACCCGCACCCTCACCATCCGCCAGCCTCTCATCCAACCCGTCCAGTGGGCCACGCTCCGGCAGGCCGGCGCCCAGGTGGTCGAAGCCGAGGCCCTGCTCGTGCAGACCCGGCAGCAGCTCGCCACGCGCCTCGTCGAGGCCTACTTCGAGCTCCTCCTCGCCGACGAGCAGATCATGCTCATCCAGGCCCAGACCGACGCCCACACCAGCCAACTCGACGCGGCCCGCAAGTCCTTCGCCGCCGGCTCGGGCATCCGCACCGAGATCGACGAGGCCCAGGCCCGCCTCGACCTCGACGCCGCCCAGGCCCTCGAAGCCCGCCAGCAGAGCCAGCTCGCCCGCCGCCGCCTGCAGCAGCTGGTCGCCGAGCCCTTCAGCGGCGTCGCCCGCCTCGACCCCGAACGCCTGCGCCGCGCCCCCCCGGTGGCCGGCGAGCTCGACAGCTGGCTCGCCCTCGCCGAAGAAAACAGCCCCGAGATGCAGGCCCTCCGCGCCCGCCTCGAAGCCGCCAGCCAGGAGCTCGCCAAGGCCCGCGCCCGCCACCTGCCCACCCTCGACGCGGTGGCCCAGGCCAACCGCGGCGTCAGCGACAACATCAACCGCATCGACACCCGCAGCAATCAGGCCAGCATCGGCCTCCAGTTCAACATGGCCCTGTTCTCCGGCGGCGCGGTGGACGCCGCCGTCCGGCAGGCCCGCGCCGAGCTCACCCGCGCCGAAGAGAACCTCGCCGTCCAGCGCCAGGACCTCAGCCTGCGCCTGCACCGCGAGCACCGGGGCGTCACCGAAGGCCTGCTGCGCATCAAGGCCCTCGAACAGGCCGTGGCCTCGGCGGCCCAGCTCAGCGTGTCGAGCCGCCGCGCCTACCAGGCCGGCGCCCGCACCACCCTCGACGTGCTCAACGCCGAGCAGCAGCTCCACGCCGCCCGCCGCGACCTTGCCCAGGCCCGCTACGCCACCCTCGCGGCCCACGTCCGGCTGCAGGTGCTGGCCGGTGCCTTCGACGACGATAGCCTGGCCAGGCTCAACGCCCTGCTCGAAACCAGTGCCCCCCTAGCCGCCGGCCGCTGACGCGGCCGCCCGTCCCCGCGCCGCCCGCCCGACCCCCCTTCGCGGGCGCGGCCCCCGCACGTCCATCTGCCCCCACGTCATTTTGATAAAAATATCGTTTGTTCGACCTACGGTTTTTGTCGAACGGGTCGTTAATGCCAACTGCGATTATGTGAATTCGCGTTAAGCGCCTCAACGACCAAAAAATCCGGGAGTCAATACCATGTCCAGCGCCACCCTCGACCAGATCCTGTTCATCGACAGCCGCGTCGACAACATCGAATCCTTGCTGGACGGTATCGATCCCGCGATCGACGTCATCCTGCTCGACAGCGCGCAGGACGGCCTCGGCCAGATCGCCGATGCCCTCGCCTCCCGGAGCGGCATCAAGAGCGTGCATGTGATCTCCCACGGTGGCCCGGGCAGCCTGCAGCTCGGCAGCAGCACCGTCACCGAGGCCAGCCTGGCCGACCAGGCGGCCCAGCTCGCAACGATCCGCGCCGCCCTCAGCGACAGCGCCGACCTCATGCTCTACGGCTGCAACGTCGCCGAAGGCGATGCCGGTGCCAGCTTCGTGCAGGCCCTCGCCGACGCCACCGGCGCCGACGTTGCCGCCTCCACCGACATCACCGGCTCGGCGCTGCTGGGCGGCGACTGGACCCTCGAGGCCAGCACCGGCAGCATCGAAACCCAGGCCATCGAAGTCACCTCCTACGCCAGCACGCTGGGCGCCGACTCCCAGCTGCCCAGCGGCCTCACCGGCGGCGGCCCGTGGTCCTGGGGCGGCAAGACCTTCCAGACCCGCTACGACGGCGAGATCACCGACAGCGACCCGGAGAACCCCCTGCGGGCCGGCAACAAGTGGGACCGCTACGCCCTCTCCGGCGTCACCACCGGCACCACCGTTTATGTGTACATGGGTAACTCGTCCACCATCGACGACTACCTGCAGATCGACCGCAACGGCACCATCGTCACCCAGAACGACGACGGCGGCGACGGCGAGCGCAGCTACGACGCCTATGTAAGCTGGACCTACCAGGTCGGCGACGTAATCCGCGCCACCACCTACTCCTCCGGCTACCGCGGCACCTACTCCCTGTGGATCGGCACCAGCGCCGGCACGGCGCCCACCGCCACCGACATCGGCAGCGCCCCGCCGCCGGCGCCCCCCGCCCCGACCGCCCCGACCTTCTCCGACGGCATCACCAGCCTGTCGCCCTACGCCGACACCGGCGCCACCGACACCGCGTCGGGCCTGGGCACCCGCAGCGGCACCTTCACCGCCTCCGACACCACTCCCACCGGCACCCTCACCTACTCGGGCGGCGGCGTCGGCACCTACGGCACCCTCGGCGTCGCCAGCGGCGGCAGCTTCACCTACACCCCCAACGCCTCGGTCATCAACGCCCTCGCCGCCGGCGCCAGCGTCAGCGACAGCTTCACCGTCACCGTCTCCGACGGCGGCCTCAGCAGCAGCAAGTCGGTCACCGTCAACCTCACCGGCGCCAACGACGCTCCCACCCTGAGCGGCAACGCCAGCCTCGCGGCCATCGCCGAAGACACCGGCGCCACCAACGCCGCCAACCCCGGCCGCAGCATCAGCGCGCTCTTCGGCGGCCTCTTCGCCGACGTGGACAACGGTGCCAGCCTCGGCGGCATCGTCATCGTCGGCAACGCCGCCGACGCGGGCACCCAGGGCCGCTGGCAATACTCCACCGACAACGGCAGCACCTGGCACGACGTCGGCGTAGTCAGCACCAGCGCCGGCCTCACCCTGTCGGCCGGCAGCAAGCTGCACTTTGTCCCGGTGGCCAACTACGCGGGCACGCCGGGCAGCCTCACCGTGCATGGCACCGACAACAGCTTCATCGGCAGCTACACCAGCGGCGCATCCCGGGTCACCTTCGACACCACCAGCGACGCCCTCACCTCCGGCGTCTCGGTGGCCTCCCAGACCCTCGGCACCTCGGTCACGGCCGTCAACGACGCCCCCGTGTTCACCAGCGCCCCCGGCGCCGCGACCCTCGGCGAGACGAGCGCGGCCGACGCCAGCGTCAGCACCGACAGCGGCAGCCTCAGCGGCACCCTCACCGCCAGCGACGTGGACGACGTCTCCGGCCTCAGCTTCAGCATCCGCGGCGGCAGCGGCAGCGGCACCCTCACCAAGGAGGGCTTCTACGGCACCCTGACCCTCGACGCCAGCACCGGCGCATGGTCCTTCAACCCCACCAACTTCACCGCCATCAACGCTCTCGCCCAGGGCGCGAGCGCCACCGAGACGTTCGAGTTCAAGGTCACCGACAGCCACGGCGCCGCCAGCACCCAGAACCTCGTCATCACCCTCACCGGCACCAACGACGTCCCCCTGCTGGCCTCGGCCATCGCCGACCAGAGCTTCAGCGGCGCCGGCAGCTGGACCTACCAGATCCCCGCCGCCAGCTTCACCGACGCCGAGGGCACCGGCCTCACCTACACCGCCACCCTCGCCGACGACAGCCCGCTGCCCGGCTGGCTGAGTTTCGTGGAAGGCACCCGCACTTTCAGCGGCAACCCGCCGGCCGCCTGGGCCGACGCACCGCTCTCCATCAAGGTCACTGCCACCGACGGCAGCGGCGAGGCGGTCAGCGACACCTTCACGCTCACCCTCAGCAACACCGCCAACCAGCCCCCGGTCGTCGCCAGCCCGCTCACCTGGCAGGCGGTCGACGCGCCCACTGAAGTCACGCAGGTCACGTTCAGCGACACGCTGGGCGGCACCACGCTCACCTTCGACGGCCAGACCCTCACGCTGGGCAGCGCCGCCTCCGGCGCCGATGTGGCCAGCGCCGTGGTGGATGCATTCACGGCCAGCGGCGGCGGCACCAACTTCACCGCGGCCATCGGCGGCAGCGCCGATGAGGTGATTTTCACCGCCAGGACTGCCGGCGCGTGGAGCGATGTAACCGACGTGGTCGGTGCCGGCACCTACGGCAGCCTGGGCGGCGGCGCGGTCTCCGGTCGCACGGTGACCACCCAGGGCGCCGACGCGGTGGCCGAAGTGGTCACCGTGTCGTTCAACGACAACAGCAGCATCGGCGAGACGGCGATCGACTTCGATGGCCTGCACGTGGTGCTGAGCGGCAGCGAAGACGCCGCCGGCGTGGCGAGCGCCGTGCTGAACGCAGCACAGATGGCCGGCGGAGGTTCGACCAACTGGCTGATTGCCGCTGGCGGTGCCAGCTCGGACCTAGTCTTCACCGCCCGCACCGAGGGCAACCGGCCCGACCTGTTGGCCACTGAATTCGAAGCGGCGCTGGCAACGCCTTCGTCGCTGGTCTCTGTCGCAGCACCCTCGACGCCGGGCGCCGATGCCGTCGCCGAAGTCTTCAAGGTCACCTACTCCGGCGCCTACGGCGGCTCGACCCTCGTCTTCGACGGCATCACCGCCACCGCGGGCACGGCCGTCGCTGCGGCCGACGTGGCCGCGGCGCTGGTTGCCGCCAACGCCCCACCAAACGTTGGCACCCTGGTCACCGAGGACGTCGCCGCCCACTTGGATGGCGCGGAAGACCCGATGGATGGCACCACCGAGCGGTCGGTGTTCATCTTCGCCGACCAGACCTGGGCAGCCGGCGTGACAGTGTCGATGGCGCTACCCGGCTACGGAGGCTCCGCGACCGCCACCTTCACCACCGCGCCGCTGGGTGCCAACCCGACAGGAGCCCAGATCGTTGACGCCCTGCTCGCCGCGGTTGACGCCGATGCCCGGGGCCGGTTGGTCGATCCGGTTACCTCGGAATACGACGGCAACGGCAACGGCTACAACAACTCGGTGGGCGATTACCAGATTGCCAGCGGCCTCAACTGGGGTAGCACGGCCAACAAGCTCTTCATCATGGCCACGGACTCCGCCACCACGCTGAACATCACGCCTAACCTGGCCACCTCGATGTTCTCGGCGACCACCGCGTCGCACTACACGGCGCAGGACCTCGGCGGCGGCCTGGTGCAGTTCACCGCCCTGACCCCCGGCGAGCAGACCGACATCACCGGCGCCAGCTTCGGCGGCACCTACACCGGCGCCACCCTCACCCCCAGCGTCACCACCCAGGGCGCCGGCTGGTCCTACGCCATCCCGGCCGGCACCTTCACCGACCCGGAAAACGATACCCTCACCTACAGCGCCTACACGGTCGATCCGGCCACCGGCGTCGCCACGCTGCTCAGCAACACCGCCGCCCTCAGCTTCAACCCCGGCACCGCCACCCTGTCGGGCAACGGCACCGCGCCCGCCAGCACACTCATCGAGATCCGCGCCACCGACGGCAACCACGGCGCCACCTACGCCGCCAGCCAGTTCCAGCTCGTCGTCTATAACGACACCCAGGCCGCCAGCCTGGTGGCCGGCGTAGTGCCGGCCTCCCTGTCCTTCGTCGGCGGCGCCGGCAGCGGCAGCGCCGCGCTGCCCGCCACGGCCTTCAACTACCTGGCAACCTCCGCCGGCAGCCTGAGCTACAGCGCCACGCTGGCTGATGGCACCACCCCGCTGCCCGCCTGGCTGCACTTCAACACCAGCACCGGCGTGTTCACCGGCAATCCGCCCAACGGCACCACCGACGTCAGCGTCAAGGTCACCGCCACCTCCGGCGGCCTCAGCGCCACCACCGGCGCCTTCACCCTCAGCATCTCCAGCCCCAACGACACCCTGGTGCTGAGCACGCCGATCGCCGACCAGGCGGTCGCGGCCGGCGACCCGGTGAGCGTCAGCGTCCCGCTGCCCTTCACCAACCCGGACGGCAACGCCGACGGCACCGCCAGCACCGCCGGCATCACCTACAGCGCCACCGCCAACGGCCAGCCCCTCTCCGACTTCGGGCTCACCCTCGGCACCAGCGGCGGCAACCTCACGCTCTCCGGCAACCCGCCGGCCGGCACGCCCTACCTCAACATCCTCGTCACCGGCACCGAGGACGCCGGCGGCACCACCGCCACCACCAGCTTCACCCTCAACCTCGCCGACCCCAGCGCCGCCACCGCCGCCACCATCGGTGCCCTCGGCGCCAACAACGCCGGCGCGGTGACCATCTCCGGCACGCCCACCCAGGGCCAGACCCTCACCGCCAACGCCCCCACCGACGCCGACGGCATCGCCACCACGCCCAGCTACCAGTGGCAGGTGTCCGCCGACGGCAGCACCTGGGCCGACATCGCCGGCGCACGCGGCCAGGGCAGCACCCTCACCCTCGCCCAGAGCGAATCGCTGATGCAGGTGCGGGTGCAGGCCTTCTACGTCGATAACGGCGGCGTCGCCGAGGCACCGGTGTCCACCGCCGTGTCTGTAGCCGACCTGCCCGATGCCGGCACGATCAGCATCTCCGGCTCCCTCGCGCCGGGCGAGATCCTCAGCGCCGCCCTGGTCGACGCCGACGGCCTCGTCGCCGTCACGCCCAGCTACCAGTGGCAGGTCTCCGCCGACGGGGTCGGCGGCTGGAGCAACGTCAGCGGTGCCACCTACAGCACCTACACGCTGACCAACGCCGACGGCGGCAAGCACTTCCGCGTGCAGGCCAGCTACACCGACAACATGGGCAACGTCGAGAGCAACGTCACCTCGTCCGCCACCGGCCAGGTCATCCTCGGCGCCGTGGCCCCGGTGGCGGTCAACGACACCAACGCCGTCACCGAGCAAGGCGGCGTCAACAACGCCACCGGCAGCGCCACCCCGATCACCGGCAACGTACTCGGCAACGACACCGACCAGAACGGCGACATCGCCGCCCTCAACCCGATCACCGGGCTGCGCACCGGCAGCGTCGAAGGCGTTGGCGAACCCGCCACCGACGATGGCACGACCCTCACCGTCGATGGCCTCTACGGCACTCTGGTGCTCACCAAGGCCACCGGCGCCTACAGCTACACGCTCCACCAGGCCAACAGCGCCGTGCAGGCCCTGGCGCCGGGCGACCACCTCACCGACGTCTTCAACTACTCGGTC
>JAEUNU010000206.1 GCA_016789125.1 Zoogloea sp. | reverse complement strand
CCGCCGTCGATGATCACATGGGCCACATGGATGCCCTTCGGGCCGAGCTCCCGCGCCATGCACTGGGCCAGGGCCCGCTGGCCCCACTTGCCGACTGCCATGTTGGCGTAGCCCTCGCGGCCGCGCATGGCGGCGGTGGCGCCGGTGAAGATGAGGGTGCCGGCGCCGCGGGTGAGCATCGCCCGCGCCACCTCGCGGCCGACCAGGAAGGCGCCCAGGCAATTGACCTCCCAGCAATCGACGAAGGCCGAGGTCTCGATGTCGACCACGTGGCCGGGCCCGAAGTGTTCGGTGCAGTAGACCGCGAGCCTGGGCACGTCGAGCTCGCTGCACACGGCGCGGACCGTCGCGGTGACGGCGGGGTCCTCGGTGATGTCGCAGGGGTAGATGCGGGCCGCCACGCCGAGGCTCTCGAGCTCGGCGACCAGGGCCTCGAGGCGATGACCGTCGCGGGCGACGAGGGCGATGTCCATCCCTTCGCGGGCGAAGCGGCGGGCCAGTGATGTGCCCAGCCCGGGGCCGACCCCGACGATGAGCGCGACCCCTCCGGTGCCCTGCGGGTTGCTCGAGGCTTGCATGTGGCCTTCCTTTCGGGTGATGCCGGGCGGGGCTGCGGGGCGCGGCTTGCGCACCGGCTTGGTCTTCTTGAACTGCAGGCGTATGGAAACGTTTCCGACATGCCACACGTAGCCCGTCTTGCTGCGCCGCCAGGCCTTGCGGGCCAGCTGCAGCGGCCACAGGGCCGCAGCTGGCCAGCCGCGCATGCCCGGCCGTATGGCCTGCTCCCCGCAGGCGTCGGCGCACACCATGCAGTCCACGCAGCGGGCGTATTCGATGAGCGGCCTGCCGTGGGGGGCGGCCGCGATCGCGCCGATGGGGCAGATCCGGATGCAGTCGGTGCAGCCGGTGCAGCGCTCGCCGTCGATGATGGGGCGTGGGCGCAGTGTCGTCTTGTTGACGATGCGCAGTGTGCGCTGGACCCGGCTCTCGGCGGCAATGGCCGTTGCCGTGCGTGGGGCCTGCGCGAAGACGGGCAGCTCGGCCCAGGACAGGCCGCGCAGGTCGATGTCCTGCCGCGCCCACTGCCCGAGCCCGAGGCGCTGCCCCCATACCAGGCTGCCGATCTGCCCCGGGTCCCAGCCGAGGGCCTGGACCGACGCGCTGTCGAGCGCCACCGGGTCGGTGGAGGCGCCGATCAGGCCCACGCGCCAGAGGTCGGCCTTCGAGTCCGGGCAGACGGTGGTCATGTCGGACAGCGACAAGGTCGGGCGGGCCAGCCGGCACAGGTCGGCGACGGCGGCGTTCAGGGCGTCGTGCTCGCGCAGCAGCTCGAACAGCTGGGCGTTGCCGGCGCCGACCACCGCGTTGAACATGTTCTTGACCGCTCCGCTCCACACGAAGGTCGGGTGGAGGACGGCGTTGGCCAGGTTGATCACCACGTCGGCGTCCAGCACGGCGCGGCTGAGCAGGTAATGGCCGGGGCGCGGGATGCCGCTCGGGACGAGGCGCCCGCCCGCCTTGGCAAAACTGACCAGCTCGGCGCCGGCCCGCTCGGCCAGCAGGTGGAACCACATCTCGTCGGGGGGCGGCTGGGTGCGGCGCAGGTGCCGCGAGCCCTCGTCGCCCAGCAGCGGGTGCCCGCCACAGTCGCGGACCATGCCGATGAGCGCCTCGATCAGGGCCGGGTGGGACACCATGCGGGTTTCCGGCGCCCGCATCGGGCCATGGCGCAGGTAAGGCTTGACGAGTACCCGGTCGCCCGGCCGTATCAGGCGGGACAAGGGCTGCCCGATCAGCGCCAGGGCGTGCTCGACCGATTGCCGCAGCGCTTCCGCCTGGTAGGAGGTGTTGCGGACCAGCGCAACGACGGAGGCTTGCATCGCGGCTTCCTCAAGGGCGTTTGTCGGGGCGAAGCTCAACGCCGCTTTGTTATGATTGGCAAAAACGCTTTTTTTATATTTTTGCCGAAGATTCTTGCAGATTTTGTGATCTTTAGTCAAAAAGGGTAGGCGCCCGGATTGGCGGTCACTGCGAACCCCGCTGCGGGCCGGCCTGCCCTGTTCCGGGCGTGCGTCGATCTGGGCTTCGGCAGGGGGCGTCCGTTCTGGCGGGTGGGTGGCGAGGCGCCGAATAGCTCCTCCCGGGCGCACGAAAACCCCTACAATTGCGCCGCTTGTCCCGACCCTGTTTTTCGCAGTCATGACTCTCGCCCATTTCCCCGGCCGCGACCCTTTCCGGATGGCGGCCTGGCAGGCCCCACGCGGGATGCGCGGCTGGCTCACCGACGACAGTTCGCTCACCGCGCGCATCCGCGCCCGCTGCGGGCGCTTCTCGCTGGAGGTGGTGGACCAAGGCAAGGGCTGCGTGCTGCCGGACGAGCTGGCGGCCCTCGGTGTGCAGCGCCACGGCGCCCTGTGGCAGCGCGAGGTGCTGCTGGTCGCCGACGGTGAGCCAGTGGTGTTCGCCCGTTCGCTGGTGGCGGCCACGACGATCCCCGCCGCCTGGCATCTGCTCCATGGCCTCGGCGGGCGGCCGCTGGCGGCGGTGCTGTTCGACGATCCGCGGGTGCGCCGTTCGCCCCTCGAGGCGGCCCGCCTCGATGCCCGGGATTTCCGCTGGCACCGTGCGGCCCGGGCCCTCGGCGAGCCGACGTTGCCGGCGCTGTGGGCGCGCCGCTCGGCCTTCCGGCGCCACGGCGCGCCGCTCCTCGTGACCGAAATCTTCTTGCCGGCGATCCGGAACCTGAACCCATGACCACCCTGAGCCCCCTCTGCCTGCGCCAGCGCCTGTCCGAATACGAGAAGCTGATGCGCCTCGACAAGCCCATCGGCATCCTGCTCCTGCTGTGGCCGACCCTGTGGGCCCTGTGGGTGGCCAGCGACGGCCGGCCGGCGGCATGGGTGGTGGCGATCTTCGTGGTCGGCACGGTGCTGATGCGCTCGGCCGGCTGCGTGATCAACGACTACGCCGACAAGGACTTCGACGGCCACGTGGAGCGCACCCGCAACCGTCCGCTGGCGGCCCGCCGGATCAGCCCGAAGGAGGCCCTCGGGCTGGCCGCGGGGCTGTCGCTGCTGTCCTTCCTGCTGGTGCTGCCCCTCAACGGGCTGACCATCGCGATGAGCGTGCCGGCGGTCTTCCTGGCCGGCAGCTACCCCTACACCAAGCGCTTCCTGGCGATCCCGCAGGCCTACCTGGGCATCGCCTTCGGCTTCGGCATCCCGATGGCCTTTGCGGCCTTCCAGAACGCCATCCCGCTGGTGGCCTGGGTGATGCTGCTCGCCAACGTTTTCTGGGCGGTGGCCTACGACACCGAGTACGCGATGGTGGACCGGCCCGACGACCTGAAGATCGGCATCAAGACCTCGGCGATCACCTTTGGCCGCTTCGAGGTTGCGGCGATCATGATCTGCTACGCCGCGACCCTGCTGCTGCTCGGCTGGTGCGGGCTCGAGACCGGCGCCGGCGCCCCCTTCCTGGCCGGGCTGGCGGTGGCGGCGGGCCTGATGGCCTACCACTACACCCTGATCCGCGAGCGCGACCGCCCGAAGTGCTTCAAGGCGTTCCTGCACAACAACTGGGTCGGCGCGGCGATCTTCGCCGGCTGGGTGGTGGATTACCTGCTGCGCTGAGGCTTCAGCGCTCGCCCGGCCGGCGCGGGCGGGCGGTGCGCAGCAGGGGCGTGATCAGGTCCATCGTGCGGCCGGTGGCGCCCCGGTGGGAGTGGGCAAACAGGCTGCCGGCGGTGCTCATGGCCTTGCGGCGGATCGGGTCGGCGATGATCTCGAGGGCCACCCGCAGGCCATCCTCGACGTCGTCGGCGCGCACTGCGGCGCCCACCTCGATGGCCTGCTCGCAGACTGCCTTGAAGTTGAAGGTGTGTGGGCCGACGACGACCGGGCAGCCCACCGCGCTGGCCTCGATCGGGTTCTGGCCGCCCAGCCGGGCCCATGAGCCGCCGATGATCGCCACGTCGGCGGCGCCGTAGTAGGCGTACATCTCGCCCATCGAATCGCCCAGCCAGACCCGGGTGTCGGCCATCACCGGCACGCCCTTCGAGCGTTTCTGCAGCTTGAGGCCGGCGCGCTTGGCCAGCCTGGCGACCTCGTCGAAGCGGTCGGGGTGGCGGGGCACCAGCACCAGCAGCACCTCGGGCGGGCACGTCCGGGCGAAGGCCTCGAGCAGCGGGCCTTCCTCGCCCTCGCGGGTGCTCGCGGCGAGGAGGATCTCGCGCTGCGGCCCGAAGCGGTTGCGGAAGTCGGCGGCCAGCGCCTGCATGGCCGGCGGCGGGGCGATGTCGAACTTGATGTTGCCGGTGATCATCACGTAGCGGGCGCCCAGGTCGGTCATGCGCTGGCCGTCGGCCTCGGTTTGCGCGCCGATCGCCGAGAGGTGGGCGAAGGCCTCGCGGGCGAGGCCGCCGATGCGGCTGTAGCCCCTCGCCGAGCGGGCCGACAGGCGGGCGTTGACCATCGCCAGCGGGGTGCCGGTGTGGTGGCAGGCGTGCACCAGGTTGGGCCACAGTTCGGTTTCCATCAGGATGCCGATGCGCGGGTGGAAGTGGCGCAGGAAGCCCGAGATCGCCCACGGGATGTCGTAGGGCAGGTAGGCGCTCTGCACCCGCGGGGCGAGGTGGCCGTAGAGCTCGGCAGCTGTGGCGCGGCCGGTGGGTGTCATGTGGGTGAGGAGCACCCGGTGGTCCGGGTAGGTGTCGAGCAGGGCGTGCAGCAGCGGGGCGCAGGCGCGGGTCTCGCCCACCGAGACGGCGTGCAGCCAGATCACCGGATTGTTGAGGCGCGTGCGGTAGAAGCCGAAGCGCTCGGGGATGTGCCGCAGGTAGTCGGGCTGGCGCCGCGCGCGCCAAAACAGGCGCAGCACCACGAAGGGAAGTGCGATGAGCCAGACGAGGGTGTAAAGGCTGCGCAGAATCAAGGCGTTGGCATGGCTGACGGAGAGTGCAAAGTATAACGGGTCGTTACAGAAGGCACGGACAAGTTGTTTCGAGGATTTACCCTGCATGAGCCGCATGCGAAAATCGACGGCCTGACAGCCGCTTGATTTGCCCGCGGTGGCCCGCTCTGCTCCGGCTGTCCCCGAACCCAACAATCCGGATCGTCCCCACGCTCATGAAAATCCTCGTTACCGGTGCCGCCGGTTTTATCGGAATGCACACCAGCCAGGTTCTGCTGGCCCGCGGCGATCAAGTCGTCGGCATCGACAATCTCAACGATTACTACGACGTCCAGCTCAAGCTCGACCGCCTGGCGCGCCTGACGCCCCACGCGAACTTCCGCTTCGTCAAGCTCGATGTGGCTGACCGGGAGGGCATGGAGAAGCTCTTCGCCGAAGAGAAGTTCGACCGGGTCATCCACCTGGCGGCGCAGGCCGGCGTGCGCTACTCGCTGGTCAACCCCCACGCCTATGTCGAGAGCAACCTGGCGGGCTTCATGAACATCCTCGAAGGCTGCCGCCACAGCAAGGTGCAGCACCTGGTGTATGCCAGCAGCTCCAGCGTGTATGGCGGCAACACCAAGATGCCGTTCTCGGAGCACGACAGCGTGGACCATCCGGTCAGCATCTACGCCGCCACCAAGAAGGCCAACGAGCTGATGGCCCACACCTACAGCCATCTCTTCGGCTTGCCCACCACCGGTCTGCGCTTCTTCACGGTGTATGGCCCGTGGGGCCGCCCGGACATGGCGCTGTTCCTGTTCACCAAGGCGATCCTCGAAGGCCGCCCGATCGACGTGTTCAACCACGGCAAGATGAGGCGCGACTTCACCTTCATCGACGACATCGTGCAGGGCGTCGTCCGCACCATGGACCGTGTCGCCGAGCCCGATCCCGCTTACAATGCCGACCTGCCCGATCCGGGGCGCAGCAATGTGCCCTTCCGCGTGTTCAACATCGGCAACAACAACCCGGTCGAGTTGATGGCCTTCATCGAGGCCATCGAGGATGCCGCGGGCGTCAAGGCCGAAAAGAACTTCATGCCCCTGCAGGATGGCGACGTGCCCGCCACCTATGCCAACACCGACGCCCTCAACGCCTGGACGGGCTTTGTGCCGGCGACCCCGGTGCCGGTCGGCATCGGCCGCTTCGTCGAGTGGTACCGGAGCTACTACAAGCTCTGATCTCCGCCGGTGGCGCCCGGCGCCGTCGCCGATGCCCGGCAACGAAAGGCAGGCATGGCGCCCCTGACCGTCAGCCT
>JAEUNU010000178.1 GCA_016789125.1 Zoogloea sp. | reverse complement strand
GGAGCACGTCATGGATTTCGCTTCCTTCCTGATCCAGACGCTGAACTCGCTCCAGTACGGCCTGCTGCTCTTTCTGGTGGCAAGCGGACTGACGCTGGTGTTCGGCATCATGGGCATCATCAACCTCGCCCACGGCAGCTTCTACATGATCGGGGCCTACCTGGCCTTCGTGCTGGCCAGCCTCACGGGCAACCTCTTCGCGGCCATCGCGCTGGGCATCCCGCTGGCGCTGCTGTTCGGGGCCTTCCTCGAATGGGCGCTGTTCTCCCACCTCTACAAGCGCGACCACCTCGAGCAGGTGCTCCTCACCTACGGCCTCATCCTGATCTTCGAGGAGGTGCGCAGCCTGCTGGTGGGCGACGAAGTGCACGGGGTGGACATCCCCGCCGTCTTCAGTGCCTCGATCCAGCTGAGCGACGTGCTCAGCTACCCGGTGTACCGGCTCGTCATCTCGGCCGTCTGCATCGTGCTCGCGGTGGCGCTCTACTTCGTCATCCAGCGCACCCGGCTCGGCATGATGATCCGCGCCGGCAACCACGACCGGGTGATGGTCGAGGCCCTGGGCATCAACATCAACATGATCTACCGGGTCGTCTTCGCCCTCGGCGTGGCCCTCGCCGCGCTGGCCGGCATGCTCGCCGCGCCGATCTCCTCGGTCTTCCCCAACATGGGCAGCCACGTGCTGATCATCTCCTTCGTCATCGTCGTGATCGGCGGCATCGGCTCGGTATGGGGCGCCCTCGTCGCCGCCCTGGTGATCGGCTTTGCCGACACCTTCGGCAAGGTGCTGGTGCCCGAGCTCTCGGGGATGGTCGTCTACCTGGTCATGGCCGCGGTGCTGCTGTGGCGGCCCGAAGGCATCTTCAAGAAAGGTTGAGGCGATGAAACTCGATACCTCGCTGGTCCTCAAGCTGCTCGCGCTCGCCGGGCTCGCCTGCGTCCCGCTCGCCGGCGCCGACTTCTACACCGAACTCATCGCCAAGACCCTGGTGATGGCCATCTTCGCCATGAGCCTCGACCTGCTGGTGGGCTTCACCGGCCTCGTCAGCTTCGGCCACGCCGCCTACTTCGGCATCGCCGCCTACGCGGTCGCGCTGCTCTCGCCCAAGTACGAAGCCGCCAGCCTGTGGCTCGTGCTGCCCGCCTCGGTCGGCCTGGCGGCGCTCGCGGCGCTGGTGGTGGGGCTCTTCGTGCTGCGCACCAAGGGCATCTACTTCATCATGGTCACGCTCGCCTTCGCCCAGATGTTCTTCTACGTCTTCCACGACACCCCGCTGGGCGGCGGCTCCGACGGCCTCTACCTCAACGTCAAGCCGACGGCCGAGATCGCCGGCTTCCTGCCCTTCGACCTCGACCAGCCCACCCACCTTTACTACTTCATCCTCGCCATGCTGGTGCTGGTGTACGCCTTCCTCGCCCGCGTCCTCCAGTCGCCCTTCGGCCGCGTGCTGGTGGGCATCAAGAGCAACGAGCACCGCATGCAGTCCCTCGGCTACGTCACCTTCCGCTACAAGCTCGCCGCCTTCGCGCTGGCCGGCGGGCTGGGCGGCGTGGCGGGCTTCCTGTACTCGGTCGTGTTCGGCTTCGTCACCCCCGAGCTCCTCTCCTGGCACCAGTCGGGCAACGTGCTGCTGATGGTCATCCTGGGCGGCATGGGCAACCTGGTGGGCGCGGTGGCCGGCGCCTTCGCCTTCGTCGCCATGCAGGAAGTGTTCTCGATGTGGACCAAGCACTGGCAGCTCGCCATGGGCCTGATGATCGTCGCTGCCGTACTCTTCATGCCGGGCGGCCTCTCCGCCGTGCCCGGGCGCATCAAGCGCGCACTCCAGGGAGGTTCCGCCCATGACTGATCCACGCAACCCGGACGCCCTGCTGGTGGCCGACCAGATCACCCGGCGCTTCGGCGGCCTGCTCGCCAACCAGGACGTCTGCCTGACCCTCGCCCGCGGCCAGCTCCACGCGCTGCTCGGCCCCAACGGCGCCGGCAAATCCACCTGCATCAACATGCTGTCGGGCGACCTGCCGCCCAGCTCGGGGCGCATCCTCTTCCAGGGGCGCGACATCAGCGGCCTCACCGCCGCCCAGCGCTCGCTGGTGGGCATCGGGCGCAGCTACCAGCGCACCAACATCTTCCCCAGGTTCACGGTGCTCGAGAACGTGCGCCTCGCCGCCCAGTCACGCCGCCAGCAGCCGTGGCGGATCTTCTCGAACGCGATGCGCCAGCAGTGGATGCTCGACAAGGCCCGCGCCGCCATCGACGAAGCCGGCCTCGGCGGGCGCGCCGAGCGCATCGCCGGCGTGCTCAGCCACGGCGAGCAGCGCCAGCTCGAGATCGCCATGGTGCTCGCCACCGACGCCCAGGTGCTGCTCCTCGACGAACCGCTCGCCGGCATGGGCTCGGAAGAATCGGCCAAGATGGTCGAACTCCTCAAGCGCCTCCGCCAGACCCGTGCCATCCTCCTCGTCGAGCACGACATGGACGCCGTCTTTGCCGTCGCCGACGTGATCACCGTGATGGTCAATGGCCAGGTGCTCGAATCCGGCCCCCCGGCGCAGATCCGCGCCAGCATCGCCGTCCAGGAAGCCTACCTGGGCCAGGAGGACAGCTTCCATGTCTAACATGCTGCTCGAAGCCAAGGAGCTTCACACCTACTACGGCGCCAGCCACATTCTGCACGGCATCGACTTCCACATCCGCCAGGGCGAAGGCATCGCCCTGATGGGCCGCAACGGCATGGGCAAGACCACGCTCATCAAGAGCATGCTCGGCATCGTGCGCCCGCGCCACGGCCGCATCCTCGTGCGCGGCGACGACTTCACCCGCGCGCCCACCTACCGCACCGTGCAGCGCGGCATCGCCTACGTGCCCGAGGGGCGCGGCATCTTCCCCAACCTGTCGGTGCGCGAGAACCTCCAGATGGCCGCCCGCGCCGGCGTCGATGGCCAGCGCGAGTGGACCTTCGAGCGGGTGATGGCCACCTTCCCGCGGCTTGGCGAGCGCATCAACAACGGCGGCTGGCAGCTCTCGGGCGGCGAGCAGCAGATGCTCACCATCGGCCGCGCGCTGATGACCAACCCCGACCTGCTGATCCTCGACGAAGCCACCGAAGGCCTCGCCCCGTTGATTGCGCTGGAGATCTGGCGCATCGTCAAGGAGATCCGCAAGACCGGCATCGCCACCATGATCGTCGACAAGAACCACTCGGCCGTCACCAGCATCTGCGACCGGGCGATGATCCTGGTGAAGGGCGAGGTCGTCTTCGACGGCAGCAGCGAGCAGGTGCGCGAAGACCCCGGCCTGATCCAGAAACACCTCGGCGTCTAAGCAAAGGAGCCCGCCATGAAGCAATCCCTGCGCATCATCCACGCCGAGCACCGGGCCCTGGCGGCCATGCTGAACGGCCTGCGGCAGCTCGTCGAGGGCATCGACAAGGGCCGCCTCAAGCCCGACTTCGGGCTGTTCCGGAAGATGATCGAGTACATCGACCAGGTGCCCGAGAAGGTGCACCACCCGAAGGAAGACGAGTACCTCTTCGCCCGCCTGCGCCTGCGCAGCCCCGAGGCCGTGCCGGTGATCGAGCGGCTGGAGGCCGAGCACCGCGTGGGCGACGCCCGCATCCGCGCCCTCGAGGCGGCGCTGGACGCCTACGAGCAGCGCGGCGCGGCCGGCTTCGCGGGCTTCCAGGCGGCGGTGGTGGCGTACATCGAAGCCGAGTGGCGGCACATGAACGCCGAGGAGCACGAGATCTTCCCGCTGGCCGAGCGTGACCTGCAGGCCGACGACTGGGCCGCCATCGACGCCGCCTTCCTCGCCAACGACAACCCCTGGAGCGGCCCGGCGGGGGCGTACGAGCGGCTCTTCTCGCAGATCGTGAACATCGCCCCGGCGCCGGTGGGGCTTGGGCCGGGGTGAGCC
>JAEUNU010000154.1 GCA_016789125.1 Zoogloea sp. | reverse complement strand
GCGACAGCTCTTCAGGGCGATGCGTGGCGCAGGCTCGCGTCGAGCTCGGCGAGGCGCTGGGGGGTGCCGACGTCCACCCAGCGGCCGAGCAGGCGGGCGCCGCTGACCCGGTTGCGCGCCATGGCCGCCCGCAGCAGGGGCGCGAGCTTGGCCGGGGTGTCGGGAGAGAGACCCACGAACAGGGCCGGATGATAGGCGCCGAGGCCGGAGAAGGTGAGCCGTTCGCCCTCTCCCTCATGGACCAGTCCGTCCGGCGTGAGGCCGAAGTCACCGTCGGGGTTGTGCTCGGGGTTGGCAACCAGCAGCAGGTGGGCGCAGCGCACCGGGTTGAGTTCTTCCGCGGCCCGGCGCAGGCCGGCGAAGTCGGCGTCGCAGAAGACGTCGCCATTCACCACCAGGAAGGGCGCGTCACCCAGCAGCGGCAGCGCGCGGGCGATGCCCCCGGCGGTCTCGAGGGCGCTACCCTCGGGCGAATAGCGGATGTGCACTCCGAAGGTGCTGCCGTCGCCGAGGGCGTCCTCGATCATCTGCCCGAGGTGGGCGTGGTTGATGACGAGCTCCGTGATGCCTGCCGCGGCGAGGCGTTCGATGTGCCACGCGATCAGCGGCTTGCCCCCCGCCGCGAGGAGCGGCTTGGGACAGCTGTCGGTGAGCGGGCGCATGCGTTCGCCGCGGCCGGCGGCGAGGATCATGGCTTTCATGGCGTTCAGAACGAGTAGCCGACTTCGGTGACGGTGGGCTCGAGCTGCTCCAGGAGGCGCAGCAGCGGGCGCAGTTCGCCGTAGCGCTCGCAGGCTTTGCGCAGGTAGTGCAGGACCAGCGGCATGTCCTTGAGGTAGCCGTCCTTGCCGTCGCGGTGGTAGAGGCGGGCGAAGATGCCGAGTACCTTGATGTGGCGCTGCACGCCCATCCATTCGTAGTCGCGGTGGAACTCGGCGAAGTCGGCGCGCACCGGCAGGCCGAGGGCGCGGGCGGTCTCCCAGTAGCGGGCCAGCATGTCGAGGGCGAAGTCTTCTTCCCAGTGGATGTAGGCGTCCTTGAACAGCGAGGCGAGGTCGTAGCTCATCGGGCCATACACGGCGTCCTGGAAGTCGAGCACGCCGGGGTTGGGCGTGGTGACCATCAGGTTGCGGCTGTGGTAGTCGCGGTGCACGAACACCTTGGGCTCGGCGAGGTTCACCTCGACGATGCGGTCGAACACGTCGTAGAGGTCGGCGGTCTGCTTGTCGGTGAGGGTGACGCCCTTGTGGCGGGCCACGTACCACACCGGGAAGAGCTCCATCTCGCGCATCAGCAGTGCCCGGTCGTACTCGGGCAGAACGCCGGGGCGGCTGGCATTCTGGATGCAGATCAGCGCGCCGAGGGCGTCGGCGTAGAGGTTGTGGGCGTTGTCCTTGGTGAGCGCCTGCAGGTAGGTGGTGCTGCCCAGGTCGGACAGCAGCAGGAAGCCCTCGGCGAGGTTCTGCCGGATGATCTGCGGCACGTGGGCGCCGGCCGCGCCGAACAGCTCGGCCACCTGGATGTAGGGGCGGCAGTCCTCGTGGCTGGGCGGCGCGTCCATCACGATCAGCGGGGTCGGATCGCCGTCGAAGGTGACGCGGAAATAGCGCCGGAAGCTGGCGTCGGCGCTGGCGGGGGCGATTTCGAAGGCGCGGCCGGGAAATTCGGCGGCAAGCCAGGACTGGAGTTGTTGGCGTCGTTCCACGGGAGTCGGAGAGGCGTTCGTGTAAAATCGCGCAGTTTATCAAACCATGGTCGGCTCGCTGGCCGGTTCCGCATTCCGGATGAAACCACGTACGCAGCTGCGCTTCCTGTCCATCGCCCTGTTCGCCCTGTGGGGGCGCGCCGGTGCCGAGGATCTCCCGCCCTTCGTGGTGCCTTCGTCCCTGCTCGGCCGCCCGGCCGCGACGGTGAGCCCGCCCGCCGCGGCGCTCCAGCGGCCGGCTCCGCAGGCCGCCCCCGCAAAGCCCGCCAGGCCCGCTGCGCCGGCGGCCGGCCGTGCCGCCCGGGTGGTCGCCACACCCGCCGCCGCGCCGGCCGCCCCGGGTTCGACGCGCATCACCGCCGACAAGGTCTTCGGCCGCCAGGACGTGGACGCCGTGGCCGAGGGCTCGGCGCTGCTGATCCGCGACAACACCCGCATCGAGGGCGACCGCCTGCATTACTTCGAGCTGACCGACGAGGTCGAGGCCACCGGCAAGGTGCGCATCAGCCGTGGCAGCGATGAGATGACCGGGCCCCATGCGCGGGTCAAGGTGGGGCAGCAGGTGGGCGTGTTCGAGTCGCCCGACTATGCGATCAGCCGCCCGCCGCGCCCGGCGCCGCCTGGGCAGGTGCTGCTGCCCGGCCAGTTCACGCCGCGGGCCCAGCAGCCGCTCACCGGCCACGGCTCGGCCGAGAAGCTCTACCTCGAAGGCGAGAATCAGTTCCGTTTCACCAAGGCCACCTGGACCAGCTGCAAGCCCGATCGGCCCGACTGGTACCTCAAGGCCAACGAGCTCGAGCTCGACTACGACACCAACGTCGGCGAGGCGAGCGGTGGCACGCTGGTGTTCAAGGGCGTGCCCCTGGGCTACCTGCCGTGGGCCGACTTCCCGCTCGCCGACCAGCGCCGCTCCGGCGTGCTGTCGCCCACCTTCGGCACGTCCAACAAGGTCGGCTTCGACCTCACGGTGCCCTATTACTTCAACCTCGCACCCAACTACGACGACACGCTCACCTTCCGCTACATGGGCCGGCGCGGGCTGCAGCTGCGCAACGAGGCGCGCTACCTCACGCCCGACTACAAGGGCTACAGTTTCATCGAGTACATGCCCGAAGACCAGGTCGAGGGCCGCAGCCGCTACGCCGGCAACGTGCGCCACGACCACAACTTCGGCGGTGGCTGGGCGGGCAACCTGAACTTCTCCGGGGTCTCCGACCCGCGCTACTTCATCGACCTCAGCTCGCGGCTGCACCTCACTTCCCAGGTCCATCTGCCCCGCGAGGCCCGGCTCAGCTACGGTGGCGGCGGGTGGTGGACGGCCAGCGGCCTGCTGCAGTCCTTCCAGACCCTTCAAGACCCGAAGACCAACGTGAAGGTCGGTGAGCCCTACAAGCGCCTGCCCCAGCTCACCCTCACGGCCAACCGCCCCGAGCTGCCCGGTGGCGCGACCTTCCTGCTGTCCAGCGAGTTCGTCGACTTCCACCACACCCAGTTCACCCGCGGTCAGCGTCTCACCGCCTACCCGCAGCTGGCGCTGCCGCTGCAGACGGCGGCCTTCTACGTCACGCCCAAGATCGGCATCCACGCCACCCGCTACGAGATCGAGCGGCGCAACGGCGACACCGGCGACGAATCGCTCACCCGCACGTTGCCGATCTTCTCGGTGGACGGTGGCGTGACCTTCGAGCGCGACACCAACTTCGGCGGCACCGACTACATCCAGACCCTCGAGCCGCGGGTGTATTACCTTTACGTGCCGCACCGCGACCAGTCCCAGTTCCCCAACTTCGACTCGGGCTACTACGACTTCAACTTCGCGCAGATCTTCGCCGAAAACGTCTACACCGGCGGCGACCGCATCTCCAACGCCAACCAGGTCACCACGGCCCTGCAGACCCGCCTGATCGACCCGGCCAGCGGTGCCGAGAAGGTCCGTGCGGCCATCGGCCAGCGCTACTACATGGTTGATCAGCGCGTCTCCCTCAACCAGAACACCCCGGTGCGCACCGGCAAGCAGGCCGACCTGCTGGCCGCCTTCAGCGCCACCTTTGCGCCCAAGACCACCCTCGACACCGCCTGGCAGTACAACCCGCGGGACAACTGGACGGAGCGCTTCAACTTCGGCGTGCGTTTCCAGCCGGCCTACGCCAAGGCGCTCGGGGTCAGCTGGCGCTACCGCCGCAACTACTCCACGGTGGTCGATTCGCCCGACGGCTTCCGCGACCTCGACATCACCGGCCAGTGGCCGCTGTGGGGCAACTGGTACGGCGTCGGCCGCTACAATCGCAACCTGCGCGACCACCGCCTCACCCAGGGCATCGCCGGCATCGAGTACAACGGCGGCTGCTGGGTGTTCCGCGGCGTGGTGCAGCACCTCACCACCAGCGCCACCGACTCGACCCGCGCCATGTTCTTCCAGCTCGAGTTCAACGGCGCCGGCAGTATCGGGTCCAGCCCGCTCAACGTGCTCAAGCGCAGTGTGCCCGGCTACGCCAAGATCAACGACGGCTCCACGCCCTTCGTCGGTGACGACGACGATTTCTGAAAGAACGTTCCCGCCCATGAAACGCATCGTCTCCTTCCTCGCCGCCTCCCTGTTCGCCCACGCGGCCCTTGCCGCCGACGGCGCCATCGAGGTGGACCGCATCGTCGCGGTTGTGAACAGCGACGTCATCACCCGCACCGAACTGCGCCAGCGGGTCGAGCAGGTCACCCGCCAGCTGAGCCGCCAGGGCACGCCGCTGCCGCCTGCCGAGGTGCTCGAACGCCAGGTGCTGGAGCGCCAGATCGTCGAGCGCCTGCAGCTCCAGCTCGCCGGCGAAACCTCGCTGCGGGTCGACGACGTCACCCTCGACCGGGCCCTCGGGCGTATCGCCGACAACAACCGTATGTCGATGACCGACTTCCGCAAGGCCCTCGAGAAGGACGGCATCAGCTGGGAGCGCTTCCGCGACGAAGTCCGCAACGAGATGCTGCTCGGCCGGGTGCGTGAGCGTGAGGTGGACAGCCGCATCGTGGTGTCTGATGCCGAAGTCACCAACTACCTTTCCAACCCCGAAAACCTCGCCGGCGGCCAGGAAGAGCTGAACCTCGCCCACATCCTGTTCCGTGCGCCCGAGGGCGCCAGCCCCGAACAGCTCGCCCGCCTGCGTGCCAAGGCCGAGGACGTGGCGGCCCGGGTGGCCCGCGGCGAAGCCTTCGACAAACTGGCGGCCAGCTATTCCGATGCGCCGGATGCGCTGTCGGGCGGCAACCTCGGCTGGCGCAGCGCCGAACGCCTGCCCGGCCTGTTTGCCGAGGCCGTCTCCGGGCTCAAGCCGGGCGACACCACGCCGGTGCTGCGCAGCGCCGCCGGCTTCCACCTCGTCAAGGTGGTGGGCCGCAAGGGCGGTGGCCAGGCCGTGGCCCCGGCCCAGGTGCAGCAGACCCATGCCCGCCACATCCTCGTCAAGACCAGCGAGGTCGTTTCCGACGCCGACGCCCGCCGTCGCCTCGCCGACCTGCGCGAGCGCATCGTCCAGGGCGGCGCCAGCTTCGCCGACCTGGCCCGCCAGCACTCGGCCGACATCTCTGCCGCCAAGGGTGGCGACCTGGGCTGGATCTACCCGGGCGACACCGTGCCCGAGTTCGAGCAGGCCATGGACGCCCTCAAGCCGGGCGAGGTCAGCCAGCCGGTCCAGTCGCCCTTCGGCTGGCACCTGATCGTCGTCGATGAGCGCCGCGTGCAGGACGTCTCCGACGATCGCAAGCGCGCAGCGGCCCGCAACGCCCTGCGCGAACGCAAGTCCGACGAAGCCTTCCAGGACTGGCTGCGCCAGCTGCGCGACCGGGCCTACGTGGAGTACCGGCTCGAGGATCGCTGATCGCTCGGGAAGTGGGTAATGGGGAGTGGGAAGTGGGGGCGTGGGCTGATGCCGCCGCGCCCCGCCAGGCAGCTGGACCACTCCGAGCCCGCTCCCCGCTCTGCCGCCAGCGCACACCCGTTCAGTCCGCCCCCCATTCCCCACTACCCATTTCCCATTCCCCAAAATGATCCTCGCCATCACCAGCGGTGAACCCGCCGGCGTCGGCCCCGAGCTCTGCGCGGCCCTCGCGCAGCGGGACTGGCCGGCGCGCCTGGTCGTCATCGGCGACCGTCAGCTGATCGCCGAGCGTGTCCACGGGGTCGCGCCGGACGTCCCGGTGGTCGACTACACCCCCGATGCCGCGCCCGCGCCCGGCAGCCTCGAAGTGCTCCACGTGCCGCTGGCGGTACCGGCGGTGGCGGGGCGGCTCGACGCGGCCAACGGCCACTATGTGCTTGACGTGCTCGACCGGGCGATCGCCGGCTGCAAGTCGGGCGAGTTCGCCGGCATGGTCACCGCGCCGGTGCACAAGGGCATCATCTGCGAGGCCGGCGTGCCGTTCTCCGGCCATACCGAATACCTGGCCGAAGCCACCGCCACCCCGCTGGTGGTGATGATGCTGGTCGGCGGCGGCCTGCGCGTGGCCCTCGCCACTACCCACCTGCCGCTCAAGGACGTGCCTGCGGCGATCACCCGGCCGCTCCTCACCGACACCCTGCGCATCCTCCACGCCGACCTCGTGCAGCGCTTCGGCCTGCCGGCGCCGCGCATCCTGGTGGCCGGCCTCAACCCCCACGCGGGGGAGGGTGGCCACATGGGCAGCGAGGAGATCGAGGTGATCACCCCGGTGCTCGACGCCCGGCGCATGGACGGCATGCAGCTCGTCGGCCCGCTGCCGGCCGACACCCTGTTCGTGCCCCACTCCCTGGAGAAGGGGGATGCCGTGCTGGCCATGTTCCATGATCAGGGTCTGCCGGTGCTCAAGCACGCCAGTTTCGGCGGCGGCGTCAATGTCACCCTGGGCCTGCCCATCGTCCGCACGTCGGTGGATCATGGTACGGCCCTTGATCTGGCGGGCTCAGGGCGGGCCGATCCGGGCAGTCTGTTTGCGGCCGTCGATTTGGCCATCTCCATGGTTCGCGCATGAACCGGCGCCGTCGCCTGCTCTTCGGTGGCGCCGCGGCCCTGGGCCTTGCCGCCTGTGCCGATCTGACCCACAAGCCCGAGCCAGTGGCCCCCCGTGTCGTCCGCAAGCCCCGTCTGGCCCTGGCCCTTGGCGGTGGCGCAGCCCGCGGCTTTGCTCACATTGGTGTCATCAAGGCCCTCGAAACCCAGGGTTTGCTCCCCGACCTCATCGTGGGCACCAGCGCCGGGGCGGTGGTCGGTGCCCTCTATGCCGCCGGGCATGGGCCTTTTGAACTGCAGAAGTTGGCGATCCAGCTGGACGAGTCCTCCGTCACCGACTGGAGCCTCTTCGAC
>JAEUNU010000145.1 GCA_016789125.1 Zoogloea sp. | reverse complement strand
ACCCACAAGTTCTCCGGCCTGCCGGTGGTGGAAAACGGCAAGGTGATCGGCATCGTCACCAACCGTGACACCCGCTTCGAGACCAATCTCGACCAGCCCGTGTCGGCGATCATGACGCCCCAGTCGCGCCTGGTCACCGTGCGCGAAGGCGCGAGCCTCGAAGAGGGCCGCGCGCTGATGCACAAGCACCGTCTCGAGCGCGTGCTGGTGCTCAACGACGAAGGCGGCCTGGCCGGGCTCATCACCGTCAAGGACATGATGAAGTCCACCGAGCACCCGTTTGCCTCCAAGGACAGCCTCGGCCGTCTGCGCGTCGGTGCGGCCATCGGCGTCGGTGCCGGCACCGAGGAGCGGGCCGCGCTGCTGGCCGAGGCCGGCGTCGACGTGATCGTCGTCGATACCGCCCACGGCCATTCGCAGGGCGTGCTCGACCGCGTCAGCTGGGTCAAGAAGAACTTCCCGCAGGTCGAGGTCATCGGCGGCAACATCGCCACCGCTGCCGCCGCGAAGGCGCTGGTGGATGCCGGCGCCGACGGCGTCAAGGTGGGCATCGGCCCCGGTTCGATCTGCACCACCCGCATCGTGGCCGGTGTCGGCGTGCCGCAGATCACCGCGGTCGACAACGTCGCCACCGCGCTGGCCGGTTCCGGCGTGCCGATGATCGCCGACGGCGGCATCCGCTACTCGGGGGACATCTCCAAGGCCATCGCGGCCGGTGCCAACGTGGTGATGCTGGGCGGCCTGTTCGCCGGCACCGAAGAGGCGCCGGGCGAGACCGTGCTGTTCCAGGGCCGCTCCTACAAGTCCTACCGCGGCATGGGTTCGCTGGGTGCGATGCAGCAGGGTGCCGCCGACCGTTACTTCCAGGAGAACGACGGCAACGTGGACAAGCTGGTGCCCGAAGGCATCGAAGGCCGGGTGCCCTACAAGGGCGCGGTGACCGCCGTCATCCACCAGCTGATGGGCGGCCTGCGCGCCTCCATGGGCTACGTGGGCTGCGCCACCATCGACGAGATGCGCACCCGCGCCGAGTTCGTCGAGATCACTTCGGCCGGCATCCGCGAGTCCCACGTTCACGACGTGCAGATCACTAAGGAAGCCCCGAACTACCACGTGGATTGATCCTCATCGGCGGTTCGTTCAACTGAAGGCAGCCTGCGGGTTGCCTTCAGTCCGTTTACGGCCACGCTTCTTGCCGTGAGGGCGTCGTGCCGGGCGATAATCGGGGTCCGACTGCGCCCCCGGGCCTGGCCCGAACCTCTTGATGACAATGAACCCTAGTCGAAGCGATACCCCGCCCGCCGCCGCGCCGGTGGTCGAAGTCAGCGGCCTGTGCCGCAGCGTGACGGCCGACGGCGGCCCGCTGCTGCACATCCTCGAGAATGTCTCGTTTGCGATCGCCCCCGGTGAGGCGGTGGCGATCGTCGGGGCATCCGGCTCCGGCAAGTCCACCCTGCTCGGCCTGCTGGCCGGGCTGGATTCGCCTAGCGCCGGTGCGGTGAAAATCCGTGGGCAGGACTTGTTCGCTCTCGACGAGGACGGCCGCGCTGCGCTACGGGGGGCCTGCGTGGGCTTCGTGTTCCAGTCCTTCCAGCTGCTGCCGGCGCTGACGGCCCTCGAGAACGTGATGCTGCCCCTCGAACTCGCCGGCCGTAGCGATGCGCGCCGGGAGGCCGAGGCCTGGCTTGGCCGGGTCGGCCTGGCCGGGCGGCTCGGGCACTACCCGCGCCAGCTGTCGGGGGGCGAGCAGCAGCGGGTGGCGGTGGCGCGGGCCTTTGCGCCGCGGCCGGCGCTGGTGCTGGCCGACGAGCCCACCGGCAACCTCGATGTGGCGACCGGCGAGGCGGTGATCGAGCTGATGTTCTCGCTGAACGCCGAATCGGGCACCACGCTGGTGCTGGTCACCCACGACAATGCGCTGGCGGCCCGCTGTGGCCGCACGCTGCGGCTCGCCTCGGGGCGCCTGGTGGAGGGCTGAAAGCCGAGCGTGGCGCAATGAAAAAGGGCTGCCCGCGGGCAGCCCTTTGTACAAGTGGCCAAGCCTTGTCAGACGACGGCTTCCTGTTTTTCCTTCTTGGGCTGGATGAACTGCTCGCGGGACACGCCGAGCCACATCACCAGCGGGCTGGCCACCAGCACCGACGAGTAGATGCCGAAGCAGATCCCGATGGTCAGCGCCAGCGCGAAGTAATACAGCGTCTCGCCGCCGAAGAGCAGCATCGACAGCACCATGATCTGGGTTGAGCCGTGGGTGATGATGGTGCGGCTGATGGTGCTGGTGATGGCGTGGTCGAGCACCTCCGGGGTGGTGAGGCCGCGCTTCTTCTTGAAGGTTTCGCGCACCCGGTCGAAGACCACCACCGACTCGTTGACCGAATAGCCCAGCACCGCCAGCGTGGCGGCCAGCACCGGCAGCGAGAACTCCCATTGGAACAGCGCGAAGAAGCCCAGGATGATGATCACGTCGTGGAGGTTGGCGATGATCGCCGACACCGCAAAGCGCCACTCGAAGCGCATCGCCAGATACACCACGATGCCACCGATCACCAGCAGCAGCGCCATCGCGCCGTCGGAGGCGAGCTCCTTGCCGACCTGCGGGCCGACGAACTCGACCCGGCGCAGCTCGGGCTTGCCGCCCTCAAGGGCGCTGAGGCTGGCCATCACCTTCTCGCTGACCTTGCCGGTCTCCATGCCTTCCCGGTTGGGCAGGCGGATCAGCACGTCGCGGGAGCTGCCGAAGTTCTGCACCTGGGCGTCCTGGTAGCCCTCCTTGCCGAGGGCGTCGCGCAGCTTGTCTAGGGCCGGGGCTTCGGCATAGCTGACTTCCATCAGCGTGCCGCCGGTGAACTCGACGCTGAAATGCAGCCCCTTGGTGGCGAGGAAGAAGACCGCGAGCAGGAAGGTGATCAACGAGATGATGTTGAACACCAGCGCATGCTTCATGAACGGGATGTCTTTTTGGATCCGGAAGAATTCCATGATGAATGTCCGTTGTGTGCCGTTCGTGCCGGGGCGTCAGACGCCCGGCTTCCAGACCTGGCCGATGGCCAGTTTCTCGAGCTTGCGCTTCTTGCCGTAGATCAGGTTGACCAGGCCACGGGAGACCAGGATCGCACTGAACATGGAGGTGAGGATGCCCAGGCAATGCACCACCGCGAAGCCGCGCACCGGGCCGGAGCCGAAGACGAGCAGGGCGATGCCGGCGATCAGCGTGGTGACGTTGGAGTCGAGGATGGTGTCGAAGGCCCGGTCGTAGCCGGTGGCGATGGCCGCCTGGGGGCTGGAGCCGTTGCGCAGCTCCTCGCGGATGCGCTCGTTGATCAGCACGTTGGCGTCGATCGCCATGCCGAGGGTCAGCGCGATGGCCGCGATGCCGGGCAGCGTGAGGGTGGCCTGCAGCAAGGACAGCAGGGCCACCAGCAGCAGCAGGTTGGACGCCAGCGCGATCACCGATACCAGGCCGAACAGCATGTAGTAGGCGCACATGAAGACGGCGATGGCGATGAAGCCCCACAGCGTCGAATGGAAGCCCTTGGTGATGTTCTCGGCGCCGAGGCTGGGGCCGATGGTGCGCTCCTCGATGATCTCCATCGGTGCCGCCAGCGAGCCGGCGCGCAGCAGGAGGGCGGTGTCGGTGGCCTCTTCGGAGCTCATGCGGCCCGAGATCTGAACGCGGCCACCACCGATCTCGCTACGGATCACCGGCGCGGTGACGACCTCGCCCTTGCCCTTCTCGATCAGCAGGATGGCCATCCGCTTGTTGATGTTCTCGCGGGTGATGTCCTTGAAGATGCGGGCGCCGGCGGCGTCGAGGGTGAGGTGCACGGCCGGCTCGTGGTTCTGGCCGTCGAAACCGGGCTGGGCGTCGGTGAGGCGCTCGCCGGTGAGGACGACCTGCTTCTTGACCAGCAGCGGGTTGCCGCCGCGCTCGGAGTAGAGCTCGGTGCCCGGCGGGATGTTGCCCTGCAGTGCGCCTTCGAGGGCGCCCGGGCTGTCGTCCACCAGGCGGATCTCGAGGGTCGCGGTGCGGCCCAGGATGTCCTTGGCCTTGGCCACGTCCTGCACGCCCGGCAGCTGCACCACGATGCGGTCGAGGCCCTGCTGCTGGATGACGGGCTCGGCCACGCCGAGCTCGTTGATGCGGTTGTGCAGGGTGCCGATGTTCTGGCGGAGCGCGAACTCCTGGATGGTCTTCTGGGCCAGCGGGGTGAGGGTGGCGGTGAGCTTGAAGTCGGCGCCGTCCTGGCCCTCGACGAGTTGCAGGTCGTTGTTGGCGGCGCCGATCACGCTGCGTGCGCGGGACTGGGTTTCGGCGTCGCGGAACTTGACGACCACGCTGGCGCCTTCACGGCTGATGCCGGCGTGGCGGATGTTCTTGTCGCGCAGCAGGGTGCGCAGGTCGCCGGTGGTGGCGTCGAGGCGCTTGGTGACGGCGCCCTTCATGTCTACCTGGAGCAGGAAGTGCACGCCGCCGCGCAGGTCGAGGCCCAGGTACATGGGCAGCGCGTGGATGTTGGTGAGCCACTGGGGGCTGGCGGACAGCAGGTTGAGGGCGACCACGTAGGAGGGGTCGGCGGCGTCCGGGTTGAAAGCCTTCTCGATGGCGTCCTTGGCCTTCAGCTGGGTGTCGGTGTCGCGGAAGCGGGCGCGCACGCTGGTGAGGTCGGCGAACAGGCCGTCGTGCTGGATGCCGGCCGCCGCGAGGCTTTCCTCGACCCTCTTGATGGCCGTGGTGGCGTCGAGCTTGAGCGTGGCCTTGCCGCTGGAGACCTGGACGGCGGGCACCTCCCCGTAGAAATTCGGCAGGGTGTAGATGAGGCCCCACAGCAGCACGAGGCCGATGAGGAGGTTTTTCCAGAGAGGATAGCGGTTCATGGTCGGGCGGAAAGGAAGGGATGCGGAGTTGATGCTGCGCGGCCCGGCGGGCGGAGCAAAGGCTCGGCCCGCCCCGGCGCTCAGATCGACTTGATGGTGCCCTTCGGCAGCACGGCGCCGACGGCTTGTTTCTGGACGATGATCTGGGTGTTGGCAGCGACTTCGACGGTGACGTAGGCGTCGCTGATCGACACGACCTTGCCGACGATGCCGCCCTGGGTCAGCACTTCATCGTTCTTCTGCAGGCCTTCGAGCAGGGCTTTGTGTTCCTTGGCGCGCTTCATTTGCGGGCGGATCATCAGGAACCACAGCACGACGAACATGAAGATCAGCGGGAGGATGCCGGTGATGCTCGACATCGGATCCTGCGCGGCAGCGGGGGCGGCCTGGGCAAAGGCGTTGGAAATCAACACATTGAACTCCTGAAGGGAGATTGAAACCCGGCATTATAGCAGCACCCGGGGAAGGCCTTTCGCGCACGGCGGAAGCGCCGCCCGGAGCGGGGACAGCGGCCCGTGCCGTACTGTGCGGCCGGCGGCAATGCAAAAAAAAAGCGGCGTCTGCCGTGAGGCAGACGCCGTCAAATCTCCACGAGGGAGAGGAGGGAGAAAAACACGGTTGGGCCGGTCGGCGGACCGGCGGGCGGCCTGAAAGGGCTCAGGCGGCCTTGCTCATCTGATTGCAGAAACGCTGCCAGTTGGCAGACATCGCGGTGACCATCTGCTCGGCGGCGATCAGGGGCAGCAGCCCCAGGCGGCTCTGGCTGCGCACCAGGGACTCGATCTGCGGCGCACACAGGGTGCTGCGCTCGGCTTCGAGGAGTTCGCGGAAGCGGGTTTCGGCCGCGCCCCAGAACTCGGAGGTGCCTACCCAGCCGGTGTCGGCAGTGGCTTCGCGGACGGCCTTGCGCCACAGCGCTTCAGCGCGCTCCAGCGATACGCCGGCCTTGCGGGCCTGCCACGGTAAGAGTTTGGGCGTTTTCATTACTGTTGCTCCTGTTGGTCGCATCATTCAAGCGGGGGCGTCGCTACGGCACGTGCGGCCGTTTTGGTGCGATGCAATATATGCATGAATTTTATTAACCCTATAAAACATGGGGTTAAAACTTGTTCTCCGCTTGTTTGTTGCATTGCACAATCAAAATTCTAGGCAACTGGATCAAGCTCCGCAAGCTGTCTTGCATTTTGTTTCAGGAATTTGATCACGGCGTGTTGGTTTAGTGCGACAGGGTTCTACCCTGCAGACCCGTTTTTCAGGATCTGGATCTGTTTTCATGCCCATCGACGGAGTGCTCGGCGTCGTTCCGGGCGGTACAATCTTCGGCCTAGCTGTACGTTTATCTACTTCGCCCGCCCCATGCCCCAGCTTCTCGACAACCTCAATCCGGAACAACTTGCCGCCGTCACGCTGGCGCCCCAGCACGCCCTGATCCTGGCCGGAGCCGGCTCGGGCAAGACGCGGGTGCTCACCACGCGCATCGCCTGGCTGATCCAGAACGGCTACTGCAGCCCCCAGGGCATCCTGGCGGTGACCTTCACCAACAAGGCCGCCAAGGAAATGCTCACGCGTCTCTCGGCGATGTTCCCGATCAACACCCGGGGCATGTGGATCGGCACCTTCCACGGCCTGTGCAACCGCTTCCTGCGCGCTCACCACCGGGATGCCGGCCTGCCCCAGCTGTTCCAGATCCTCGATTCGGGCGACCAGCTGGCCGCCATCAAGCGCCTGCTGAAAACCCTCAACATCGACGACGAGAAGTTTCCCCCGCGGGATTTGCAACACTTCATCAACGGCCAGAAGGAGGCCGGCTTGAGACCGGCTGCGGTCGAGGCCTGGGACGACTACACCCGACGCCGGGTCGAGCTTTACATGGAGTATGAGGCCCAATGCCAGCGCGAGGCAGTTGTGGATTTCCCCGAGCTGCTGCTCCGGAGCTACGAATTGCTCGAGCGCAACGAGCCGATCCGGCGGCATTACCAGGCCCGTTTCTGCCACATCCTGGTGGATGAGTTCCAGGACACCAACCGCCTGCAATACAAGTGGCTGTCGCTGCTGGCCGACGGCGGCCGGGAGGGCGGGGCGAGCCTGTTCTGCGTGGGCGACGACGATCAGTCGATCTACCGTTTCCGCGGCGCCGAGATCGGCAACATGCGCGACTTCGAGCGCGATTTCCGGGTCGAGAGCGTGATCCGCCTCGAGCAGAACTACCGTTCCCACGGCAACATCCTCGACGCCGCCAACGCGCTGATCGGCCACAACACCAAGCGCCTCGGCAAGAGCCTGTGGACCGACCGCGGTGCCGGCGAGCCGATCCGCGTGTATGAGGCCTTCACCGACACCGACGAGGCGCGCTGGATCGTCGAGGAGATCCAGTCGCTGGTGCGCGACGGCATGAGCCGCTCCGACATCGCGCTGCTGTACCGCTCCAACGCCCAGTCGCGGGTGCTCGAGCACCAGCTCTTCTCCAGCGGCGTGGCCTACCGCGTGTATGGTGGCCTGCGCTTCTTCGAGCGCCAGGAGGTCAAGCACGCGCTGGCCTACCTGCGCCTGATCGCCAATCCCGACGACGACACCGCCTTCACCCGGGTGGTCAACTTCCCGACCCGCGGCATCGGCGCCCGCTCCCTCGAGGCCCTTCAAGACGCCGCCCGCACCTGGAACACGCCGCTCTACCAGACCGTGCCCCACCTGGCCGGCAAGCCGGGCGCCGCGCTGGGGCAGTTCGTCGCCCTCATCGAGCGCCTGCGCCACGAGACTATCAAGCTGCCGCTCCACGAAATGGTCGACCACGTCATCGAGATGTCCGGCCTGCGGGGCCACTACCAGCTCGAGAAGGAAGGCCAGGAGCGCCTCGAGAACCTCGACGAACTCATCAACGCCGCCGCCAACTTCAGCGCCGAGGTGGGCGCCGGCCCGGCCCCCGGCGAGCCGTCCGCCGACACCGGCAGCGTGCTGGCCGAGTTCCTCGCCCACGCCTCGCTCGAGGCCGGCGACCATCAGGCCGACGCGGGCTCCGACGCCGTCCAGCTGATGACCGTCCATGCCGCCAAGGGCCTGGAGTTCGACGTGGTCTTCCTGTCGGGCCTCGAAGAAGGGCTGTTCCCCCACGAGAACAGCGCCCTTGAAGCCGACGGGCTCGAGGAGGAGCGCCGCCTGATGTACGTGGCCGTCACCCGCGCCCGCCAGCGGCTCTACCTCAGCTTCACCCAGAGCCGCATGCTCCACGGCCAGATCCGCTACAACCTGCGCTCGCGCTTCCTCGAGGAGATCCCCGAGCCGCTCACCAAGTGGCTGACCCCGCCCAACCCGCGGCGCAGCTACGTGTCCGAGCCCTCGCCGCGTTATTACAACCCCGGCGCCGGGAAGCCCGCCGCGCCCTCGATGCCGCCGCCCCCGCCGCTGCGCTCGCGGGATCTCGGCGGCCTCGCCATCGGCCAGGCAGTGGTGCACGCGCGCTTTGGCGATGGGATCATCATCGCCGCCGAAGGCAGCGGCGGTGACGCCCGCGTACAGGTCAAGTTTGCCGAAGCCGGCACCAAGTGGCTGATGCTGGCGGTCGCCAAGCTCACGCCGGCGTCCTGAGCGGCCGCACACCCACAACAAAACGGAGGAGACACCATGAGCAACCTGCAACGCTTCTACATCGACGGCCAGTGGGTCGAGCCCGCCGCCCCGGCCTTCCGCGACGTCATCAACCCCGCCACCGAAGCCGCCGCCGGCAGCATCGCGATGGGCTCGGCGGCCGACGTTGGCCGCGCCGTGGCCGCCGCCCGGGCGGCCTTTCCGGCCTTCGCCGCAACCACCCGCGAGGAGCGTCTCGACCTCTTTGCGCGCATCGGCGCGGCCTACAAGAAGCGCTACGACGACATGGCCCGGGCCATCAGCACCGAGATGGGCGCGCCGTTTAAAGCCCTCGCCGGCAGCGGCCAGGCCGGCTCCGGGCTGTTCCATTTCCGCGCCACCGCGCAGGCGCTGCAGGATTTCGTCTTCGAGAAGCCCCAGGGCAACACCCGCATCCTGCGCGAGCCGATCGGCGTGTGCGGGCTGATCACCCCCTGGAACTGGCCCGCCAACCAGATGGCCTGCAAGGTGGCGCCGGCCCTCGCGGCGGGCTGCACGATGGTGCTCAAGCCCAGCGAGCTGGCGCCGCTCTCCGGGATCATCCTGGCCGAGATCCTCCATGAGGCGGGCGTGCCGGCGGGCGTTTTCAACCTGGTGAACGGCGACGGTGCCGGGGTCGGCGCGCCGCTCACCACCCACCCCGACGTGGACATGCTGTCCTTCACCGGCTCGACCCGCGCCGGCCAGCTGGTGATGCGGGCCGCCGCCGACGGCATCAAGAAGGTCGCCCTGGAGCTGGGTGGCAAGTCGGCCAACATCATCCTCGACAATGCCGATTTCGCCCGCGCGGTCACCCAGGGCGTGATGACGCTGATGCTCAACAGCGGCCAGAACTGCAACGCGCCGTCGCGGATGCTGGTGCCCGCCGGGCGGCTCGACGAGGTCGAAGCCCTGGCAGTGGCCGCGCTCGCCCGGGTGCGCGTGGGCGATCCGCTGGACGAAGGCTGCACCATGGGCCCGCTCGCCAACGGGGCCCAGTTCGAGCGGGTGCAGCGTCTCATCGAGGCCGGCATCGCCGAGGGCGCCAAGCTGGTGGCCGGCGGGCCGGGGCGGCCCGAGGGCATCGCCCGCGGCTTCTTCGCCCGGCCGACGATCTTCAGCCAGGTGAAGAATTCGATGACCATTGCCCGGGAGGAGATCTTCGGGCCGGTGCTGTCCATCCTGCCCTATCAGGACGAAGACGACGCCGTCGCCATCGCCAACGACTCGCCCTACGGCCTGTCGGGCTACGTGAGCGCCGGCGACCCGGCCCGCGCCCGCGCGGTGGCCCGCCGCCTGCGCACCGGCAACGTGCACATCAACGGCGCGCCGGTCGACATGGCGGCGCCCTTCGGCGGCTATAAACAGTCCGGCCTCGGCCGCGAGTGGGGCGCCTGGGGCATCGAGGAGTTCCTCGAGGTGAAGGCCATGCTCGGCTACGGCGAGGGCGACTGAGCCGGCGTCGGCTGGCCCGCTCCGCTGCGCATCGTGCTTGTCCGCCATCGCCGGGTGCCCGGCGATGGATCACTCAAGTACTTGCCAGGTACTGACGTTAGCGGTTCATCCCCGGTGCAGGGCCGCTCTTGCGGATGAGGCGCCCCATGCCCTGCTGCATCACCCGCGCGCGAGGTGCCCGAATGACGCTCAATGTGGATCTTCGCCAGGTGATCCATGCCCTGGCCGATGCGCTCGACCTGGTCGGCGTGGACGACGTGGCCCACGGCAAGCGGGTCGGCGTGATGGCCGCCGAGTGCGGGCGGGTCGAGGGCCTGGGGGCGGACGAGGTCGCCTTTCTCTTCGAGCTCGGGATGCTCCACGACATCGGCGTGTCGTCCACCCGCGTGCATGGCCACCTGGTCGAGAGCTTCGACTGGAGCGGCGCCCAGACCCACTGCCAGGTGGGCTACGAGCGGGTCAGGGGCTTCGCCCCCCTCGAGGCGATGGCCCTGCCCATCCTCTACCACCACACCCGCTGGGACGCCCTGCAGGCCATCTCGCTGCCCGCCCGCAGCAAGCGCCAGGCCAACCTGATCTACCTGGTCGACCGGGTCGATGCCCTGGCCGCGCCGCACTATGGCGACAAGGCGCTGCTGTTGTTCACCGATGAGATCCGCGCCCGCATCGCCGAGCACGCCGGCACCTACTTCGCGCCCGATCTGGTCGAGATCTTTCTCGAGGCCTCCCGCGCCGAGGCCTTCTGGTTGATGCTGGAGCCGCGTTCCCTCGAGGCGCTGCGGCCCGATACCCCGGGTCGCAGCGAGCTGTTCGCCGCCAGGGCCGGTGAGCTGCGCCAGCTGGGCGAGATCTTCGCACGCATCGTCGACGCCAAGAGCCCCTTCACCGCCGAGCACTCGGTGGGCGTCGCCGGGCTGGCGCGCTACCTCGGCGAGCGCCTCGGCCTCGATGCCGAGGCCTGCGACAAGCTCGAGATTGCCGCGCTGCTGCACGACCTGGGCAAGCTACGGGTGCCCGACGAAGTCCTCGACAAGCCGGGCCGCCTGGACGCTCGCGAGCGCAAGATCATCAACGCCCACAGCTTTGAAACCTACCGCATCCTGCGCGGCATCCGCGGCTTCGAGGAGATCGCCCTGTGGGCCGCCTGCCACCACGAAGAGCCCGACGGCAGCGGCTACCCCTTCCACCTCGTGGCCGACGCCACGCCGCTCCCGGCCCGCATCCTGCGCGTCGCCGACATCTTCCAGGCGATGGTGCAGGTGCGCCCCTACCGGCAGGGGATGGACGACGGCGCGGTGGCCCGTTTCATGGCCGGGCTGGTGGCGGCCGGCCGCTGCGAGGCCCGGCTGGTGGATGCCCTGCTCGCCGACCTGCCCGAGGCCCGGCGCCGGGCCTGCCCCGGCGCGTCCGCCGTGCACCAGGCCGCCTGAATCCGCCTCAGGCGCCCGCTGGCGCGCCGCGCTGCATCCGGCCGGTCACGTAGCCGCACATGCCGCGGGCGAGCTCCTCTTCGCCCACGAAGACCTCGCCGAGCTTCTCGCCCCGCAGCATCGCGGCGGCATCCTCGGTGTCGCTGCGCAGCACGATCTCGATGTCGGGGTTCAGCTTGCGGGCGATGTCCACCATCTGCCGGCTGGCCAGCGTGTCGGGCGTGGTCACCACCAGCATCGCGGCGCGGGTGATGTGGGCCTGGACCAGCACGATCGGGTCGGACGCATCCCCCGACACCGCGGCCCGCCCGACAGCCCGCAGCTTCTCCACCACCTCGCGGTTGCTGTCGGCCACGATGCACGGGATGT
The DNA here is from genome assembly GCA_016789125.1 of Zoogloea sp. GTDB lineage: Bacteria > Pseudomonadota > Gammaproteobacteria > Burkholderiales > Rhodocyclaceae > Zoogloea. Next base: position 9,048 of record JAEUNU010000145.1, on the reverse strand, counting down.
GGCGCTCAGCCAGGGCCGCCGCGATGTGCTGGCCGACCTGCCCGTAGCCCACCAGCACCACCTGGCCGGTGAGCAGCTTGCGGTCGGTGGACATCGGCAGCGCGGCCAGCGGGTCGTCGCGCAGGTCGAGCCGGCGGGCCCACGCCGAATGCGCCCGGGCCCAGGCCTGGGCCGGCTCGATGGCCGTGAACAGCAGCGAGTTGAGCGCGATCGAGATCAGCGCGCCGGCCAGGATCAGGCTCTGCCCCTCGGGCGTCAGCAGGCCCAGGCTCACCCCCAGCCCGGCCAGGATGAAGGAAAACTCGCCGATCTGGGCCAGGCTCGCGCCCACCGTCAGCGCCGTGTTGAGCGGGTAGCGGAAGGCCAGCACCAGCGCGATCGCGGCGATCGTCTTGCCCACCAGGATCACCGCCAGCACCGCCAGCACCTTGCCCGGCGAGCTGACCAGGATCGCAGGGTCGAAGAGCATGCCCACCGACACGAAGAACAGCACCGAGAAGGCCTCCCGCAGCGGCAGGGATTCATCCGCCGCCCGGTGGCTGAACTCCGACTCGCGCATCATCATCCCGGCAAAGAAGGCGCCCAGCGCGAAAGACACGTCGAACAGCATCGCCGCGCCGTAGGCCACGCCCACTGCGGCGGCCACCACGCACAGCGTGAACAGCTCCCGCGAGCCGCTCCGCGCCACCAGCCACAACAGCCGCGGGAAGGCCCAGCGCCCGCCGAGGAGCATCAGCGCGATGAAGGCGCTCACCTTGGCCAGCGTCACGCCCACGGTGAGCGCCAGCCCGCCGAAGTCGGCCCCCGGAGCGCTGGACTTGGCGCCAAGCACCGGCGCCAGCGCGGGCAGCAGCACCAGCACCAGCACCATCGCCAGGTCTTCCACCACCAGCCAGCCCACCGCGATGCGGCCGTTGGTGGACTCCAGGTGGCCCCGCGCCTCCAGGGCCCGCAGCAGTACCACCGTGCTGGCCACCGACAGGGACAGGCCGAACACCATCGCCTCGCCGATCGGCCAGCCCCAGCCCAGCGCAACCGCGCCCCCCAGCAGGGTTGCCGCAGCGATCTGCACCACGGCGCCCGGCACGGCGATCCGGCGCACCGCCAGCAGGTCGGCCAGCGAAAAATGCAGGCCGACGCCGAACATCAGCAACATCACCCCGATCTCGGCCAGCTGGCCGGACAGCTCCACGTCGGCGACGAAGCCCGGCGTGCCCGGCCCGATCACCACGCCGGCCAGCAGGTAGCCCACCAGGGGCGGCATGCGCAGGCGCGCCGCGGCCAGGCCCAGCACGAGGGCCAGCCCGAAACCGGAGGCTAGGAGGGCGATCAGGGAGACGTTGTGAGGCATCGAACGAAACTTTCAGCGGACAGGGGGCACCACTTGTTCACGGTAATCGGGCAGCAGGCTGCGGGCAGAAGCGCCGTTCATCGGGGGCGGGCAGGGTGGGCGCCCGAAAAATAGCGACACCCGCAGCCCCCGGTGGGCTATGGTTGAACAATTGTGCCCACCGGCACCGGAGATACGGAGAGGATTGCAGGCTTGACGACAAATCGCAAACACGAGACCTACCGCAATCACGACCTGATCTCCGCCTTCTTCAAGGGGGAGTTCGGTGGTCGTGTCATCCAGCGGGGGAAGACACTCCTCGAAATCAGCGGTGGCGGCATCGACGAGAATCTCGTCAAGCTGCGCGCCTTCGTGGACCAGCGCATGGCCGAACTCACCGCCAGCGACGCGCCGCCGCCGAAGGTCGAGGCCTACGTGGCGGCCTTCCGGCACATCCTGCCGCGCCTGAGCGAAGGCCACCGGGCGATGCTCAAGGCCCACTTCCATGCACCCGGGCGCATCATCACCGCCACCCAGCTCGCGCGGGCTGCAGGCTACCACGGCCACGGGGCCGCCAACCTCCAGTACGGCTTTGTCGGAAGATACCTTTTCGAGGCGCTGCCGACACCCCTGGAAATCCGCAAGGACGGCACGCCGATCTACACCATGGCGCTGGCCACCGGGGTGGATCGCCAAGGCGAGGAGCACGAGTGGCGCTGGCAGATGCGGCCGGAGGTGGCCGCGGCCGTCAGGCTCCTGGGGCTGACGCTCTGATCGTCGGCCCGCCCGCTAAGGCGTAAAGCCGGCCGGCCGCCTAGAAGGCCCCCATCGCGAGCCCGGTGGCAAAGGCCGCGCCGAGCTCCTCGCCCCGCGCCAGCTCGGCGGCCGGCACCACCTTGGGGGCGAGGATCGCCTCGGTGGTCTGGGCGTGGGTGCACACGACGAGCGGCGGCGCGATCTCGCGCAGGCGCCAGCCGGTGGCGATGCGGGCGATCTGCCGGGCGGCGTTGCTGCCGTCGCTGCCGGCGCACACCAGGGCCGCGTAGGGGCGGCCGTTGAGCCGGTCGAGGGCCGCGTAGTAGCTGCGGTCGAAGAAATCCTTCATCAGCCCCGAGATCGCGGCGAGGTTCTCGGGCGTTGCAAAAACGTAACCGTCGGCCGCCAGCAGGTCGTCGGGGCCGGCGTCGCGGGCGTGGAGCAGGCGGGTGGCGACGGCCGCTTCCTGGGCGGCGCCACGCAGCACGGCGCGGCCCATCTGCTCGGTCGAGCCGGTCCACGAGTGATACACGATGAGCAGGGTCTTGCCGGGGTTTTCCGTCATATTCAAACCATAGCATGTGATCGGCGAGCCGGCCGAGCGGCCCGGGCCGCGGAAAGTTTGCTGCGGCACGGCAATTCCGTGCCGCCACGGCACCAAGGCTTGCGATAAGTCAAATTCCGGCCCTTCGCCGTGGTCGTATGATGAATTCCGTTGTTGCAGCGCACACGCCCGCACAGGGGCCGTGTCATCATGAAAAACGAATGCCGTCATGCCCGTCCGTCCCCCTCGGGGCGGAGTAGTCCAGGTGGTGCAGCCCTGCGGCCGCGGGTGCCCCTCAGCCTGGCGGGCGGGCCGGCGGCGGTTTTTCGCTGCGTTGCAGCACCCCATCTCCGTTACCCGCACGGATGCCCGCTTCGGGACGACCCCACCGGGGGTTCGCGCCCACCGTTCCCGATTCCAACAGGCAGGGCCAGACCGATCCCGGTGAGTGGCCAAGCTGCCGACCGTCCCAGCAGGGGGTCCCAATGACGACGTACCTCAACCTCGACGGCAACGAAGCCGCCGCCCGGATGGCCTACCTCGGCAGCGAGGTGATTGCCATCTATCCGATCACGCCCTCGTCCAACATGGGCGAATGGGCCGATGAATGGGCCGCCCAGGGCAAGCCCAACCTGTGGGGCGTGGTCCCCAAGATCATCGAGATGCAGTCCGAAGGCGGCGCCGCCGGGGCCTTGCACGGGGCGCTCACCTCGGGTGCGCTGGGCACCAGCTTCACCGCCAGCCAGGGCCTGCTGCTGTTCGTGCCCAACCTCTACAAGATGGCCGGCGAGCTGACCCCCTTCGTGCTCCACGTGGCGGCGCGGGCGCTGGCCACCCACGCCCTGTCGATCTTCGGCGACCACTCCGACGTGATGGCCTGCCGCGCCACCGGCTGCGCGCTGCTGGCCAGCAATTCGGTGCAGGAAGCCCAGGACATGGCGCTGATCGCCCAGGCCGCCACCCTGGCCGGGCGCATCCCGGTGATCCACTTCTTCGACGGCTTCCGCACCTCCCACGAGGTGGCCAAGATCGTCGCCGTCGAGCCCGACACCGTGCGCGCGATGATCGACGACCACCTGGTGGCCGCCCACCGTGCCCGCGCCCTGTCGCCCGAGCATCCGGTGCTGCGCGGCACGGCCCAGAACCCGGACGTGTTCTTCCAGTCGCGGGAGCGCAGCAACCCGTATTACGACGCCTTCCCGGCCCTGGTGCAGCAGGCCATGGACCGCTTCGGCGCGCTCACCGGCCGCCACTACCGGCTGTTCGACTACGTGGGCGCGCCCGACGCCGAGCGGGTGATCGTGGTGATGGGCTCCGCCGCCGAGACGGTGGAAGAAACCGTCGAGCACCTCGTCGCCCGCGGCGAGAAGGTCGGCCTCCTCAAGCTGCGCCTGTTCCGCCCCTTTGCCGGCGAGCGCCTGCTGGCGGCGATCCCGGCCAGCGCGAAGGCCATCGCCGTGCTCGACCGCTGCAAGGAGCCCGGCGCCGACGGCGAGCCGCTCTACAAGGACGTCCTCACCGCCTTTGCCGAGGCCGCCGCCGACGGCCGCCGCGCCATGCCGCGCATCACCGGCGGGCGCTACGGCCTGGCCAGCAAGGAGTTCACCCCGGGCATGGTGAAGGCCGTGTTCGACGAGCTTGCCGCCGACAAGCCGAAGCGCGGCTTCACGGTGGGCATCGTCGACGACGTCACCCACCTGTCGCTGGATTGGGACGCCAGCTTCCGCAGCGACGCCTCGCGGGCGCTGCAGCATGCAGTGTTCTGGGGCCTCGGCGCCGACGGCACGGTGTCGGCCAACAAGAACTCGATCAAGATCGTCGGTGAATCCACCCCGCTGCAGGCCCAGGGCTACTTCGTGTACGACTCGAAGAAGTCTGGCGCCGTCACCGTGTCGCACCTGCGCTTCGGCGAGGCGCCGATCCGCTCCAGCTACCTGGTGGAGGAGGGCATGGCCGGCTTCGTTGCCTGCCACCAGACGGTGTTCGTCGAGCGCTACGACCTGCTCGCCCACGCCGCGCCGGGCGGCGTCTTCCTGCTCAACACGCCCGAGCCCGCCGACCGCGTGTGGGCCAGCCTGCCGGCGTCCATGCAGGCCGGCATCCGCGCGCGCGGCCTCAAGCTGTGGGTGATCGACGCCTACCGGGTGGCCCAGGACGCGGGCATGGGGCGGCGCATCAACACCATCATGCAGACCTGCTTCTTCGCCATCTCGGGCATCCTGCCCCACGACGAGGCGATCGCGGCGATCAAGAAGGCTGTCGACAAGACCTACGGCCGCAAGAGCAAGCGCCTGGCCGACCTCAACCATCGCGCCATCGAGATGACCCTCGCCAACCTCCACGAGGCGGTGGTGGGCGAAACCGTCGGCGCGGCGCCCATCGAACTCAAGCCGGCCGCCGACCTGCCCGACTTCGTGCGCGACTTCACCCTGCCGATCTACCGCGGCGAGGGCAACCGGCTGCCGGTGTCGGCGATGCCCGTCGATGGCAGCTTCCCCACCGGCACCGCCAAATTCGAGAAGCGCAACATCGCGCTGGAGATCCCCGAGTGGATCGAAGACCTGTGCACCCAGTGCGGCAAGTGCGTGTTCGTCTGCCCGCACTCGGCGATCCGCGCCCGCGCCTTCCCGGCCGACGCGGTGGCCGAAGCGCCGATAAGCTTCAAGCACGTGCCCGCCAAGAGCAAGGACTTCCCGGCCGGCACCCGCATCAGCTACCAGGTGGCGCCCGAAGACTGCACCGGCTGCGGCGACTGCGTCGAGGCCTGCCCGATCCACGACAAGAGCAACGTCAGCCGCCGCGCCGTCAACATGATCCCGCTGGCGCCGGTGCGCGAGCAGGAGCGCGACAACTTCGACTTCTTCCTCAAGCTGCCCGACTTCGACCGCAGCCTGCTCAAGCACGGCACCCTCCCCGGCGCGATGCTCCTCGACCCGCTGTTCGAGTTTTCGGGGGCCTGCGCCGGCTGCGGCGAGACGCCCTACATCCGGCTCGCCACCCAGCTCTTCGGCGACCGCATGCTGGTGGCCAACGCCACCGGCTGCTCGTCGATCTACGGGGCCAACCTGCCGTCCACGCCCTACACCGTCAATGGCGCCGGCCGCGGCCCGGCGTGGTCCAACTCGCTGTTCGAGGACAACGCCGAGTTCGGCCTCGGCATGCGCCTCGCCGCCGACCAGCTGATGCTCTACGCCCAGACCCTGGTCAAGGAGCTGGCCGACGAGATCGGCGCCGACTTCGCCACCGCCCTCCTCAGTGCCGACCAGCGCCTGGAAACCGGCATCCGCGCCCAGCGCGAGCGGGTCGCCCAGCTCGTGCAGAAGCTCGCCACCAGCCGCCACGCCCGGGCCCAGGAGCTCGTCACCCTCGCCGAATGGCTGATCCGTCGCTCGGTGTGGATCATCGGCGGCGACGGCTGGGCCTACGACATCGGCTACGGCGGGCTCGACCACGTGCTGGCCCTGTCCTACGACGTTAACATTCTGGTGCTCGACACCGAGGTGTATTCCAACACCGGCGGCCAGACCTCCAAGGCCACCCCGGTGGGCGCGGTGGCCAAGTTCTCGGCGGGCGGCAAGACCACCGCCAAGAAAGACCTGGCCCGCATCGCCTCCGACTACGGCCACGTGTATGTGGCCACGGTGGCCTACGGCGCCAAGGACGTGCACACCCTCAAGGCCTTCCACGAGGCCGAGAGCCACGACGGCCCCTCGCTGATCGTCGCCTACAGCCCGTGCATCGCCCACGGCGTCGACATGCTCTATAACCAGCGCCAGCAGGAGATGGCGGTCAAGACCGGCCACTGGCCGTTGTTCCGCTTCGACCCGCGGCTGGCCGACAGCGGCGCCAACCCCTTCAAGCTCGATTCCGCCCCGCCGAGCCAGCCGATCAAGGCCTTCATGGACAGCGAGACGCGTTTCGCCATGCTCGCCCGCAGCCACCCCGAAGCCGCCGAGCGCCTCGCCGCCGCCGCCCAGGACGAAGCTGACCGGCGCTACAAGGCCTATCAAGCGCTCGCCGCCGCCCACACCCCGAAATCAGGAGCCTGACATGATCGACCTGTCCACCGACTACCTGGGGCTCAAGCTCAAGAACCCGCTGGTGCCCTCGTCCTCGCCGCTCTCCAAGCAGCTCGACAGCGCCCTGCGCCTCGAGGACGCCGGCGCCGCGGCCCTGGTGCTGCACTCGCTCTACGAGGAAGAGCTGATCGCCGAAGACGCGATGGCCGACCGCTTCCTGCTCCACGCCGAGCTCCACGACGGCGAATCGGCCGGCTTCCTGCCCGACCACGGCCACTACGAAGGCGCCCTCGACCGCTACCTCGAGCACCTGCGCCGGCTCAAGGCGCGCCTCTCCATCCCGGTCATCGCCAGCCTCAACGGCGTCACGCCGTCGGGCTGGGTCGACCTCGGCAAGGAGCTGCAGGAGGCCGGCGCCGACGCCCTCGAGCTCAACGTCTATCACGTGGCCGCCGACCCCGCCGAGAGCGGCGACGCCGTCGAGGCCCGCTACGTGGCGCTGCTGGCCGAACTCAAGCGCACCGTGAGCGTGCCCGTGGTCATGAAGCTACCGCCCTTCTTCTCGTCGCTGCCGCATTTCGTCAAGCGCCTGGAGGCCGTCGGCACGGATGGCGTGAGCCTGTTCAACCGCTTCTTCCAGCCGGACATCGACCTCGACGCCCTCGAGATGGTCGAGCAGCTCCAGCTCTCCAGCCCCGAGGAGGCCCTGCTGCGCATCCGCTGGATCGCCATCCTGCGCGCCCAAACCCGCATGACCCTGGCCGCCACCGGCGGCGTGTATGGCGCAGGCGACGCCCTCAAGCTGCTGCTCGCCGGCGCCGACGTGGTGCATCTGGCTTCGGCCCTGCTCGAACACGGCCCCGGCCGGCTCAGCCAGATCCTCGACGACATGAAGGCCTGGATGATCGAGCGGGAGTACGAATCGGTCGCCCAGCTGAAGGGCAGCATGTGCCAGACCAATCTGCGTGACGCCAGCGCCCTTGCCCGCCAGAGCTACATCCGGGTGCTCGACAGCTTCACCCCGCGGCCGGGGGTGTGGCGCTGAGGCGGGGTTCGGCGTGCGGGGCTGGCGTCCCTGCCTCCTCGCGGGCTTGACGGTGGTGATTTCCCTGTAGGGGCGACTTCAGAGGGCGTTGTAAAACCGCGCCGCACGAAGCCTAGATGTCGGCGCTGCCATGCAATCAATCGGGTAACGTATTGGATGGCGGTGGCGGTTTTTGCCACACGCGCCGCTCACATGCCGGTGCCGCGGTTGAATGAAGCAGGCAAAGCGCAATAGGCGGCCCAAACGCCCCCGGCGGGCATACACCAGCGCCCGCCCAAGGTTGTAGGCCATCAGGTGCAGACAAAACTCCAGCCTTACCCCGCGCAAGCCGCGGCGGCGGAATCGATTCAGGCCCTGGCGCTCGCGCAGCGCCGAGAACACCGGCTCGACCATCGCCTTGCGCTGGGCAAACGCGCGTCGGGCACCCGGCTGGGCCATGACCTGGCGTAGCGCCTCCTTGAGCTCCTGGCCGGCAGTGCGCTGGATCGTGCGTTGCGTGGCCCCGGTGCACTGCGCACGGCGCGCGCACTGCGCGCAGGCGGTCGTGGTGTACTGCACGTAGGCCCGACGTCCTGCCTCCGGGTTGCCCTGAGAGCGGCGACACGGATGCAGTCGCTCTCCGGTCGGGCACAGGTAGTAGTCTCCGTCCTCGACGTAGCGGAAGTGGCGCAGGGCGAAGCGTCCAGCGCCCGGTTCATCGCCTGGTGCATCCTCGGCGCGCTCCGGGCACAGCACGCTGATGTCTTTCTTCAGTGCGCACTCAAGCGTCTCGTAGGTGTTGAATCCCGCATCGAGCAGCACTTCCTGGGTCTGGGCGCCGTCCAGTCGACCCAGCGGCTCGGACAGCGCGGCTTGTTCGCTCGTCGAGTGGACCTGCGCATCGACCACCACGCGAGCCTCGTTGACCAGCACCGCCGCCTGGTAGGCCGGGCGGACACCGCGGCCGTTCTTGAGCTTGAGCAGCCCCGCCTCGGGTTCGCTCACCACGATGGCCTTGGCCTCGGGGCGCTCGGCCAGTACCGCCTGGGCCTGCTCGATCCGGGCCTGTAGAGCGGGTGCCTGAGTCTGTTCGCGCTGCGCTTCGAGCGCTTCGCGCTTGATCAGCGCAAAGCGCGAACTCATCGCCTCCAGCACCGTTCCGTCTCCGGCCAGCCGCCCGCGCCCGGAGGCCGTACGCTTGAGCACCGCCTCGGTGATCGACTCGAACAGGGGTCCGCTCAGCAGTGCTTCGTGACGCGCAATGAAGCGCCCCAGAATCGAGTGATCCGGGGTGATCCCGCCGCTCACCCACATGCATTCCAGATCGCTGCGGGTAAAGCGCTCAAGCGCCCGGAGCGAACTGACGCCCCGCATC
>JAEUNU010000121.1 GCA_016789125.1 Zoogloea sp. | reverse complement strand
CAAGCTCGAGCGGCCGCTGACAAACTTCGAGGCCCTCACCATCATCCCCGACCTGCAGGGCGCCGAACGGCGCCAATCCACCTATCGCCACGCCGACGGCCACTGCGTGCAGGTCTCGCAGGCCATCACCCCGATCGGCGGCGCCCGGCAGGCCGGCTACCTGTGCGTTGCCCAGGACATCGACGAGCAGAAGCGCGCCGAGAGCCTCCAGGCCACCCAGAACGGCATCCTCGAGATGATCGCCACCGACGCGCCGCTGCCGCAGACCCTCGAGCACCTCACCCTCGGCATCGCCTCCCAGGCGGGCGGCCTGCACTGCGCCATCGTGCTGCTTGAACCCGGCACGAACACCCTGCGCCACGCCGCCAGCACCCTGCCCACGCCGCTGATCCAGGCCCTCGACGGCCTCGTGATCGGCGGCGATGCCGACGCCATTCTGCGCGACGGCCTCTTCGACGCGGACATCCAGGCCGCCCTCCCCTGGCCCACGCTGCAGGCGGCCAGCCGGGGAGCCCGGATCAACCGCGTCTGGTCGGCCCCCATCCTCGACGCCGGCGGCGCGCTGCTGGGCGTCATCCTGCTGCTCGGTGCAGCCCCGCGCCTGCAACCCGCCGTGCTGCGCGGCCTGCTCGAGATGGCGAGCCGCAGCGCCGCCATCGGCATCAGCAGCACCCGCAGCACCGCCGCCCGGCAGGCCGGCGAGGAGCGCCTGCGGCTCGCCCTCGCCGCCGCCGGCATGGACGCCTTCGAATACGAGCCCGCCACCGACCGCCTGCAGCACGATGGCGACGTCACCCGCCCCTGGAAGCAGCCCGGCGAACGCACCGGCACCGCCTACACCCGCCACATCCACCCCGACGACTGCCCGGCCGTACTCGAGGCCCGCGCCCACCTGTGCCCCGAGGCCCCCGACTACACCGCCCAGTACCGCCTGTGCGACGGCGCCGGCCGCTTCATCTGGCTGGCCGAATGGGGCCGTGCAAGCTTCGGCGCCGGGGGCCAGGTGGACCGCATCTTCGGCGTGTGCCGCGACGTCAGCGCCCTCAAGGCCCTCGAGGACGAACTGCATCGGCACCAGCAGCACCTCGAGCACCTGGTCGCCGACCGCACGGCCCAGCTGTCACGCTCGGAAGCCCACATCCGGCTGATCCTAGAATCCACCGCCGACGGCCTCTACGGCGTCGACACCCACGGGCTCGCCACCTTCATCAACCCGGCCGCCTGCCGCATGCTCGGCCTCACGCCCGCGCAGGTCATCGGCCAGCCCATCCACAGCCTCATCCATGGCCGGCACGCCAACGGCCAGCCCTACTCCCACCACGACTGCCCCACCAACCAGACCCTCCGCCACGGCGAGATGGTCACCATCACCAACGAAGTCTATTGGCACGCCGACGGCCACCCGATCCCGGTGATCTACTCCACCCACCCGATGATCCGCGACGGCGCCATCGTGGGCGCGGTGGTCAGCTTCATGGACGTCACCGAACGCCGCGCCCTGGAGGAAGCCCGCGAAGAAGCCCGCCAGGCCGCCGAGCGGCTGGCCCGCATCAAGAGCGAGTTCCTCGCCAACATGAGCCACGAGATCCGCACCCCGCTCAACGGCGTGCTCGGCTTCGCCCGCATCGGCCTGCGCGAACACCCCGACGACCCTGCCAGCCGCCTGTTCGCGAACATCCTCGAATCCGGCAAGCTGCTGCTCGGCGTGGTAAACGATATCCTCGATTACTCCAAGATAGAAGCAGGCAAGATGCAGCTCGAAGAAGTCCCGGTGGAACTCCATCTCCTCCTCCGCAACGCCATCGAAGCCCAGCGCGAGCGGGCCGAGGCCAGGCAACTCCAGATCGTCCTGGACATCGCCCCGGGGCTGCCCGAAATGTGCCGCAGCGACCCGCTGCGCCTCGGCCAGATCCTCGGCAACCTGCTCTCCAACGCGATCAAGTTCACCGAGCACGGCCGGGTCACCCTGAGCGCCCGGCTCGACGGCAGCAAGCTGCTGCTGACCGTGGCAGACACCGGCATCGGCATGAGCGAGACCCAGCTGGGGCAGGTCTTCCAGGCCTTCGAGCAGGCAGACAGCTCCACCACGCGCCGCTTCGGGGGCACTGGGCTGGGGCTCGCCATCACCCGCAGGCTGGTCGAGCTGTTCGGCGGCAGCATCGTTGCCTGCAGCGCCCTCGGGCGGGGCAGCCGCTTCGAGATCCGGATCCCCTACCACCCCGAGACCGCCCCCGGCCCGGCGCCCGCCGCCGGTCAGGCCAGCGCCGGGCCGGGGGCGCGCCTCGAGGGGCTGCACATCCTCGCCGCCGAGGATAACGAGGTGAACCAGCTGGTGCTCCAGGAGATCCTCGAGGGCGAAGGCGCCCGCCTCGAGCTGGTCGACAACGGCCTGAGCGCCGTCGAGCGCATTGAAGCGGCCGGCCCGGAGGCCTTCGACGTGGTGCTGATGGACATCCAGATGCCGCAGATGGACGGCTACGAAGCCGCCCGGCGCATCCGCGCCATCGCCCCGCAGCTGCCGATCATCGGCCAGACCGCCCACGCGATGGCCGACGAGAAGGCCCGCTGCCTGGAGGCCGGCATGAACGCCCACGTGGCCAAGCCGATCGATCTCGACATCCTCGTCGGCAGCATCCTGCAGCACCGCCGGCAGCCCACCTCGGCACGTGCCGAAACCCCCACCGAAACGCCTGCCCAGCCCCCCGTCGAGACACCGCCGGGGGCGCTGGTCGAACGCGGCGCGCTGGCCGCCCGCTACCCCGGCCGGCCCGACTTCGTCGCCCGCCTCCTGGGTGTGTTCGCCAGCAGCAACGCCGGCACCGCCCAGCGCATCGAGGAAGCCGCCATAGCCGCAGACTGGGCCACCCTTGCCCGGCTCGCCCACGGCCTCAAGGGCTCGGCGGGCAACATCTCGGCCGCGCAGCTGCGCCAGCAGGCCGCCCTCACCGAAGAGGCGGCCCGCAATGGCGCCCCCAAGGCCGGCCACCACGCCGCCCGGCTGGCCGAGCTGCTGCGCCGCTGCCTCGCCGAGATCGGCGCCGGAGCCGCGTAACCCAGTCCCTCAGCCCGCCGCCGCGAGCTCCCGTGCCGCGGCCGCCAGGGTCGAGGCATCGAGGGACGCCAGCGGCAGCATGCGCGCCGCCTCCAGCCGGCGGTAGAGGCCCTCGCCGCCGCGCTTGTAGGCCGGGTCGTAGTGCTGGCTCACCAGCTCTTCCGCCAGCTGGCGCCAGGCGCCGGCCTCGACCAGCGCCTGCCAGGCGCCGACCCGCTCGTGGCCGTGCTGGCCCACCAGCCGCTCCAGCTTTTCGTTGAAGGCGGCCGGCTCGGCGATGAGGTCGGCGTAACGCTCGAGCAGGTGATCCACCCGCGCCTCGAGCGGCGCCTGCACCAGGGTGCACTCGCCGTCCCGCAGGCACTCGAAGAGCACGCCGGGCACATGCAGCCGCCCGACGCGCCGGCTCTCGGACTCGGCCCACACCGGGCGCGCCGGGTCGAAGCCGCGCAGGGCCGACCACAGCCGCGTCTCGAAGGCCTTCTGGCCCGGCTGGTCGGTATTGGGCGCACCACCCAATACCGAGCCCCGGTGGCAGGCCAGGCCTTCGAGGTCGAGCACCTGGGCGCCCTCGGCGGCCAGTGCGTCGAGCAGCGCCGTCTTGGCGCTGCCGGTGGGCCCGCACAGGATGTTGAAGCGCAGCGTCGGCGGCAGCGCGTCGAGGGCTTCGAGCACGCCCTGGCGGAAGGTCTTGTAGCCACCCTCCAGGCGCCGCGCCGCCCAGCCAATCTGGCCCAGCACCACGGTCATCGCGCCGCTGCGCTGGCCGCCGCGCCAGCAGTAAATCAGAGGTTTCCAGCTCTTCGGCTTGCTGAGAAAATGCGTCTCGATGTGCCGCGCGATGTTGCGCGACACCAGCGCTGCGCCCACCTTCTTCGCCTCGAAGGGCGACACCTGCTTGTAAAGGGTGCCCACCCGCACGCGCTCCTCGTCGTCGAGCACCGGGCAGTTGATCGCCCCGGGGATATGGTCTTCGGCAAACTCCGCCGGCGAGCGGACGTCGATGATGGTATCGAATTCGTCGAGCCGGTCGAGACCGACGGAAAAGGGAGCGGGATGGGCGGACACGTTTGAACCGATTGATTGAACTGGAAAAACCGAGATGACCGAAGCACCTCTGCGACTCACCGAATTATCTCACGGCGGCGGATGCGGCTGCAAAATCGCCCCCGCCGCGCTGGCCGAGATGCTCGCCCACATGCCCGCGGCCCAACCCTTCGCCAACCTGCTGGTGGGCACCGAGACCGCCGACGACGCCGCCGTCTGGAAGCTCAACGACCAGCAGGCGCTGATCGCCACCACCGACTTCTTCATGCCCATCGTCGACGACCCCTTCGACTTCGGGCGCATCGCCGCCACCAACGCCCTCTCCGATGTTTACGCGATGGGCGGCACGCCGATCATGGCGCTGGCCATCGTCGGCATGCCGGTGGGCAAGCTGCCGCTGTCGGCCATCGGGCGCATCCTCGAAGGCGGCGCCAGCGTATGCGCCGAGGCCGGCATCCCGGTGGCCGGCGGCCACAGCATCGACTCGCCCGAGCCGATCTACGGCCTGGTGGCCCTGGGCCTGGCCCACCCGGACGTGATCAAGCGCAACCGCGACGCCAAGGATGGCGACGTGCTGATCCTCGGCAAGCCGCTGGGCGTCGGCATCCTCGGCTCGGCGATGAAAAAGGGTGTGCTGGGCGACGACGGCTACGCCCAGATGCTCGCCGCCACGACCCGCCTCAACAAGGTCGGGCCGGCGCTGGCGGCGCTGCCGGGCGTGCATGCCCTCACCGACGTCACCGGCTTCGGCCTGCTCGGCCACCTGCTCGAGGTGTGCCGCGGCGCCGGGCTGGCGGCAAACGTGTCGGCGGCACGGCTGCCGGTGATGCCGGCGGCGGTGGGCTTTGCGAAACAGGGCATCGGCCCCGGCGCCATCGGGCGCAACCTTGCCAGCTACGGGCTGGCGGTGAACTTCGAAGAAGGCGTCGAGGAATGGCAGCGCAACGTGATGGCCGACGCCCAGACCAGCGGCGGCCTGATGGTGGCCTGCGACGCGGCCTCGGCGGACAAGGTGATGGAAGTCTTCCGCCAGGGCGGCTTTGCGGATGCGGCGGTGATCGGCCACATGGAGGCCGGGCTGCCGAAGGTGCACGTCACGGCCTGATTCGAGGCCCGGCGCCGCGTTCCGCGGGGGAGAAGCACGGAACGCGGCGGCTTGCCCGGCAAGGTGCAGGCATTGAAACGGACTCCGACTCGAAGGGCACTTTCAAGGCCGGAGCGGCCGGGAGCGCGGCCTGCGCGCGCTCCGGATCGGGGTGCTGCGGGGTGGGTCAGGCCGGCACGGCCTCGGGCTGGGGCTGCTGCTCCAGCATCGAGCCGGTGCGCTCGAAGCGCAGATGCCAGGCGAAGGCCTCCTGCAGCAGTTGCGGCGTATGGCCACCGCGACGGCAGGCACGGGCGAGGTAATCCCGCAGCAGGTCGCGGTAGAGCGGGTCGGAACACTTGTCGATGATCTGCCGCGCCCGCTCCCGCGGGGCCAGCCCGCGCAGATCGGCCAGGCCGTGCTCGGTAACGAAGATGTCGGTGTCGTGCTCGGTGTGGTCCACGTGGGAGACCATCGGCACGATGCTCGAGATCGCCCCGTGCTTGGCCGCGGCCTTGGTGACGAACACCGACAGGTGCTCGTTGCGGGCAAAGTCGCCCGAGCCGCCGATGCCGTTCATCATGTGCGTGCCGCCCACGTGGGTGGAGTTCACGTTGCCGTAGATGTCGCACTCCAGCGCGGTGTTGATGGTGATCAGGCCGAGGCGGCGGATCACCTCCGGGTGGTTGCTGATCTCCTGCGGGCGCAGCACCAGGCGGCTCTTGTAGCGCTCGATGTCGCCCAGCACGCGCTCATAGGTGTCCTTCGAGAGGGTGATCGACGAGGCCGACGCAAAGCTCAGGCGGCCGGCGTCGAGGAGCTCGATGGTGCTGTCCTGCAGCACCTCCGAGTACATCCGCAGGTCGTGGAAGGGAGAATCGAGCATGCCGTGGAGCACCGCGTTGGCGATGGTGCCGATGCCGGCCTGGAGCGGCTGCAGCGCCGGCGACAGGCGGCCGGCCTTGACCTCGTGGGCCAGGAAGTCATTCAGGTGGCCGGCGATGGCCCGCGTCTCGGCGTCGGGCGGCAGCACGTTGGAGGGGCTGTCGGCCTTCTGGGTGACGACGATGGCGACGATCTTCTCCGGGTCCACCGGAATGTACGGCAGCCCGATGCGCTGCTCCGGCGAGATCAGCGGGATCGGCAGGCGGTGCGGGCGGTAGGTGGGGATGTAGATGTCGTGGAGGCCCTCGAGGCCCAGCGGCATGGTCAGGTTGATCTCGACGATGATCTTCTTGGCCAGCACCGCGAAGCTCGCCGAGTTGCCCACCGAGGTGGTCGGCACGATGCCGCCGTTCTCGGTGATCGCGGTGGCCTCGACCACGGCGATGTCCACCGGCGCGATCTGGCCGGCGCGCAGCTGCTCGACGGTCTCGGACAAATGCTGGTCGATGAACATCACCTCGCCGGCGTTGATCTTGCGGCGCAGGGTCGGGTCGGACTGGAACGGGATGCGGCGGCTGATCACGTTGGCGTCGGTGAGCACCTTGTCGATGTCGTTGCCCAGGGACGCGCCGGTCATCAGGGTGATCGACAGCGGCTCGCGGGCCGCCCGCTCGGCCAGCGCGAAGGGCACCGCCTTGCAGTCGCCGGCGCGCGTGAAGCCGCTCATCCCGACGGTCATGCCGTCGGCGAACAACGCGGCGGCGGCCTCCGGCGACATGATGCGGTCCCGCAGGCGGGGCAGGCGAATACGATCCATGGGCATGCTTTTTTCTCCGTTCCTGTATGTTCGGTCGCGCGCCTCGGCGGGCGCATCGGCGCGACTATACGCGCGGCAAGCGATGCGCTTTATGACTTAAAATCCTGCCATCAAGTCGTTTTTTTCATGGATTACGGAACCCGGAATGGACCTGCGCGCCCTCCGCTATTTCATCGAGACCGTCCGCCACAACAGCTTCACCCAGGCCGCCGAGGCGCTCCACGTCACCCAGTCGACGGTCAGCAAGATGGTGCGCCAGCTCGAGGACGAGATCGGCCAGCCGCTGCTGATCCGCGACGGGCGCCAGCTGCGCCTCACCGACGTGGGCAAGGTGGTGTTCGAGCGCGGCCAGGACGCCGTCGAGGGCGTGCGCCGGCTGACGCGGGAGGTGGCCGACCTCACCGAACTCAGCCGCGGCGAGCTCACGGTGGGCATGCCGCCGATGGTGAACCAGCTCTTCCCGCCGGTGGTGAAGCGCTTCTGCGAGCGCCATCCGGCGATCCGCCTGACGCTCCAGGAGGCCGGCGGGCAGCTCATCGAGCAGCGGGTGGCGGCCGGCGAGCTGGAGGTGGGCGCCACCCTCCTCCCGGTCGCCCCGGCCCTCGGGCTCGCCACGCGCAGCTTCGGCCGCTACCCGCTGCAGGTGATCGGGCCGCGCCACGCCGCCTGGGCGCGGGCCGCCGGCCCGGTGAGCCTGGCCGCCCTGCGCGACGAGGCGCTGATCCTGCTGGAGGACGATTTCTCATTGACCCGGCGCATCCGCGAGGCCTTCGGCGACGCCCGCTTCGAGCCGCGCATCGCGGCCCGCAGCGGGCAGTGGGATTTTCTGGTGGCGATGGCCGCCGCCGGCCTGGGCAGCACGCTGATGCCGGCCCCGCTGCTGACGCGGCTCAACATCGGGCCGGAGCTGGCAGTGCGGCCGCTGGCCGAGCCGGCCTTCGACTGGCACGTGGCGCTGATCTGGAAGCCCGGCCACTACATGTCCCACGCCGCCCGGGCCTGGCTGCGGGTGTGCGAGGAGCTGCTCGCCCAGTCGCAGCCCTGAAACGCCCGGGGCGGCTCAGCGCTCCCGCCAGGCCCGGTTGAAGCTGTCGGCCAGGGGCTGGAACAGGTAGCCGAGGAAGGTGCGCTCGCCGGTGATGATGAACATGTCGGTCTGCATGCCCGGCTGCACCTTCTGGTCGCCGAGGCGCTTCAGCTCTTCGGGCGGCACCGAGGCCTTGACGATGAAGTAGCTCATCTCGGTGCGCGGATCGACCACCGCGTCGGCCGACACGTACTGCAGCGAGCCCTTCAGCTCGGGCGTGGTGCGCGAGTTGAAGGCGTGCAGCTTGATGCCCACCTCCTGCCCCAGCGCCACCCGGTCGATGTCCGGCGGCAGCACCTTGCCCTCGACGATCAGCCGGTCGGAGCTCGGCACCAGCTCCATCACCACCTCGCCGGGGCCGATCACGCCGCCGGCGGTGTGCACCTTGAGGTCGGTCACGGTGCCGTCGACGGGCGCGCGCAGCTCGGTCTGCTCGAGGGTGTAGCGGGTCGCGCTCTCCTTCTCGATCAGCTCGAGGTTTTCGGCCTGCACCTTCTTGAGCTCGGCCACCACCTCCTCGTGGAAGGCTTTCTTAACCTGGAACTTCTTGAGCTCCTTCTCGCTGATCGCCGTGTTGGCCGAGGCCACCTTGGAGGCCAGCTCGTCGCGCTCGCCCTTCAGGCGGGTGAGGTCGCGCTCGGTGGCGCGGATCTTGGTCTTCTCGACCATGCCCTGGCTGGCCAGCGCCTGCAGCCCGTCGAGCTCGGTCTTGACGCTGGCGGCCTGCTCCTCCTTCGAGCGCTGCTGGGACAAGAGGCCCGAGATCTCGCTGCGCAGCGCACCGATCTGCCGGTCGAGAATGCCGATCTCGCCGATCCGCGACGAGCGGCGGGCGTTGAAGAGCGACTCCTGGGAACGCAGGATCTCGGCGATCTGCTCCTCGCCAGCCCGCGCCGCGAGCACCTTGGGAAAGACGATGCCGGGCTTCTCGTCCCGCTCGGCCTCGAGGCGGGCCTGGGTCGCCAGGGCCATCTCGCGGCCACCGCGCACCACGCCGTAGGCCGCACCGGCCTTGGTCTCGTCGAGGCGCACCAGCACGTCGCCGGCCTTCACCAGGCTGCCGTCCTTGACCAGGATCTCCTTCACCACTCCGCCCTCGGGGTGCTGGATCTTCTTGCGGCTGCTGTCCACCTTGACCGCCCCCTGGGCCACCACCGCCGACGACAGCGGTGCCAGCGACGACCACAACACCGCCACCCCGAAGGTGCCGGCCAGCACCGCGTAGCCGATGCGGTTCCAGCGCTTCGCCTCGGCGACGGCCTTTTCTTCGCCCACCACCAGGGCGGCTTCGAATTCACGGGCAAGTTCAGACATGGGCAGCACCTCCGGCTTCCTGCGGGAGCCCCTCCGGCCGCGCCACCACGCGGCGGGTGATCTGCGGCATCACCTCGGAGGTCGGCCCGAAATTGACGATCTGGCCCTTCAGCACCACCATCAGCTGGTCGGTGCCGCCGAGCACCGCCGGCCGGTGGGCAATCACGATCACCGTGGCCTGGCCGCGCAGGGCCTCCATGGCCTGGCGCACCGCCGCCTCGCCCTCGGCGTCGAGGTTGGAGGTGGGCTCGTCGAGCACGATCAGCGGCGGCCGGCCGTAGAAGGCCCGCGCCAGGCCGATCCGCTGGCGCTGGCCGCCCGACAGATTGACCCCCGCCGGCCCGATCGGCGTGTCGTAGCCCTGGGGCAGTTCGAGGATCACCTGGTGGGCGCCGGCCAGCCGGGCCGCGTCCACCACCTTCTCGGCATCGACCTCGCCGAAGCGCGCGATGTTCTCGGCCACCGTGCCGGGGAAGAGCTCGATGTCCTGGGGCAGATAGCCGATGTGCGGGCCGACATCCTCACGGCTCCAGTCGGAAATGCTCGCCCCGTCGAGGCGCACCACCCCGCTGCCCGGCCGCCACACCCCCACCGCCAGCCGCGCCAGCGTGGACTTGCCCGCCGCACTGGGCCCGGTGATGCCAAGCACCTGCCCCGCCTCCAGGGTGAAGCTGAGGTTGCTCACCGTGAACTTGCGCAAGTCGGGCGGCCCGCCGGAGACCCCGTCGAACACCAGCTTGCCCTCGGGCTTGGGCAGCGGCATCGTCGGCGCGTCGGCGGCGTCGTTGCCGAAGCCCTTGAGCAGCCGCCCGTAGGATTCGCGGGCCATCAGAAACGCCCGCCAGCCGCCGATCGCCGCCTCGACCGGCGCCAGCCCGCGGCCCATGATGATGGACGAGGCGATCATCACGCCACCGGTGCACTCCTGCAGGATCACCAGCCAGGCGCCGACACCGAGGATGGCGATCTGCAGGAAGAAGCGCAGCGCCTTGGCCACCGCCGCCACGTTGGCGGCCCGGTCGCTCGCCACGCCCTGCAGGCCGATGCCCAGGTCATGGCGCTTGCGCCACAGGGCGGTGAGGCCGGGCAGCATGCCCATCGCGCGGATCGCCTCGGCGTTGCGCGCCGACACCTCGGCAAACTGGGTGCCGGCCGCCATCTGCTTGCCCGCCTCGCCCAGGGGCGCGCGGGTCGAGCGCTCGTTCCACAGCGCCAGCAGGAACAGCAGGATGCCACCCACCAGCGCCACGTGGCCGAGCCACGGGTGGAGCAGATAGACGAGGCCGATATAGATCGGCATCCACGGCGCGTCGAGCAGGCTGAGGATCTGCGCGCCGGTGAGAAAACCGCGCAGCTGGTCGAGGTCGCGCAGGGCCTGGGCGCTGCGGCCACCACTCAGGGTACGCACGAAGACAAGCCCCGACAGCTGCGCGTCGAAGCGCGCCCCGAGGCGCACCAGCAGGCGCGAACGCACCACCTCGAGGGCCGCCAGCGTGGCCAGGCAGGCCGCGGCGAAGAGCGTGAGATAGAGCAGCGTCGGCCCGCTGCGCGAGGCCAGCACCCGGTCGTAGACCTGCATCATGTAGATGGACGAGGTCAGGGTCAGCAGGTTGATGAACATGCTGAAAAAGCCGACCCGCTTCAAGAGCCCCAGAGCGCATTCGAGCGCCTGCCCCATCGGCGTGTCGATGCGGGGCCGTTCCAGTCCGAGAAATGACACGATGATCCTTCGGTTCAAACGAAAAGAGCCGGACAGGGCCGGCTCTTTGTATGGGCTATCTGCCGCTCAGGCGCGCTTGCGCGAGGCAGCTCGCAGTGCCAGGCCGGCCAGGCCGAGCATGGCCAGCATGCCGGGCTCGGGCACCACGCCCCCGTTGCGGGTGCCCTCGAGGCTGAAGGCCACCAGCTGCGCGCCGGCCGCGTCGACACCCGCGCCCTGCCAGAACCAGCCAACGAAGTCATTAACGTTGGTCACCCCGATCTCGGTCGCAGTGAGCGGCGCGTCGGTGACGTCAAGGGTGTACTTGAGAAGCGAACGGTTGGTGTTGGGCAGGCTACCCACCACCGAGCTGCTCAGCACGCCGGCCACCACGGAGCCGTTGAGGTAAACCTCGAAGCTCTCGACCTCGGCCGGGAAGGGGTCATTGACGGGATCGCGGTAGCCCCACCAGTTGATCTTGTCGAGGGTGACGCTGCCCAGCGACGGGATGCTCTGGGTAAGCAGCGGATCACCGCTGAGATTGGCGCTGAGGCCGGTCGCATCGACAGTGGGCGCCTGCTCGTAGAGCACGTCGGCGAAGGCTGCCCCGCTGGCCAGCAGGCACGCCGTCAGGGCGATGGAAGAGACGAGCTTTGAAGACATGACTGACTCCGATGAGATTTTCTGTCACAGATGCAATTCTGGTGCCAGAAAAACTTTTCAATCAATTCAATAACTTTGCTAAAAAAAACAAAGCCTGTGTAAAAAAAACCGACAGCCCCGGGGATTCCCCGGGGCTACGCCGATTCGCTGGTTGTTTACACCTCGTTCGGCGGCAGCGGCACGCCGACGACCGGGAAGTCGAACTCGACCCAGTCGACCAGGAAGTCGCTGCCATGCGGCTTGCCGGCGCCGTCGGTGGCGATGGGGGCGCCGCCGTCGTAGGCCCCGAAGACGAAGTCGGTGCCGTCCCAGGCGCCGGCCGACAGCTCGACCGCGCTGAAGCCGTCCTGCCAGCCGAGGCTCACCTCGTGGGTGCCG
>JAEUNU010000120.1 GCA_016789125.1 Zoogloea sp. | reverse complement strand
TACGCCGATCTGGTTTTCGAGGGCATGACCCTCGCCGCCTGGGCAGTGGGTGCCTCAGAAGGCTTTCTCTACCTGCGTGGAGAATACAGCCACCTGCTGCCGCAACTGGAAGCCGTGCTCGCCCGACGCCGGGCCGAGGGCCTTCTCGGCATGCGCATCCTCCACGAACAGGGCTTCGACTTCGACATCCGCATCCACCTGGGGGCAGGCGCCTATGTGTGCGGCGAGGAATCCGCCCTCATCGAATCGCTGGAGGGCAAGCGCGGCACACCCCGCATCCGCCCGCCTTTCCCGGTGACCTGCGGCTACCTGGGTCGACCGACGGTGGTGAACAACGTGGAGACCCTGGCCAAGACCTGTCTCATCGCCCTCCAGGGCGGCGAGGCCTTCGCCGCCACCGGCACCGCCCAGTCGGCCGGCACCAAGCTGCTGTCGATCTCGGGCGACTGCGCCTTTCCCGGCATCTACGAATACCCCTTCGGCGTGCCGATCTCCCGCGTCCTCGAAGACTGCGGCGCCAGCGACACCCAGGCCGTGCAGGTGGGCGGCGCGTCGGGCATCTGCCTGGCCGGCTACGAGTTCCAGCGCCGCATCGCCTATGAAGACGTGCCCACCGCCGGGGCCTTCATGATCTTCGACGGCACCCGCGACCTCTTCGAGGTGGCCCGCGCCTTCGTGCATTTCTTCGCCCACGAGAGCTGCGGCTTCTGCACCCCGTGCCGGGTCGGGACCGCGCTGCTCAAGGGCTTCATGGACAAACTCGCCGACGGCCACGGCGCCCAGGCCGACCTGGCCGACATCGACTGGCTCGACCGCCTGCTGAAGAACGCCAGCCACTGCGGCCTCGGCAGCGCCGCCCCGAACCCGGTGATCGACACCCTGCAGAAGTTCCGCCCGGCCTACGAGCGGCGCCTGGTATCGCTGGACTTCGAGCCCGCCTTCGACCTCGACGCTGCCCTCGCCGAAGCGCGCCAGCTCACCGGCCGCGACGACCACGGCGCCCACCTCGAGACCCACGAGGAGGAAGAAAAATGAGCCCGTACAGCCCCCTCCGGGTGCGCTGGCTGCCGCCCGACGGAACAGGTTGTTGCGCGAAAGGTGCCCGATCATGACCAAGCAGTTTCTCCTTGACGGCCAGCCGGTGCCCTTCGACGACGGCCAGACCATCCTCGAAGCCGCCCGCAAGGCCGGCCACTACATCCCCAGCCTGTGCTGGCACAAGGACTTCCCGCCCCACGGCAGCTGCAAGCTGTGCGTCGTGAAGGCCGCCGGGCGCCACGTGTCGGCCTGCGCGACCCCCGCCAAGGAGGGCTGGGAGGTCGAGAGCAACACCCCCGAGATCAACGGCGAGCGCCGCGGCCTGCTGCAGATGCTGTTCGTCGAAGGCAACCACTTCTGCCCCTCCTGCGAAAAAAGCGGCAACTGCGAACTCCAGGCCCTGGCCTACGAATACGAGGTGCTCACCCCGCGCTTCCGCCACTTCTTCCCCGACCGCCCGGTGGATGCCAGCCACCCCGACGTGCTGCTCGACTTCAACCGCTGCATCTTCTGCGAGCTCTGCGTGCGCGCCAGCCGCGAGATCGACGGCAAGTCCGTGTTCGCCCTCACCGGCCGCGGCATCGGCAAGCACCTGGTCGTCAATGCCGAATCCGGCCGCCTCGGCGACACCGACTTCGCCGCCACCGACGCCGCCGCCCACATCTGCCCGGTGGGGGTGATCCTGCCCAAGGGTACGGGCTTCGCGGTGCCGATCGGCAAACGCAGCTTCGACATCACGACGATCCGCAGCAAGACCCTGAAGGAGTCGTCATGAACAGCCCCGCGCCCCGCAAGCTGCGCGTCGCCACGGCATCGCTGGCCGGCTGCTTCGGCTGCCACATGTCCTTCCTCGACATCGACGAGCACCTCTTCGAGCTGGTCGAGCTCATCGAGTTCGACCGCTCGCCCCTCACCGACATCAAGGACGTCGGCCCCTGCGACATCGGCCTCATCGAGGGTGGCGTGTGCAACGCCGAGAACGTGCATGTGCTGCGCGAGTTCCGCCGCAACTGCAAGACACTCATCGCGCTGGGCGCCTGCGCCGTCAATGGCGGGCTGCCGGCCCAGCGCAACCACATCCCGCTGGCCGAATGCCTGCGCGAGGTCTACCAGTTCCGCGACGGCGTCGCCAACGGCCAGATCCCCAACGACCCGGAGCTCCCGCTTCCCCTCGACAAGGTGCGGCCGATCCACGAGGTGGTGCGGGTGGATTACTTCATCCCCGGCTGCCCGCCCTCCGGGCCGGCGATCTGGAAATTCCTCACCGACCTGCTGGCCGGGCGCACGCCGCGGCTGTCGGGCGGCCTGCTGCACTATGATTGAGGCGGGGAGGAGTAAGGTGTGAGGAGTTAGGAGGCCTTGCTGAAACGCTTTGCGCTCACGATCGTCAGCGCAAAAAGTTTAAAAAAGGCCTCCTCACTCCTATCTCCTCACTCCTCCCTGCTCCAAAGGAGCACCCATGAGCTTCGAACTGGAAACCGCTGCCAACCGCGAAAGCCTGCGCCGGGTCGCCATCGACCCCGTCTCCCGGGTCGAAGGGCACGGCAAGGTCACCCTGCTCCTCGACGAGGCCGGCCACGTGCGCGAGGCGCGACTGCACATCGTCGAATTCCGCGGCTTCGAGAAATTCATCCAGGGCCGCCCCTACTGGGAAGTGCCGGTGATGGTGCAGCGCCTGTGCGGCATCTGCCCGGTGAGCCACCACCTGGCCGCCGCCAAGGCCCTCGACCCGGTGGTCGGCGCGGTGACGATCACCCCCACCGCCGAGAAGATCCGCCGGCTGATGCACTACGGGCAGGTCCTGCAGTCCCACGCGCTGCACTTCTTCCATCTGTCGTCGCCCGACCTGCTCTTCGGCTTCGAATCGCCGGTTCAGCAGCGCAACATCGTCGGCGTCGCCGGAGCCTACCCCGAGGTCGCCCGGCAGGGCGTGCTGCTGCGCAAGTTCGGCCAGGAGGTCATCCGCATCACCGCCGGCAAGCGCGTGCACGGCACCGGGGCGATTCCCGGCGGGGTCAATAAATCCCTCAGCGCCGCCGAGCGCGACGAGCTGCTGAAGGACGCCGACCAGATCGTGCTCTGGAGCCGCGACGCGGTGCACCTCGCCCGCCGCCTCCACGAGACCAACGGCTCGCTGTACGACGAGTTCGGGCTATTCCGCAGCCACCTCTTCAGCATCGTGCGGGCCGATGGCGCCCTCGACCTCTACGACGGCAAGCTGCGCCTGCGCGACGCCCGCGGCCAGATCGTCCTCGACCACCTGCCCTGCGCCGACTACGACCGCCACATCACCGAGGAGGTGAAGCCCTGGAGCTACATGAAGTTCCCCTTCATCACCGAACTCGGCGCCGCCCGCGGCTGGTACAAGGTGGGCCCGCTGGCACGGGTGCAGAACTGCGACTTCATCCCCAGCCCGCTCGCCGAGCTCGAGCGCCAGGCCTTCGTCGCCCACGGCGAGGGCGAGCCGGTCCACGCCCCGCTGGCCTACCACTGGGCGCGGATGATCGAGATGCTCCACGCCGCCGAAGTCATCCGCGCGCTCCTCGACGACCCCGACCTGCTCTCCGAAGACCGCCTCGCCGAAGGCCCCCGCGGGCGCGAAGGGGTCGGCATCATCGAAGCCCCGCGCGGCACCCTGATCCACCATTACCGCGTGGGCGACGACGACCTGGTGAGCTACTGCAACCTGATCGTCTCCACCACCCACAACAACCAGGCCATGAACGAGGCCGTGCGCCAGGTGGCCCGCCGCTACCTCGACGGGCGGCAGCTCACCGAAGGCCTGCTCAACCACATCGAGGTGGCCATCCGCGCCTTCGACCCCTGCCTGTCCTGCGCCACCCACGCCCTCGGCAAGATGCCGCTGGCGGTCGAGCTCATCGACGCCGACGGCAGCCTGGTGGATAGCGCCACCAGCGGAGGCTGAGGCATGTCGGTGGTGGTCTTCGCGGTGGGCAACCCGTCGCGGGGCGACGACGCCCTCGGGCCTCTATTGATGGATTGGCTGGCGGAGCAGGCCCGGCCGGATGTCCAGCTGGTCAGCGACTTCCAGCTGCAGATCGAGCACGCCCTCGATCTCGAAGGCCACTCGCTGGCCCTCTTCATCGACGCAGGAACGGGCACGCCAGCCCCCTTCGAATTTCGCGAAACCGGCCCGGCCGCCACCCGGCCGATGAGCTCCCACGCCCTCGCGCCGGAGGCCGTGCTGCAGGTTTACGCGGACATCCAGCGCCGGCCGCCACCGCCGGCCTTCGTGCTATGCGTGCGTGGCGACGGCTTCGGCCTGGGCGAAAGCCTGAGCCCGGAGGCCGAACGCAATCTGGCCGCTGCCCGCAGTTTTCTCGGGCGCTGCCTGGATCAGGCCGCCCCCGCGCACTGGCGGCGGCTCATCGGCAGCGTGGCGGCCCCGGCTTTCAGCGGCTGAAGCTGCTGCGCCGCCGGTAGTACTCGGCAATCAGGAGCGAGACCGCCTGCGCCTCGGCCAGGTCGAGTGCGACCGGGCTGCGCAGCTGGGCGGCGATCACCGCCAGCCCCCCGCCCTCGGCCACGCCTTCGCCCCGCACCAGCAGCAAGTGATCGCAGGACGTCTCGTGCCGGGCGGCAGAATCCGGATCGATGCCGAGGCAGGCCGCCGGCAGGGTCGAGTCGAGCCAGCGCTGGAGCTCATCCCGGAAGGGCGCACAGGACATCACCCGCTCGGATTCGCCGCACGGCGCCAAGCCCTGCGCCCAGGCCAGCTCCTCATGCAGCCGCGCACCGTCCGGGCTGATGCAGCCGATCACGATACGTTCGGCGTCGAGGGCGCGCAGGAGCTGGCGCAGCGCCCGCAGGCAGGCAAAACGCACGTCCTCGAGATGACGGACGAGGGCTGCCCCGGTGATGGCCGCATCGGAAACCAGCTCACGCATCGATGCCTCGATGCATCGATCGACACGAGGCCTCCCACCGCGGCCATCCGACAGACGCAGCGCGTGCAGCATCGCCATGCCCACGTTCATCGCCAGCGCCTCCGGGACATGCGTGCTCTCTCCACTTCACCAACACGAGACCCGCCCATAATCGTCAAAATCAAAACAGGCGCCCGGAAAGGACGCCATTAAAATTCATTTTTTGCCAACAACTAGAAATTTGACAAATAAATTAGTGCCGGATGCAATTTTCAGCGCAGGAGAATTCCACACGCATTCGAATTTGACAAAATTTTATAAAAAAGACAGCTTGACTGACATCCGAAGGCCCTCAGGCGATGAGGGTCGACGGCAAAAAAATCACACTTCGGCTCACAAAGGGGATCAGCAGCCAGGCCCCGTCCGGGGATTCCGCCAGCTCAGGCAGGTGTGAAGGGGCATCGCAGCAAGGGCGCTCAATGCAGGCGTGGAAGCGTCGGCCGGAGGACTTCGCGCTCCCGTCACCGGGCACGCATCGGCAAACCGCGATGACACGAGGGATGCTTCGCCCGCGCTTCGCGACTGCTGCGCTGGCGTGCCTGGATGTCAGGAAGTGCAGGGGGTAAACGACGAAAACCCGGCAGGAGGACTACCGGGTTTCCGGAGAGGGGGCAGGTCGAGAGCGGGTGGGCTCAGGCAGCGCGGCCCCGGCGCTGCATGGCCATGATCTTGGCCTGCACATAACCCTTGAGCTCCCGGAAGGGAACAGGCTTGCTGTAGAGGATCACGTCGGCCGGCAGCCCGCCGTTCTCGAGGATCTCGTCATCGGCGAGGCCGCTCACGACGACGATATCGAGCTCCTGGAGCTGCGGATCGGCGCGCAGGCGGCGGATCATCTCGAAACCGTCGATACCCGGCATGCGCAGGTCGGTGATCAGCAGGTCCGGCGCCATCCGCCCGATCTCGAGCAGCCCGTCGATGCCACTGGACACCATGCGCACCTGAAGCGGCAGGCCCCAGGACGAGAAGGTGTGCTCGTAAAGCTTCTGGAGAATGCGGTCATCCTCGGCGACGAGGATCTGCAGGGTGTTGGCCGGCGCGCGCGACTGGTTCTGAGCCCCACTGCCCGCCATCGAGCGGGCTCGGAACTCCTCGATCGAACTGACCCGGATCCGCCGATGGCCACCGGCGGTCTTCCAGCCGTCCAGCTGGCCGTTCTCGACCATCTGTTGAACAGTACCCAGCGACAGCCCCAGGCGCTGGGCTGCTTCAGAGGTGCTGCAGTATTCCTTTTCGGGAGATTCGTGCGGGACGGCCATGGATTCGAACGCTAAATAACGTGATTTTTACAATGGTAACAGTTTCGTCGGCGTCACCGCCAAGTCAGAGCATTACCTTAGCATAGCCGTGAATTTGTCAAAATCAATAAACACTTTGAGCACGCAAGCGTACGGAAGTACCAAAAACACGAGCAGCCGAAACCGAACGGCCTGCATGCCCCCGGGAGCCTTGCCTGAAACCCTAGAGAATGTTGCCGCCCATTGCCTCGGAAGGCCGGTGTTCACACGGCTTTAAGGTCGAGAGTGTAACAGCTGGTGGGGCTGGAGGCCTTTGCGCCAACGCAAGCCCATGCCTGCCTGAGCCACAAGACGAGCCCGGCCGGGCCGCGTTTTCACACATTCCCCCTGCCCAGGTGCAGGCCAACCGGGGCGAGGCGCCCAGACAAGCCGGTCTGCAGCGCAAGCTCAAGGGCGCTGGAGGGGCGACGCGACGCTGATCGTGCGCCTCGCCCCGCCCGAAGCCGGGCGGCGCCTGTTCGTTGCCGGAAAGGGTGGACGGCCGCCCGTGGGCCACACAATCGTTTTCTCCCAGCCCCAGCAAGGCAAGGCGTTTCAGGGCGCCGCGCCGCCAGCCCGGCCCGGACAAGCCGGCAGACCACCACCGATGCGCAAGGCCTCAGCGATGTTGCGCGCGGCCGTGCGCAGGTTGTCCGCCGCAGCGGCCAGCGCCTCGTCCAGCGAGCAAGGCCTGCGGACCACGCTGAAGGCTGCATCGACTCCATGGGCCTGCAGCGCGGCCAGATCGTCCCCCAGACCACCGGCAATCGCGATGACCGGCTTGCCATGGCGCCGGGCGATGCGGGCCACCCCCAGCGGGGCCTTGCCGCGCAGGCTCTGGGCGTCGAGCCGGCCCTCACCGACGATGACGAGGTCGGCCTCGGCCACCGCCGCCTCCAGGCCCAGCGCGGCGGTGACGATGTCGATACCAGGGCGGAGGCGTGCCCCCACCACGCCCAGCAGCGCCGCCCCCATGCCCCCCGCCGCGCCGGCACCGGGCACCTCGGCCACCACAACCCCCAGCACCCGCTGGAGCACCGCAGCAAAATGGGCCAGATTGGCATCGAGGCGCTGCACCATCGCCGGCGTCGCCCCCTTTTGCGGCCCGAACACCGCCGACGCGCCCCGCTCGCCGGTGAGCGGGTTGTCCACATCGCAGGCCACCTCGATGCGGCACTCGGCCAGGCGCGGGTCGAGCCCGTCGATGCAGAGCTGTGCCAGCGCATCCAGCCCGCCGCCGCCGGGGCCGAGGGCCCGGCCGGCTCCGTCCAGCAGCGCCACCCCGAGCGCCTGCAGCATGCCGGCGCCCGCATCGTTGGTGGCGCTGCCGCCGATGCCGATGATGAGATGGCGCGCCCCCGCATCGAGCGCCGCGCGGATCAGCTCGCCGGTACCGAAGCTGGTGGTAAGCAGCGGATTGCGCTGCAAAGGCGGCACCAGCGCCAGGCCGCTGGCGGCGGCCATCTCGATGACCGCCGTCGCGCCGTCCCCGGTCAGGCCGTAGAACGCCTCCACCGACTGCCCGAGCGGCCCGGTCACCCGCTGCGCAACCCGGCGCCCGCCGGTGGCCGCCACCATCGCGTCGACGGTGCCCTCGCCCCCGTCGGCGACCGGCAGGCACTGGAAGCGGGCCTCCGGAAACACATCCCGAAAACCCGCCTCGATCGCCCGCGCCACCTCGGCGGCAGACAGGCTCTCCTTGTAGGAGTCGGGTGCAATCACGATCTTCATGGACACAACGCCTTCTGCGGGAAACGCATATTGTAGGCAAGGCGAGCACGACACGGCCCCGGCATCCACCGCCGGCCGTTAGAATCCGGACTTGCGCCGGGAGCGCCCCGGCACGCACCCACGACAGCCCTCCACGCCACCATGAACGACAATCCGATCTGGAAAATGCGGGTCGAAGGCCTCAAGCGCCATGCCCACGACAACCAATGGGGCCGCGAAGCCCTCCGCCAATGGGCCCAGGAAGGCCTGATGGACGAGGCCCCCGACGTGGCCGCGATGATCGAGCAATGGCCCCTGCGCTACAAGGACCTCCCCCCCGACGCCTGGCCCGACGCCCTGCTGCCCGAAAAACGGGGCTGACCCCGGCTCCACCCTACCCGCCCGCACACATCCCTCCTGGATCTCCCCGATGCAATCCCTCCATGGTTTCTTCACTGCCCTGAACGATCTCGTCTGGGGCGTTCCGATGATCGTGCTGATCCTCGGAACCGGCCTCTACCTTCAGGTCCGGCTGGGCTTCATGCCCATCTTCAAGATCGGCTTCGGCTTCCGCATGATCTGGCAGAGCCGCCGCCCCGGCTCCCGGGCCGAGGGCGAGATCTCGCCCTTCGCCGCGCTCATGACGGCCCTGTCGGCCACGGTCGGCACCGGCAACATCGCGGGTGTGGCCACCGCCATCGCCCTGGGTGGCCCCGGCGCCCTGTTCTGGATGTGGATGACCGCCCTCGTCGGCATGGCCACCAAGTACGGCGAAGTCGTGCTGGCCGTGAAGTTCCGCGAGGTGGACGACAAGGGCGAGCACGCCGGTGGCCCGATGTTCGCCATCAAGAACGGCCTCGGCCGGCACTGGCGCTGGCTGGGCACCGCCTTTGCGATCTTCGGCGGGCTGGCCGGTTTCGGCATCGGCAACATGGTCCAGGCCAACGGCATCGCCAGCGCGGTGCATAACGCCTTCGGCGTCGACACCTGGATCACCGGCATCGTGCTCGTGGTGCTCACCGGCGCCGTGGTGCTGGGCGGTATCCGGCGAATCGGCGCGGTGGCCGAGTGGCTGGTGCCCTTCATGTGCATCGGCTACATCCTGAGCGTGGGCGTGGTGCTGTATGTGTTCGCCGACCGCATCCCCGAGGCCTTCGCCACCATCTTCACCCAGGCCTTCAACCCCACCGCCGCCACCGGCGGCTTCGTCGGCTCGACGGTGATGATGGCGATCCAGAAGGGCGTCGCCCGCGGCATCTTCTCCAACGAAGCCGGCCTCGGCACCGCCGGCATCGCCCAGGCCGCCGGCGCCACCCCCGACCCGGTGTACTCGGGCCTGATAGGCATGATGGGCACCTTCATCGACACCATCATCGTGTGCACCATGACCGGCCTGGCGATCATGGTGAGCGGCGTCTGGACTTCCGGCGCCACCGGCGCGGTGCTGAGCGCCCAGGCTTTCGAGGCGGCGATGCCCGGCGTCGGCAAATACCTGCTCGCGGTGTCGCTCACGCTGTTTGCCTTCACCACCATCCTCGGCTGGGGCTACTACAGCGAAAAGTGCTGGGAATTCCTGGTCGGCACCCTCATCGAAAAGCCCTTCCGCATCCTGTGGACTGTCTCGGTCTACTTCGGCGCGGTGCTGAGCCTCGACTTCGCCTGGCTGGTCGCCGACACCCTCAATGCCCTGATGGCCATCCCCAACCTCATCTCGCTGCTGCTGCTTTCCCCGCTCATCGTCCGCCTGACCCGCGAGTACTTCGCCGGGCGCGAGGCCGACGAAGGCGCAGCAAACGCAGTCGCGGCCACTCAGGAGCGCTGACGGCTCCGCAGCGCAGGCCCCAAAACGACGAAACCCCCGCTGTGCGGGGGTTTGTCGTTGACTGCGCCTGGAGACAGCCGGCTCGTACGCTTCAGAACGGGATATCGTCGTCGAAATCGCTGAAGCTGCCGCCACCTGCCGGCTTCTTGGGGGCCGCCGGGGCGCTGGGGGCCGGCGCACTGCCGCCGAAACCGCCACCACCACCGCCGTAGCTGCCGCCCGCGCTGCCGCCACCGAAGCCGCCGGCATCGCGACCGCCGCCGTAGCCGCCTTCGCTGCGGGCCGGCGCGCCTTCGCCGCCCATGCCCTGGCGGCTGCCGAGCATCTTCATCTCGTCGGCACGGATCTCGGTGGTGTAGCGGTCCTGGCCGTCCTTGTCCTGCCACTTGCGGGTACGCAGGGAGCCTTCCACATACACCTGGCTGCCCTTGCGCAGGTACTGGCCGGCGATCTCGGCGAGCTTGCCGAAGAACACCACCCGATGCCACTCGGTGGCCTCGCGCTTCTCGCCGCTGGCCTTGTCGCGCCAGGTGTCGGTGGTGGCGAGGGTGATGTTGCAGATCGCGTCACCGCTGGGCGCGTAGCGGGTTTCCGGGTCTTTGCCGAGGTTGCCGACAAGAATCACTTTATTGACCGAAGCCATTTGTTTCTCCTGAAAAATTCTGGGGTTGCGTCAGGCGGCGGCCACGCGGCGCACCGGCGGCGGCGCCATGCCCGCCGCGAGGATCAGCCAGGCCAGGGCCAGCCCGGCGCACAGCAGCGAAACCGAAGCAGGGCCCTGGTGCTGGGCCAGCCAGCCGCCGAGCGCCCCGCCGAGGAACAGCCCGATGGACTGCAGTGTGTTGTAGATGCCCAGCGCCGTACCCTTGGCGTGGGGCGGCGCGATCTTGGAGATCCAGGACGGCTGGGTGGCCTCCAGCACGTTGAAGGCCACGAAGAACAGGGTGAGCAGGATGGCCAGCGGCCACAGCCCGCTGCTGCCGGTGGCGTAGAGGCCGGCCTGCACCAGGAGCAGCAGGCCGATGGCGGCGTTGAAGACCTTCTTCATCGCGCCCTTCTTCTCGGCCACGATCACCGCCGGCACCATCACCACGAAGGACAGCAGCACCGCCGGCAGATACACCTTCCAGTGCTCGGGCATCGGCAGGCCGGCGGCGACCAGCCCGGCCGGCACCAGCACCCACATCGCGGTCTGCATCAGGTGCAGCGCAAACACGCCGAAGTTGAGCCGCATCAGCTGGCCGTTGCCGAGCACCTCGGCGAAGCGCCCGGTGGCGCGGGGCACCGGCGGCGCGGCCGGCACCACGAAGATCACGGTGAACACCGCAGCCACCGCCAGCGCGGCGGTGAGCCAGAACAGCCCGCTCATGCCGATCGCGGCGTAAAGCAGCGGTGCCGCCACCATCGACAGCGCGAACACCAGGCCTATCGACGAGCCGATCATCGCCATCACCTTGGTGCGGTGCTGGTCGCGGGTGAGGTCGGCGGCGAGCGCAGTGACCGCCGCCGAGATCGCCCCGGCGCCCTGCAGCACGCGGCCGATCACCACCGTCTGCACGTCGCTGGCCATCGCCGCGACGGCGCTGCCAGCGATGAACAGGAGCAGCCCGAAGACGATCACAGGCTTGCGCCCGAAGCGGTCGGAGGCCGCGCCGAAGGGAATCTGCAGGAAAGCCTGGGTCAGCCCGTAGGCGCCGATCGCCATGCCCACCAGGGCCACGTTGTCACCGCCGGGCATGCCGTGGGCGTGCACCGCGAAGACCGGCAGGATGAGGAAGAGCCCCAGCATGCGCAGGGCAAAGATCGCCGCCAGCGAGGCACCGGCGCGGCGCTCGGCCGGGCTCATCTTGTCGATGTCGGAAGAAGCCATTAAACGTGCTGCGAGGTGAGGGGCAAGGGGCGTATATTAACAGGTTGCCTCTCAGCCCCGAACGCTCCATGGACGCGATCAAAATCCGCGGTGCCCGCACCCACAACCTCAAGAACGTCGCCCTCGACATCCCCCGCGACAAGCTCACGGTGATCACCGGCCTGTCCGGCTCCGGCAAGAGCTCGCTGGCCTTCGACACCCTGTACGCCGAGGGCCAGCGGCGCTATGTGGAATCCCTGTCGGCCTACGCGCGGCAGTTTCTGCAGCTGATGGAAAAGCCCGACGTGGACCTCATCGAAGGCCTCTCGCCGGCGATCTCCATCGAGCAGAAGGCCACCAGCCACAACCCGCGCTCCACGGTCGGCACCGTCACCGAGATCCACGACTACCTGCGCCTCCTCTACGCCCGCGCCGGCACGCCCCACTGTCCCGACCACCCCGAGCACGCCCTCGAGGCCCAGAGCGTCTCCCAGATGGTCGACGCGGTACTCGCGCTGCCCGAGGAAACCCGGCTGATGATCCTCGCCCCGGTGGTCAGCGGGCGCAAGGGCGAGCAGTCCGACCTCTTCGCCGAGCTCCGCGCCCAGGGCTTCGTGCGGGTGCGTGTCGACGGCGTGGTGCATGAACTCGACAACATGCCGGTGCTCGACAAGAACCGCCGCCACGTCATCGAGGTGGTGGTCGACCGCTTCAAGGTGCGCCAGGATCTCCGCGGTCGCATCGCCGAATCCTTCGAGACCGCCCTCACCCACGCCGAGGGCCGCGCCATCGCCGTCGAGATGGACAGCGGTGCCGAGCACCTCTTCTCCGCCAAGTTCGCCTGCCCGGTGTGCAGCTTCGCGCTGGCCGAGCTCGAACCGCGGCTGTTCTCGTTCAACAACCCGGTGGGCGCCTGCCCCAAGTGCGACGGCCTGGGCAATGTCGATTTCTTCGACCCCGAGCGCGTCGTCGCCCACCCTGATCTGTCGCTCGCCTCCGGCGCCATCCGCGGCTGGGACCGCCGCAACCAGTTCTACTTCCAGCTTCTCGCCAGCCTCGCCGACCACTACGAGTTCGACATCGAGACGCCCTTCGAGGAGCTCCCCGAAAAAATCCGCAACATCGTGCTGGGCGGCTCCGGGCGCGACAAGATCGCCTTCCGCTACCTCTCCGACGGCGGCCGCCAGGTGACGAAGGAGCACACCTTCGAGGGCATCATCCCCAACCTCGAACGCCGCTACCGCGAGACCGACTCGGTGGCGGTGCGCGAGGAGCTCTCCAAATATCGCGCCAACTGCGCCTGCCCGGCCTGCCAGGGTACCCGCCTGCGCACCGAGGCGCGCTTCGTGCTGATCGGCGGGCGCAACCTGTCCGAAGTCAGCCGCCTGCCGCTGGCCCGCTGCCGCGAGTTCTTCGACGGCCTCCAGCTCACCGGCCAGCGCGGCCAGGTGGCCGACAAGCTGGTCTCCGAAATCTCGGCGCGGCTGCAGTTCCTCATCAACGTGGGGCTCGACTACCTCTCCCTCGACCGCTCCGCCGACACCCTGTCGGGCGGCGAATCCCAGCGCATCCGGCTCGCCAGCCAGATCGGCTCCGGCCTCACCGGCGTCATGTACGTGCTCGACGAGCCCTCCATCGGCCTCCACCAGCGCGACAACGACCGCCTCCTCGAAACCCTGCGCCGCCTGCGCGACATGGGCAACACCGTGATCGTCGTCGAGCACGACGAAGACGCCATCCGCATGGCCGACTACGTGGTCGACATGGGCCCCGGCGCCGGCGAGCACGGCGGCCGAGTGATCGCCGAGGGCCGCCCCGACGAGATCGCCGCCCACCCCGACTCCCTCACCGGCGCCTACCTGTCGGGCAGCCGCTCGATCGCCGTGCCGGCCAAACGCAACGCCCCCGACCCGGAGCGCCAGTTGCGCATCGAAGGCGCCAGCGGCAACAACCTCAAGAATGTGGACATCGACGTGCCGGTGGGCCTGTTCACCTGCGTCACCGGCGTCTCGGGCAGCGGCAAGAGCACCCTCATCAACGACACCCTGCACGCCCTCGCTGCGCGCCACCTCAACGGAAGCAGCATCGAAGCCGCCCCCTGCGCCGCCATCCACGGCCTCGACCACTTCGACAAGGTCATCAACGTCGACCAGAGCCCCATCGGCCGCACCCCGCGCTCCAACCCGGCCACCTACACCGGCCTGCTCACCCCCATCCGCGACCTCTTCGCCGGCGTGCCCGAGGCCAAGGCCCGCGGCTACGGCCCCGGGCGCTTCAGCTTCAACGTCAAGGGCGGGCGCTGCGAGGCCTGCCAGGGCGACGGCCTGATCAAGGTCGAGATGCACTTCCTGCCCGACATGTACGTGCCCTGCGACATCTGCCACGGCAAGCGCTACAACCGCGAAACCCTCGAGATCCGCTACAAGGGCAAGAGCATCTTCGAGGTGCTCGAGATGACCGTCGAGCAGGCCCTCGCCTTCTTCAGCGCGGTGCCGCTGGTGGCCCGCAAGCTCGACACCCTGATGCAGGTCGGGCTCGGCTACATCCGCCTCGGCCAGAGCGCCACCACCCTGTCGGGCGGCGAAGCCCAACGCGTCAAGCTGGCCCTCGAGCTCTCCAAGCGCGACACCGGCCGCACCCTCTACATCCTCGACGAGCCCACCACGGGCCTCCACTTCGCCGACATCGAGATGCTCCTCAGCGTGCTCCACCGCCTGCGCGACCACGGCAACACCGTGGTCGTCATCGAGCACAACCTCGACGTCATCAAGACCGCCGACTGGCTCATCGACATGGGCCCCGAAGGCGGCAACGGCGGCGGCACCGTGGTGGGCACCGGCTCGCCCGAAGCCCTCGCCGCCAACCCTGCCAGCCACACCGGCCGCTACCTCGCCCGCCTGCTGCCCGCCTGAGCCCACGACACCATGACCGACCTCTGGACCACCCTCGCCCCCCAGCTCGAACACCTCAGCCCCAGCCAGCCGCGGGAGGCCCTTGCCCTCGCCGACGCCCACCGGGCCGAGCTCGCGCCGGCCCTCGTCGCGGTGCTCGACGCCCTCGTCGCCGACCCCGCCCCGGCCAAGGCCGACGGCTACGTGCTGCACCTCTACGCCATGCTGCTCCTCGCCGCCTGGCGCGACACCCGCGCCTACCGGCCGCTGGCCGCCCTCGGCCACCTCGACGAGGCCAGCATCGACGAAGTCTTCGGCCAGCTCGTCCACGACAGCTACGGCCGCGCCCTGGCCTCCTGCTGCGACGGCGACATCGCCCCCCTCACCCGCCTCGCCGACAACGACGCCGCCAGCCTGTGGTCCCGCGCCGCGGCCCTCGAAGCCCTCACCCTCGCCGCCCTGGCCGGCCACGCCGCCCGCGGCCCGGTGGTGGATTTCCTGGCAGACATCGGCACCCGTGAAGCCGCTCTGCTGAAGGACAAGCCCGACGCCGGCGCCGATCTCGAACTCCTCGACCTGCTCGTCGTCTGCCTCGCCGACCTGGGCGCCGTCGAGCAGCTGCCGCTGATCGGCGAATGGTTCGCCGCCGGCCTGGTGGACAGCAGCTACGCCGCCCCCGCCGACATCGAGGCCGACATCCAGCGCAGCCCCGCCGACTGCCTCGCCGCGCTGCAGGGCGCCGGCCGCGGCCTCATCGACGACGTCGCCCGTGAGACCGCCCTGTGGCCCGCCTTCCACGAGCTGCCGCCGGTGCAGCTGCCGCCCATCCCCCTGGGCAGCCTGCGCGAGCCGGTCAAGCGCGACGAGCCCAAGGTCGGCCGCAACGACCCCTGCCCCTGCGGCAGCGGCCGCAAGTACAAGAAGTGCCACGGCGCCCACTGAGGCCAGCCTGCCGCAGCCCTGTCACGACGCCTCGGCTATCATGACGCCCTCGCCCGCAACCGGAAGCCCACCATGACCGACACCACGCCCCCCGCCGACGCTCCCGAAGCCAACCCCGGTTTCGACCTCGACGACTTCGAGGTGCGCGTCCTCGCGGTGCTCATCGAGAAAGCCTTCGTCACCCCCGACAGCTACCCCCTGTCGGTGAATGCGCTGGTCGGCGGCTGCAACCAGCTCACCGGCCGCGAACCGGTGATGAGCCTCTCCGAGGCCACCGTGCTCGCCACCCTCGACCGCCTCGTCGAGCGTGGCCTGGTCAGCCAGCGCCACCAGGCCGGCGCGCGGGTCGCCAAATGGGAACACCAGATCCGCCTGCGCCATTCGCTCACCCCGCCGATGCAGGCCGTGCTGGCCATCCTCATGCTGCGCGGCCCGCAGACGGTCGGCGAGATCCGCGCCCGCTGCGAGCGCATGCACGCCTTCGGCAGCCCCGCCGAGGTCGAGGAGATCCTCGAGAAGCTCGGCGACAAATACCCGCCGATGGTCATCCAGCTCCCCAAGGCCCCCGGCACCAAGGAAGCCCGCTACACCCACCTGATGAGCGGCGAGGCCGCCGCCAGCCAGCACGCCTTCGACACCGCCGGCGAAGCCGCCGCCCCCCGTGGCAGCCGCGTCGGCGAGCTCGAAGAGGAAGTCCGCCGCCTGCGCCAGCAGCTCGAATGGCTCACCAACGAGTTCGAAGCCTTCCGCAAGCAGTTCCAGTAAGCGACCCAATCGCGCCGCCGGGCCTGGCCCGGCCGGCCCCACACCGCCGCAGACACACCGATGTTCGTCCACCCCCAGTTCGACCCCATTGCCCTCTCCATCGGCCCGCTGTCCATCCGCTGGTACGGGCTGATGTACCTCGTCGCCTTCATCCTCTTCGTCGTGCTCGGCCGCGCCCACGCGCGCCGCCGGCCCGAGCTCGGCTGGACGCCCCAGCAGATCGACGACCTGCTCTTCTACGGCGTGCTCGGCGTGATCCTCGGCGGCCGCCTGGGCTACGTGCTGTTCTACAAGCCCGCCTACTACCTCGCCCACCCGGCCGAGATCCTCGCCGTATGGCAGGGCGGCATGGCCTTCCACGGCGGCTTCCTCGGCGTGCTGGTGGCCATGTGGCTGTTCGGCCGGCGCACCCAGCGCCCCTGGCTCGCCGTCACCGACTTCATCGCCCCGCTGGTGCCGCTGGGCCTCGCCGCCGGGCGGATGGGCAACTTCATCAACGGCGAACTCGTCGGCCGCGTCACCAACGTGCCCTGGGCAATGGTCTTCCCGCAGGTCGACGGCCTCGCCCGCCACCCCTCGCAGCTCTACCAGTTCGCCCTCGAAGGGCTCAGCCTGTTCTGCATCCTGTGGTGGTTCTCGGCCAAACCGCGGCCCCGCGGCCTGGTGTCGGCGGTCTTCCTGATCGGCTACGGCGCCTTCCGCTTCATCGCCGAATTCGGCCGCGAGCCCGACGACTTCCTCGGCCTGCTCACCTTCGGCATGTCGATGGGCCAGTGGCTGTCGCTGCCGATGATCCTCGCCGGCCTGCTGATGGCCGCCTGGGCCGTGAAGCGCCAGGCCTGAGCCATTTCCTTTCCGTCCCCTCAACTCACCCGGAGAGCACGATGTCCGCCCTGTTCCAGCCCCTGCAAGCCGGTGCCCTGCTGCTGCCCAACCGCATCCTGATGGCGCCCCTCACCCGCTGCCGCGCCAGCGCCGACAACATCCCCACCGACCTGATGGCCACCCACTACGCCCAGCGCGCCAGCGCCGGCCTGCTGATCGCCGAGGCCACCATGGCGATGCCCGGCAACGGCGCCTTCGGCAACGAGCCCGGCATCCACTCCGAGGCCCAGGTGGCCGGCTGGAAGCAGGTCACCGACGCGGTGCACGCCGCCGGCGGGCGCATCGTGCTGCAGATCTGGCACGGCGGCCGTGCCTGCCACCCCTATTACAACGACGGCGCCCAGCCGGTCGGCCCCAGCCCCATCGCCATCACCAACAACGAGCTGCGGACCCCCGACGGCAAGCAGCCCTACGTCACCCCCCGCGAGCTGCGCGACGACGAGATCCCCGCCATCGTCGCCGGCTTCGGCAAGGCCGCCGCCAATGCCAGGGCTGCCGGCTTCGACGGCGTCGAGGTGCACGGCGCCAAC
Organism: Zoogloea sp.; assembly: GCA_016789125.1. Lineage (GTDB taxonomy): Bacteria > Pseudomonadota > Gammaproteobacteria > Burkholderiales > Rhodocyclaceae > Zoogloea. Next base: position 4,277 of record JAEUNU010000120.1, on the reverse strand, counting down.
GGCTACCTGCTCGACGAGTTCCTGCGCGACGGCGCCAACCGCCGCAGCGGCCCCTACGGCGGCCCCCTCGAGAACCGCGCCCGCCTGCTCCTCGAAGTGCTCGACGCCACCTGCGCCGTGTGGGGCGCCGACCGGGTCGGCCTGCGCCTCTCGCCCCTCAACAGCTTCAACAGCATGATGGACAGCGACCCGGTGGGCCTCGTCACCTGGCTCGCCGGGCGCCTCAACGCCTACAAGCTGGCCTACCTGCACGTGATGCGCGCCGACTTCCTCGGCCAGCAGAAGGGCGACGTGCTCACCCCCGCCCGCCAGGCCTACGAAGGCGTGCTGATCGGCAACATGGGCTACAGCCCCCTCGAAGCCGCCAGCGCCGTCGAGGCCGGCCAGCTCGACGCGGTGGCCTTCGGCGTGCCCTTCCTCGCCAACCCGGATCTCCCCGCCCGCATCAAGGCCGGCGCCCAGCTCAACGCCGCCGACCCGGGCACTTTCTACACCGGCGGCGCGGCCGGCTACACCGACTACCCCTTCATGCAGTAAGCCCTCCCGGTGGGCCAGCCGGCCCGCCGATTCCCGCCTTGCCGCCCGGCAAGGCGGAGGCTAGGCTGAGGTGGAAGACCACCGAGCTTGCCGAGCCCTTCCATGCCCAGCCTCATCCATCCAGGGCCCTGCGGCGCACGTCGCGGGGCAACACCGAAGCGCTGGGGGCGCAGCCTCATCCTCGCCCTCGCCGCCGGCCTCCTCGGCGGCTGCGCCGGCCTCCTGCCCACCTCGAAGCAGGCCGTCAGCAACCAGTGGCAGGGCTTCGACGACGCCAAGCACAGCTTCGACCAGATCGTCCCCTACCGCAGCAGCATGGACGACGTGCGCGAGCTCGGCTTCGACCCCGCCCGCACCCCCAATGTGCAGATCCTCAACCACTCGCAGGTGGTACGCGCCGTGCTGCCCTCGCCGCTGCAGGAACTCGGCACCATCCCGAAGGGCATCGTCGACTGCATGAAGGCCCAGGAAGCCTGCGTCGGCTACTTCATGGAGCCCAGCCACATCGACCGCAAGCGGGTCGGCAACTTCATGCTCGACTTCCTCAACTTCAAGCGCGACACCCTCACCACCGGCTGGAAGTTCGGCGCGCTGATCGTGGTGATCCACGACAAGGTGGTCTACAAGCAATGGAGCGGCCGCCCGAAGATCGAGGAGACCGAGGTGCGCAACAACCCCCTCGGGCCGCTGCAGGGGGTGGGGGAGTCGATGAAGGGGGGGGTGTGAGGCTGGGGCTGGAGGGGCGGGGATCCATCGCTGCGTACGTTGCCCACTGCCGAATCGAATCGCGCCCCAGCCAAGGAGAGCGTCACCTCGGATAAGTAACCGTTTTTCCGGAACGGGGTACCCGCCGCCCTTGGAGTACGCTATCTTCCCCCACCCCACCTGCCCCGTTCTAAGCCATGGCCTACTCGAACGACTACCAAAACTCCGCTCGACGACATTTAAAGGCTGCCGACGCACTCTACTCCCTAAACACAGCGGGCGCCCAACCCGGCGCGAAGGCCGTGGCAGGCTATCTGTATGGTCTGACTGGCGAATTAGCTTTGAAGCAGATGATGATCCAGAGTGGCATGCGCCCCTTGGCGAGCGAGCAGCGACGCAACGATCCCTACTACAAGCATTTTCCAGAATTGAAGACTTTCCTGCTGGATACGGCCAAAGGTCGTCGGTCCGGTGAGCTTCTGCACTTGGCAAGAAACACTCAGATTTTCAAGGGGTGGCATACGGATATGCGCTACGCGCCAACGCAAGAAGTCTCCGCTGTCTACGTGGATGGGTGGCAGGAAGACGCAAAGAAGCTGGTCGGCCAGATGGAGGAGCAGTGATGCCCGTGCTTTTCGATGATGCGCTGCCCGCCCTGATCCAGATTCTTAAGGAGTGGGGCGGAGGGGCGTTCGTAGAGCGGGGCACGGTGCTGCGCGACGCAACCGGCCGCCTGAGCTTTTTTGCCGCCGAACGTCTGTCTGTTCCAGCACCAGCGGAAGCGGAGGTGCGAGCCAGCGTAAAGGGTACGCCCGCAGATGACGAGTCGCACATCGACCCGCTGGGGCTGCGCATTATCGAGTACCTCGGCGCCTATGCTCGGGAGGACCGACCGGTGGTCTACCCTACCGAAGACGGTGCGTCTCCTATGTTGACGTCTCTCGAGCGCATTCCGGTAAAGGTAGGGGAGCAGTTTTGCTACTTGGTCGATCGCCGCATCGTGGGCACTGGCTGGCTGGCCGAACCTGTTGCCACCTCAACTTTCGGCCCACCTCGCGTGGTGTTTGCGTCCTTGAAAGGGGGAGTCGGCCGCTCCACCGCGCTGACGGTAACGGCCACCGACTTGGCTCGACGCGGTTACAACGTACTCGTGATCGACCTGGACTTGGAGGCCCCTGGCCTGGGTCACCTGCTGCTCGAAGAGGGACGGCTGCCCGACTACGGCGTTATCGATTTCCTCGTCGAGGATGGCATAGGCGGCGTCGGTGAGGACCTACTGCACAAGTTCGTAGGCACCAGCCGGCTGACATCGCCCAGCGGCGGCGTGGTCGACGTCATGCCGGCAATCGGCCGCAAATCCGAGACCGCGCCCGAAAATATCCTGCCCAAGCTTTCGCGCGCCATGCTCGAAGATGTTAACGAAACGGGGACGGTGTCGGTCGGCCAGCAGGTTTCCTCCATGATCGACCGCATCGTCGCACTCGCTTCCTACGACGCAGTACTCATTGACAGCCGGGCTGGCCTGGCGGAGCTTGCTGCGCCGGCGGTTATCGGGCTCGGTGCGACCGTACTGCTGTTCGGCACTGCCCAGACGCAAACGATCGAGGGATATAGGGCGCTTTTCGCGGCATTGCAGCTCCTTGCGCAACGCGACGCGGCGCAGGGACGAAGCGCCGAGTGGCGTCTAAGATTGCGGCCAGTCTACGCAAAAGCAAGCCTGAACGCGGATACCGCTGACCGGTTTCACGACGATATATACGAGCTGTATTCCGAGTACCTGTACGACGCCGAAGATGACGACGAGGCCGGGGTGCAAACTGATCCCCTCCGGTTCACCCAGCAGGACGATTCGGCCCCCCACGCCCCACTGATAATTCCGTTCAACCCGGCGTTCGTGGACTTCGACCCATCTCGACAGCCCACACAGCTGACGACCGCTTTCTATGAACAAAGCTTCCGGCCGTTTCTAGACGCGGTTGACCGTATCCTCGAGTCTGCCCCTGACGAGGCCGAAAATTGAACTACGAACTCAGTTCCTTTACCGCCATCCGCCAAGCCATTGCCGAATTTCGGCTGGCGTGGAGGGTGGAGCCGAACGCCACGATCATGCTCGAACAGGTCTTCTTGCCGGCCGGGCACCGAGGCGTGCTCGACCTGCGTCGGCAGCTTGTGGTGGGCGAGCGCGGCATGGGGAAGAGCTTCTGGACCCACGCCCTCAGCAACAAGGACATCCGCGACAAGCTAGCGGGGTACTACCGGTTTCCTGAACTCAAGTCCACCGAGGTCAGGATCGGCTTCAATGGCTCGGATAAGAAGCAGGTGTTGGCGCCCACGGTGGACGAGCTGGCCGAAATCCGACAACAGTCGATCGGCACCCCCGACCTGATATGGAAGGCCTTGCTGCTGCGCATTGTGGAGGACATGCTCGGCAGAAGGATCGACACCCTGGCCGCCACCATCGGCTTGCTTCAACAGCAGCCCAGCCGCTACTCGGATACGCTCTCGCAGCTGGACGACCAACTGGCCGGAAAAAGGCAGAACCTACTGGTGGTTTTCGACGCGCTCGACAGGTTGGCGCAGGACTGGAGCACCATAAGGGAGCTCACCCGCGCCCTACTGCGCTTGGCGATCGGTCTTCAGTCCTTCACTTCGATACGCGCCAAGATATTCATGCGCGTGGATATGTTTTCCGACCGGGAAATTTTCAGATTTCAAGACAGCTCCAAGATCAAGAATGACCATGTCAGCCTGGTTTGGCAGCCGGAAGAGCTGTATGGCTTGGTGCTGTTCGAGATCCTGCGCAACCCGGACGGACAACCCGCGTTGAACTTGCTTGCCGAGCAGACCGACACGTTGGCCGCCTTGCCCATTAACGGGGAGGACAGCAGGCTGCATGTGAGCAAGCAGCGTAGGCTTGTACACGCCTTGGCCGGCGAGTTTATGGGGAGCAACAAGAAACGCGGCTTGGTGTACACATGGGTTCCCCTGCATCTGAGCGACGCGGCCAACAACTGTTCGCCTCGAACCTTCCTTGC
>JAEUNU010000048.1 GCA_016789125.1 Zoogloea sp. | reverse complement strand
CGATCGCGTGGGGCATCAGCCTGTACTTCCTGTTCGGCACGATGGAAAGCCTGGGCGGGCACACCGGCCTGACCGGGATCCCGCCGATCAGCGTGTTCGGCTGGGTGCTCGACGAAGGTGGCGAGATCTACTACCTCATCTGGGCGTTCCTGCTGGTGGCCGTGCTGACCACGCAGAACCTGCTCGACTCGCGCGAAGGGCGGGCGATCCGGGCCCTGAAGGGCGGGATGGTGATGGCCGAAGCGATGGGGGTGAACACCTCGCGCTCGCGCATGATCATCTTCGTGATCGCCGCGCTGCACGCCTGTGCCTCGGGATGGCTGTACGCGCACATGCAGCGCTTCGTCAATCCCACCCCGTTCGGGCTGCACATCGGCATCGAATACCTCTTCATGGCGGTGGTGGGCGGCGCGGGCCACGTGTGGGGCGCGCTGGTGGGCGCGGGGGTGATCACCGTGCTCAAGCAATGGCTGCAGGACATCTTGCCGCGGCTGCTGGGGGCGAGCGGCAACTTCGAAGTGATCGTGTTCGGCCTGATGATGGTGCTGGTGCTGCAGCGCGCGCGCGACGGGCTGTGGCCGATCCTGAACAAGCTCGTCCCGGTCAAGGGCGTGCGCAAGGAGATCGACCCGTCGGCCGAAGCGCTGCCGCGGCGCGCGCTGCCCGCGCCGGGCACGCTGATCCTCGAGGCCGAGCACGTCACGAGGAAGTTCGGCGGGCTCGTCGCCAACAACGACATGAACCTCACCGTGCGGGCGGGCGAGATCCTCGCGCTGATCGGCCCCAACGGCGCGGGCAAGAGCACCATGTTCAACCAGCTCTCGGGCGTGGACACCCCCACCTCGGGCGAAGTGAGGTTCCTGGGCAAGGCGGTGGCCGGGCACGACTCGCGCGAGATCGCCCGCATGGGCATGAGCCGCACCTTCCAGCACGTCAAGCTGCTGCCGACGATGACGGTGCTCGAGAACGTGGCGATCGGCGCGCACCTCAGAAGCCACCAGGGCGTGCTGAGCGCGGCCTGGCGGCTGGACCGGCGCGAGGAAGCGCGGCTCCTGAAGGAAGCGGCCTACCAGATCGAGCGCGTGGGCCTGCAGGCGCACCTGTACGACGAAGCGGGCAGCCTCGCGCTGGGCCAGCAGCGCATCCTCGAGATCGCGCGCGCGCTGTGCTCGGACCCGTGCCTGCTGCTGCTGGACGAACCGGCGGCGGGGCTGCGGTTCAAAGAGAAGGAAGCGCTGGGCGAGCTCCTGAAGAAGCTGCGCGCCGAAGGGATGGCCACGCTGATCGTGGAGCACGACATGGACTTCGTGATGGGCCTGGTGGATCGGGTGGTGGTGATGGAGTTCGGCCAGAAGATCGCCGAAGGGCTGCCCGACGAGATCCAGCAGAACCCGGCGGTGCTCGAAGCCTACCTGGGTGGCGTGGACTGAAAGCGGGAGAGCGCGAAGATGGGACAGACGCAAACACGGACGCAAACACACACGAACACGCCTGCCCGGGCCCCGGTCCTCGAAGTGAAGGACCTGAGCGTGTGCTACGGCAAGGTCGAAGCGCTGACGAACGCGAGCCTGACGGTGGGCGAAGGCCAGATCGTGACGGTGATCGGCCCCAACGGCGCGGGCAAGACGACGATGCTGTCGGCGATCATGGGCGTGCTGGGCTCGACGGGCCGGGTGCAGTTCGACGGCACGGTCGAGATCGTGCCCGAAGTCGAACGGCTGGTGGCGCGCGGCATGAACCTGGTGCCGGAAAAGCGCGAGCTCTTCGGCGAGATGAGCGTGGAAGACAACCTGATGCTGGGCGCCTTCCAGCGCTACCGGGGCGGTCACCGTGACCACGGGCAGACGCTGGAAGAAGTGTATGGGTTGTTTGCGCGGCTCAAAGAGCGGCGCAGCCAGTACGCGGGCACGCTGTCGGGCGGAGAGCGCCAGATGCTGGCGGTGGGTCGGGCGCTGATGGCCAAGCCGCGGCTGCTGATGCTCGACGAACCGAGCCTGGGGCTGGCGCCGCTGATCGTGCGCGAGATCTTCCGGATCATCGCGGAGCTGCGCCGGCGGGGCGTATCGATCCTGCTGGTGGAGCAAAATGCGCGGGCGGCGCTGCAGGTGGCCGACTACGCGTACGTGCTGGAGACGGGCCAGATCGCGATGCAAGGCCCGGCGCAGGCGCTGGCCGACGACCCGCGGGTGATCGAAGCCTACCTGGGCCTGGGCGGCAAGCACCAGGCCATGCTCAGCACCTGACGACCCGGTCGCACCCGAAGAACCCCAAGGAGGACGAGAGCGATGGAAGCGATGCGCATCCTGATGGACGAACACCAGTCGCTGGCGGCGATCATCCACGCGATGCGCCACCTGATCGGCGAGATCGGAGCGGGCCGGCTGGAAGCGGACCAGGGCCTGCTGGCGGCGATGGTGCATTACCTGGAAGCCTACCCGGAAAAGCGCCACCACCCGAAGGAAGACCGCTACCTGTTCGGCCCGCTGCGGCAGAGGACGGGCGAAGGGGCGGCGGCGCTGGAGCGGCTGGAGCGCGAGCACGGCGAAGCCGAGGGGCGGATCCAGGCGCTGGAGTCGGCGCTGGCCTGTTACCGCGCGGGGCAGGCGGGCGGGTTCGAGGCGTTTCGGGCCGCGTTCGACACGTACGCGACGTTCTACCGCGAGCACATGCTGCTCGAGGAGCGCGAGGTGCTGCCGCTGCTGCACCAGTACTTCACGGCCGAGGACTGGGCGCGGGCGGACGCGGGCTTCCTGGCGGACGACCCGCTGCGGGGCACGCGCACGGGCAAGGGCGAGGAGGACTTCGCGCGGATCTTTACGAAGCTGGTGGAGGCGGCGCCGGCGCCGATCGGGCTGGGGGCCGGGCCGTACCGGGAGGCGTAGGGGCGGCGTTCAGCCGCCGGCCCGACCGCCTCGGCATCCGGCGAGGGCGGTGTCGGGCGCCCGGACCACGCGCCGCGGCAGGC
>JAEUNU010000257.1 GCA_016789125.1 Zoogloea sp. | reverse complement strand
CCGGCCGACATCGCCGCCAGCTACGAAAAGGCCGGCGCCGCCTGCCTGTCGGTGCTCACCGACCGCCAGTTCTTCCAGGGCGCCCCCGAATACCTGCAGGCCGCCCGCGCCGCCTGCAGCCTGCCGGCCCTGCGCAAGGATTTCCTGGTGGATGTCTATCAGGTGTACGAAGCCCGCGCGATGGGCGCCGACGCGATCCTGCTGATCGCCTCGGCCCTCAGCCTGGCCGAGATGCAGGAGATGGAAGCCGTCGCCGACAGCCTCGGCCTCGGCGTGCTGGTCGAGGTGCACGACGGTGACGAGCTTGAGCAGGCCCTGCAGCTGCGCACCCCGCTCATCGGCATCAACAACCGCAACCTGCGTACCTTCGAGGTCAGCCTGCAGACGACCCTCGACCTGCTGCCGCGCATCCCGGCGGGGCGCATCGTCGTCACCGAGTCCGGCATCCTCGCCCCGGCCGACGTGGCCCTGATGCGCGCCAATCAGGTCAATGCCTTCCTGGTCGGCGAAGCCTTCATGCGCGTCGACGACCCGGGCACCGGCCTCGCCAGCCTGTTCGGCTGAGCGCTGATCCGCAGATGATCGAGGCGCCCGTCGCCCCACCCGACGCGCCGCCCGTGCCGGCGCCGCGTCGTGCCGGCTGGCCGGTGCGCATCCTGCGCGGGCTGCTGGCGGCCGGCTTCGGGCTTCTCATCGTGGTGCTGGCGCTGGTCGGCTGGCTGGGGGCGACCCAGTCGGGGCTGGAGCGGGTGGCTGAGTTCGCCGCGCGGCTCAGCGGCGGAACGGTCGGCATCGAGCGGCCCGAGGGCTATCTGCTCGGCCAGCTCAAGCTCGGCGCGCTCCACGTGCGCACGCCCACGCTGCAGGTGGATGTGGTCGACCTCAGCCTCGACTGGCGCCCCGGCGCCTTCGCCAGCCGCGGGCTCGACGTGGCAGTGCTGACCGCCGCAGACGTCCAGGTGGCCACCGTGCCTAACAACGAGCCGACGGTGATGCCGGCCAGCCTCGAGCTGCCGGCTGCCGTGCATGTTGGGCGGCTCCAGATCGACCGCCTCGCCATCGGCAAGCTCGAGGGCGGCCAGCCGGCTGCGCCCGATCTCGAAATCACCGGCATCGCCGGCAGCCTCGACTCCGACGGCCGCCAGCATCGCGTGGATGGGCTGCGCCTCAGCGCACCCTTCGGCCAGCTCACCGGCAAGCTCGGCATAGGCGGCCGCAAACCTTTTCCGCTGTCCGCCCAGGCTGTCCTCACCACCCGCCAGGCCGGCGAGCCCTACACCGTCGCGGCAGGCGCCGCCGGTGATCTCGAAAAGCTTGTGCTCGACGCCCGCGTCAGCGGCGCCGGCATGGCCGGCCGGGCGGTGACGGTGGCCACGCCCTTCGCGCCGCTGCCGCTCCAGTCGGCGCATATCGAAGTCAAGGGTGTCGACCCGCAGCGCTTCCACGCCGCCGCGCCCAGGGCGCTGCTCGACATCGACCTCGCCCTCGAACCCACCGCTGCCGCCGGCGCGAGCGGGCCGGCCGGGTGGGTCGTCAGCGGCCCGCTCAGGCTCGTCAATCACGCCCCCGGCAGTTACGACAGCGGCGCCCTGCCCGTCGAATCCCTGGCCGCCGCGCTGCGCTGGGCCGACGGCGAGCTGGCCGCCTCGCAGCTCGACCTGCGCCTGCCCGGCAAGGGCCGCGCCAGCGGCGAGCTGCGCTGGCGGGCGACGGAGGCGGAGAGCGGGGGCTTCGGCCGCATCGACGGCGATCTCGCCATCAGCGGCCTCGATGCCCGCAGCCTCGACAAACGCGCGGTCAGCACCGCGATCGCCGGCCGCCTCAGCGCCAGCGCTGACGCCGCCGGCCAGCGCTTCAACGTCGACCTGCGTGACCCCCGCCTGGCCCTGCGCGTGAAGGGCCGCCATGCCGACGGCGAACTCATGCTCGACGAGGCCTTCGCCACCGCCCGCGACGCCCGCCTCGACGTCCGCGGCAAGCTCGCGCTGGCCGGCGACGGGCGTTTCGAGGCCAGCGGCAGCCTCCGCCGCTTCGACCCGCGGGCCTTCGTCGCCAGCGCGCCGCCGGCCGATCTCAACGCCCGCTTCAGCGCCACCGGCCGGCGCGTGCCCCATCTGGCCGCCACTCTCGCGCTCGACCTGGCGCCGAGCACCCTCGAAGGCAAGCCCCTGGCCGGCCGCGCCGCGCTGGCAGTCGACGGCAGCCGGCTCACCGACGCCGACGTGGCGCTCGACCTGGCCGGCAACCGGCTCCTCGCCAAGGGCCGCTACGGCCGCCCCGGCGACGGGCTCGCCCTCAATCTCGACGCGCCCCAGCTGGCGGCCCTCGGCCACGGGCTGGGCGGGCGATTGCGGGTGGATGGCGTGCTCCGCGGCAGCCCGGCCCAGCCCCACGGCGAGTTCGAACTGGCCGGCGAGAAGCTGCGCTTCGGCAGCCTGCTGCTCGACGCGCTCAATGGCCGCGGGCAGCTCGCCGAGGGGCGCCAGGGCGCGATGAAGCTCAAGCTCGATCTGGAAGGGCTGCGCAGCGGTGGCGACGAGGCCCTGGTCCGCCGGGCCTCGCTGCTCATCGACGGCAACCGGGCGGCCAACACCACCCGGCTGGAGCTGGCGGCGCGGGGCAAGACCACCCTGGCCATGAACCTCGCCGGCGCTCTCGCCGACGGGTTGCGCTGGGAGGGCCAGCTCGCCGGCCTGGAAGTCGGCGGCGACTACGCCCTGCGCCTGATGGCGCCGGCGCAGCTGCTGCTCTCGCCGGATCTCGTCCGCCTCGGCCGGGCCGAGCTGCGAGGCGGCGGTGGTGGCCTCTACCGTTTCGAGGAGACCCGCTGGCAGGCGCGCCACATCGTGGCGCGGGGCAGCGTCAGCGGCATGCAGGTAGGGCTGATCCTCGATCCGAGCACCCGGGCGGTCAAGTCCCGGGGCGATTCGCTGCAGGTCGGCGGCGAGTGGGACGTGGACATCGCCGAGCAGGTGAATGGCGTGGTGCGCTTCTTCCGCGAAAAGGGCGACCTGGTGCTGCAGGGCGACTCGCCGGTGCAGCTCGGCCTCGACGAGCTGCAGCTCACCCTTTCGGCGGCGGCCAACCGGCTGGCCTTCGGCTTCAGCGCCCACGGCAGCCGGCTGGGCAGCGCCTCGGGGGCCGGCACGGCGCTGGCCGAGCGCGGCGCCGACGGGGCCCTGCGCCTGGTGCCCGGCGCGCCGCTGCTGGGCTCGGCGCGCATCGACATCCCCTCCATCGCCTGGGCCGGCCCGCTGGCCGACCAGAACCTCAAGACCGACGGCAGCCTGAAGGGCGAGTTCACCCTGGCCGGCACGCCGGCCCGCCCCGAGGCCGCCGGGCGCCTGCGTGGCGAGCGCCTGTCCTTCGTGATGGCCGACCAGGGCCTGCACCTGGAGGGCGGCACCCTGGTGGCCGACTTCAACCGCGACCGCCTCAATCTCGACGAGCTCAGCTTCGTGTCGCCCAATCGGGTGAAGCCCGACGAGAAGCGCATCGACCTGGCCCGCCTCACCGCCACGCCGGGCACCCTCAAGGCCAGCGGCGGGGTGCAGCTGGCGAGCGGCGAGGGGCGCTTCGTGTTCCGTGCCGAGCGTCTGCCGCTCCTGCAGCGCGCCGACCAGTGGCTGGTGCTGAGCGGTGAGGGCGAGGTGGCTTCGGGCTGGAACTTTGCCCATCTCAAGGGCCGCCTTGCCGCCGACGCCGGCTTCGTGGGGCTGTCGCAGACGCCGGCCCCGAGCCTGGGCGACGACGTGGTGGTGCTGGGCCCGGCCGGGGCCGGCAAGCCCGCGAGCCCCTTCCAGATGTCCACCGACCTGACGGTCAATCTCGGCGACGCGCTCTACGTGCGGGCCCTCGGGCTCGACACGCGCCTCGCCGGCGAGCTGTCGCTGGTCTCCGGCCCGGGCCGGCCCCTCGCCGCGACGGGCACCATCCGCACCGTCGGCGGGGTGTATGAGGGCTACGGGCAGCGGCTCAGCATCGAGCGCGGGATCATCACCTTCAGCGGCTCGCTCGCCAACCCCGGGCTCAACGTGATCGCCCTGCGCAAGGGGCTGGCCGTCGAGGCTGGCGTGGGCGTCGGCGGCACTGCGCGGCGGCCGGTGGTGCGGCTGGTCTCCGAGCCCAACGTGCCCGACCCCGAGAAGCTCGGCTGGATCGTCTTCGGGCGGCCGCCCGACCAGGGCTCCGGCGGCGAGATGGCGCTGTTGCTGCCGGCGGCCCAGGCCCTGCTGGGTGGCAGTGGTGGCAGCCTGCCGGGCAACATCGCCAAGTCGCTGGGCTTCGACGAGTTCTCCTTTGGCAACAACATCGACCCGCGCAGCCGCGTGCAGAGCAGTAGCGTCGCCAATGGCAGCGTGACCGGGTCCAGCAGCGCCTCGTCGAGTCAGGCGGCGGCGCTGCCCGGGCAGGTGGTGACCCTCGGCAAGCGCCTGTCGGCGCGGGCGCTGCTGTCCTTCGAGCAGAGCATCGGCGGCACCTCGAGCGTCATCAAGCTGAGCTACCTGCTCACCCGCCGCCTGTCGGTGATCGGCCGCGCCGGCAGCGAGAACGCGCTGGACATGCTGTTCTCGCTGTCTTTCCGCTGAGGGGCGCCCGGCGGGATTGATTCAGGTCATGGACGTTGCAGGCCGGGCGGAGGCAAATGGGCTTTTGGATTCCGGAGCGCCGCCGTGCCGCCAAGCCTCGACCCCCGCCGCATTTCCGTCGCCACCGTGTTTGCCGTGCTGGCCGGCGGCTGGCGGGCCTTCCGCCGTTTTCCGGCCTCGGCGGCGGGTTTCGCCGCGGTGTTTGCGCTGATCGGCGTCGCGATCTTCTCGCTGCTCATGCACTTCGGCCTGGCGCCGATGATGCTGCCCCTGGCCGGTGGCTTCCTGCTGGTGGGGCCGGCGGTGCTGGCGGGCTTTTTTGCGCTGCGGCGGGCCGCCGTGGCCGGCCAGCAGCCGGGGCTGGCCGATGTGCTGGCGGGCTTCCGGCAGGCACCGCGGGGCCTGTGGGTGCTGGCCGGGGTGTGCTGCCTGTTGTTCCTGATCTGGGTGAGCGACGCGGCGACGGTGTACAGCTTCATGATCGGCGCGGGTGACGCGCCGGCGGGCGAGGGCGGGCGGGTGCTGCGCTTCCACCTGTGGACCAGCCTGATGGGCGCGGTGCTGGCGGCCATCGTGTTCTGCATCACCGCCTTTGCGGTGCCCCTGCTCCTTGACAGGCGGGCGAGCCTGGTTCAGGCGGTCAGCGCCAGCGTGCGCGCGGTGTTCGCCAGCCCGGGGGCGCTCTTGGTGTGGGCGCTGGTGCTGGCGGCGGCGGTCATCTCGACCATCCACTTCCCGCCGCTCCTGATGGTCTCGCTGCCCTGTCTCGCCTTTGCCAGCGATCTGCTTTATCTTGAAGTCTTTCCGCCCGATGGAGAGACAAGATGACAGAAAAACGCACGGCCACCGCAATCCTCGCCGGCGGGTGTTTCTGGTGCCTGGAGGCGGTGTTCCTGGCGATGAAGGGTGTGAGCCGCGTGCAGTCCGGCTACATCGGCGGCCACGAGGATGCGCCCAGCTACCAGAGCGTCTGCAGCGGCGACACCGGCCACGCCGAGGCGGTGAAGATCGAGTTCGACCCCGAGGTGGTGAGCTTCGAGGATCTCCTCGAGGTCTTCTTCGAGATCCACGACCCGACCACGCCCAACCGCCAGGGCAACGACATCGGCAGCCAGTACCGCTCGGCGATCTTCTACCTCAGCCCCGAGCAGGAGGCCGCGGCCCGCGCGATGATCGACAAGCTGGCCTGGGACGGGGCCTTCGACGCGCCCATCGTCACCGAGCTCGAGCCGGCCACCACCTTCTGGCCCGCCGAGGCCTATCACGACGACTACTTTGCCCGTAACCCGAACCAGCCCTACTGCCGCTACGTGGTGGGGCCCAAGGTCGCCAAGTTCCGCCATAGCTTCGGCGCGCGGGTGAAGGGCAATTGACTTAAAATCCCGGGCGCGTCGGGCGCCCCCGACTACCCACTCCTCATTTCCTACTTCCCATTTTCAACAGGAGCACCCCATGACCCAAACCACCACGGCGAGCGGCCTCGTCTATGAAGACCTCGAAGTCGGCACCGGCCCGGAAGCCAAGGCCGGCATGCACGTGCAGGTCCATTACACCGGCTGGCTCACCGATGGCCGGAAGTTCGATTCCAGCAAGGACCGCAACGACCCCTTCGTCTTCCCCCTCGGCGCCCGCCACGTGATCGCCGGCTGGGACGAAGGCGTGCAGGGCATGAAGGTCGGTGGCGTGCGTAAGCTAACCATCCCGCCCGAACTCGGCTACGGCGCCCGCGGCGCCGGCGGCGTGATCCCGCCCAACGCCACCCTGGTGTTCGACGTGGAGCTGCTGGCCGTCAAGTGATCTTCACGGCCGCTGCATGAACAACGGGCGCTCCAGGGCGCCCGTTTTCATTTGTGTTGCCCCACGGTCGGAGGAGCCTCAGCTTGCCGCCTGCTCTTCTTCGGTGATGCGCGCGATCTCCTCGCACACGAAGTCGGCGAAGGTGGTGATCAGCCGGGAGCGGAACTTGTCGCGGGGCAGGATCATCTGCAGCGTGGTGAAGGTGCGGGGTTCGAGGGGGATGGCGGTCATGCGCCCCTCCTGCACGTCGAGGCGGCTGGCGCGCTTGGAGGTGATCGCGAAACCCATGCCGGCGGCGACGAAGTGCTTGACCGCGGTGAGGCTGCCGAGCTCGGCGCAGAGGGTGATCTCGTCCTCGGCGATGCCGGCGGCCCTGAAGAAGTCGTGGGCGGCCTGGCGCAGGCCGCTGCCGGGGTCGCGGTCGATGAAGGGGTGGGCGGCGAGCTCGCGGGCGGTGAGCCGTGCGTGGCCGGCCAGCGGGTGGCTGGGGCTGCAGATCACGACCAGCTCTTCGCGGGTGGCGACGCGGGGTTCGACGCCCGGGTTGTCGGTGGCGGCTTCGATGAAGCCGATGTCCATGTCGCGGGCGGCGACGCCGTCCTCGATGTGCCGCGAGTTGCCCATGGTGACGCGGGGCAGCACACGGGGGTACTTGCGCTTGAAGTGCTCGAGGATCGGCGGCAGCCAGTAGCCGGCAATCGCCGGGATGCTGCCGATGTCGAGCTTGCCGGCGAGTTCGCCAGCGAGTTCGGCGACCCGGGAGTCGAGCTCTTCCGACAGGTCGAGGATCTGCTCGGCGTAGGCCAGCACGAGCTCGCCGGTGCTGGTGAGGCTGATCTTGCCGTGACCGCGTTCGAGCAGCCGGGCGTTGAGGTGGTCCTCGAGCTGCTTGATCTGGAAGGTGACGGCGGGCTGCGTCATGTGGAGGTGCTCGGCCGCCCGCGTGAAGGAGCCGTGCTTGGCGACGGCGTGGAATACCTGGAGTCTGCGGTCTGACATGGCTGGGGGCGTTCGGGTGGGTGGGTCAGGCGTGCTCGGCGATGAGCCCGATGATCTCTTCGCCGTAGGCTTCGAGCTTGCGGTCGCCGACGCCGGAGATGGTGCCGAGGGCCTCGATGCTGTCGGGCTTGCTGCGGGCGATGTCGCGCAGGGTGGCGTCGTGGAAGATCACGTAGGCGGGCACGTTGCGTTCCTTGGCGGTGCTGGCGCGCCAGGCGCGCAGGTGGTTGAGCAGCTCGGACTCGGCGCCTGTGGCCTCGGGCCAGTCGGCGGCCTTGCGGGCACTGCCCACGTTGCGGCCCTTCTTGGGGGCCGGGGCTTCGAGGCGCATCGTGAAGGCGGCTTCGCCACGCAGCAGCGGCCGGGCCGATTCGGTGAGGGTGAGGGCGCCGTAGCGTTCGTGGTCGACGGCCAGCGCGCCGTGGGCGACGAGCTGGCGGATGAGGGTGCGCCAGCCCTTGTCGTCGAGTTCCGTGCCGATGCCGAAGGTGCTCACCTGGTCGTGCTGCCACTCCTTGACCTTGTCGGTGGCCTTGCCGGTGAGCACATCCACGATGTGCCCGGCGCCGAAGCGGCTGCCGGTGCGGAACACACACGACAGCGCCTTGCGCGCCGATTCGGTGGCGTCGCGCACCTGGGGCGGGTGCAGGCAGGTGTCGCAGTTGCCGCAGGGCTCGGCGGCCTCGTCGAAGTAGCCGAGGAGGCGCTGGCGCCGGCAGCCGGTGGTCTCGCACAGGCCGAGCAGGGCGTCGAGCTTGGCGGTGGCGACGCGCTTGACCTCGGCGCCGGCCTCGCCCTGGTCGATGAAGCGGCGCTGCTGCACGAGGTCGGCCACGCTGTAGGCCATCCAGGCCTCGGCGGGCTGGCCGTCGCGTCCGGCGCGGCCGGTTTCCTGGTAGTAGCCCTCGATCGAGCGGGGCAGGTCGAGGTGGGCGACGAAGCGCACGTCGGGCTTGTCGATGCCCATCCCGAAGGCGATGGTGGCGACCATCACGATGCCGTCCTCGCGCCGGAAGCGGTCCGGGTGGGTGGCGCGCTCCTCGGTGCTCATGCCCGCGTGGTAGGGCAGGGCGGCGATGCCCTTCTCGACGAGCCAGGCGGCGGTTTCGTCTACCTTTTTGCGGGAGCTGCAATACACGATGCCGGCCTCGCCCAGGTGGCCGTCGCGGATGAAGGCGAGGAGCTGGGCGCGGGGGTTGTCCTTGGGGACGATGGTGTAGCGGATGTTGGGCCGATCGAAGCTGGAGACGAACTCGCGGGCCTCCTGCAGGCGCAGACGCTCGGCGATTTCGTGGCGGGTCTGGGCGTCG
Source organism: Zoogloea sp. (assembly GCA_016789125.1). Lineage (GTDB taxonomy): Bacteria > Pseudomonadota > Gammaproteobacteria > Burkholderiales > Rhodocyclaceae > Zoogloea. Next base: position 3,611 of record JAEUNU010000257.1, on the reverse strand, counting down.
GCGGTGGCGGTGAGGGCGATCCGCGGGATCTGCGGGTAGCGCTCCTGGAGGATGGAGAGCTGCAGGTATTCGGGCCGGAAGTCATGGCCCCATTGCGACACGCAGTGGGCCTCGTCGATGGCGAAGAGCGCCAGCTGGCCGGCCTCGTGGAGGTGATCGAGCAGGTCGAGGAAGCGCGGCGTGACGAGGCGCTCGGGGGCCACGTAGAGCAGGTCGAGGGCGCCGGCGAGCATCGCCCGCTCGATCTCCATGGCCCGGTCGAAGCTGAGCGTCGAGTTGAGGAAGTCGGCCGCCACGCCGACCTCTTTAAGCGCGCTCACCTGGTCCTGCATCAGCGCGATGAGCGGCGACACGACGATCGCCACCCCCGGCCGCAGGAGCGCCGGGATCTGGTAGCACAGTGACTTGCCGCCGCCGGTGGGCATCAGCACCAGCGCGTCGCCGCCGGCGGCCACGTGTTCGACGATGGCCTCCTGCGGGCCGCGGAAGCCGGTGTAGCCGAAGACGTGGAAGAGGGTTTCGTGGGCGCGGCTGGGGTTCATGGGGGCGGATTTTACCCCGCCCCGGCGGCCAGGTCAGAACAGCTTGGAAAGATGCGCCACCAAGCCCGCCGGGCTGACGAAGCTGAGCTCGTACATCCCCGACAGGCCGGCGGCCTGCTCATCGGAGAGCCCGGTGCAGCACAGGATGAACTGGCTGCGGTCGATGCCCAGGCGCTTCTTGAGGCGCAGGTATTTGTCGATCTCCTGGCGGAACTCTCCGGTCTTGCATTCGATGCAGACGGGCGTGGCGCCGTCGACCAGAAAGAACACGTCGAGCTCGTGGAGGTCTTCGTTGGGGAAGATCACCGACAGGTTGCGGGTGCACGACACCGCCCGGCGCCTCTCCTGGAAGAAGGCCAGCAGCTTCATCAGGGCGAACCATTCAAGCCACTCGCCGGCAAAGAAGCGGCGGATGTTGGGGGCCGACTGGAGGGTGCCGCGGCCGATCTTCTCGGGCTTCTGGTAGTAATACTTGGCGAGGAAGGTGTGATCGTAGAGGCGCTTGCAGAAGGCGTTGATGGCCTGGCCGTCCTTCTGGCTGCGCTCGGCGAGCTTGAGGCTGAAGTTGGGCACATCCTTCTGCTGGCCCCAGCGGATCTTGTCGATGACCTCGCCGTAGAGCGGGTAGTTGTCGCCGATCTCGACGGCGATCTCGTCGAAGAAGCCGGTGGTGTTGACGGCCTCGGGGTTGGTGCGCACCTGGATCTGGCGGCGCTGGAACCAGTCGAGGATGGCCGCGTGCTGGGCGTCGCTGGCGAGGGCGTCGGTGTTGTGCAGGTCGAGCGCACCGGCCGGCCCGACGGAGGGCGCGGGCGCTGCGGGGGCGGGCTGGGCCGCCTGCAGGCGCTGCAGTTCGTCGCGCAGCGCAAAGTACTGCTGCAGCACCTTGCGCACGAATAGCACGGTGTCGTAGGCGGGCGTTTCGTTGCCGCAGGCCGGGCATGCCAGGGTGCTGCCCGTGAGTTCGGCGGCCACTTCAGCCACGTGGCCGCATTTGTTGCAGCGGATGAGCGCCATTGGGGGATCGAATCGGAACGGGATGGCGGATTATGCCAAGCTGTTCCGGTGTTGGCGACTCCGCCGCCCTCAGGGCTTGCTGCGGGCGTGGCCCGGGTGGTGTTCGGCGACGTAGTGCTTGAGGGCAGTCTTGAGCACGGCGGCGTGCCTGGTGTCGCCCCGGGCGCGGGCCGCGCGGATGTCATCGACGATCATGCGCCGGATACGCCGCTCGCCCTCCGGCGTGTGGCACAGGTAGTTGCCCATCTCCACGGCGGCCATTTCGGGAATGTGTTCGTGTTCGGCAATGGCGAGGATCTCTTCTTCGTCGAGCTCGGACAGCCCGATGCAGTCTTCCAGGGTCAGCATGGTGTTTCTTCCTCCTTGTTTCATTTATAGCCCGCCGGCGGGCGGGCGTCTGTACGCTTCAAGGCGGGCTAGAATCGGGTTTTTATTCGGGAGGATGGGCAATGCAGGGTCTGAGTGCTTTCGGTAACGGCATCTATGCGGTGGATTCGGGCTACACCGGCCCCGACGTGGCGGCGATCCACCTGATCGAGGAGGGCGGCCGGGCTGCGCTTGTCGATACCGGCAACAACGACGCGCTGGTGCATGTCGAGCAGGCCCTCGCCGAGACAGGCTTGTCGCCCGAGGCGGTGGATTTCGTGCTGCTGACCCACATCCACCTCGACCACGCCGGGGGCGCCGGGGCCTTCATGCAGGCTTTCCCCAACGCGAAGCTGGTGGTGCACCCCCGCGGCGCCCGGCACATGGCCGAGCCGTCCAAGCTGTTTGCCGGCGTGTCGGCGGTGTATGGGCCGGAGCGGGCAAAGGAACTTTACGGTGAGCTGATCCCGGTGCCCGCCGGGCGTATCGTCGAAGCCACCGATGGCCTCGAGCTGAACCTTGCCGGCCGGGTGATCCGGGTCTTCGACACGCCGGGTCACGCGCGCCACCACGTGTGCTACTTCGACACCCGGAGCCGCAGCTTCTTCACCGGCGACACCTTCGGCCTGTCCTACCGGGCGCTGGACGTGGCCGGCCGGCCGAGCATCTTCCCCACAACCACGCCGGTGCAGTTCGAGCCCGAGGCCATGCACGCCTCGGTGGCCCGCATGGAGGCCGAGCAGCCGGCGGCGATGTACCTCACCCACTACGCCCAGGTCACCGACGTGCCACGCCTGGCCGCCGACCTGCATCGCCTGATCGACGCCCACGTGGCCGTCGCCGAGCACCACGCCGCGGCTGGCGAAGGCCGCAAGGCGCTGATCGAGGCCGACCTGTGGAAGCTGGTGGACGAGGAATCCGCCCGCCAGGGCTGGACCCTGCCCCAGGCCCAGGTGCGCAAGCTGCTGGCCCTGGACGTGGAGCTCAACGCCCAGGGACTGGACGTGTGGCTGTCTGGCAGGTGATGGGGGAATAGGCAGTAGGTAATGGGAAATGGGGCTCTGGACGCTGCGTGCGCTTCCGGCACGCAGCGTCCCACTACCTACTACCTTCCCTCCGGGTCGCCACGAAGAGCGCGGCGGCCAGCTGGGGGAGGCCGGCGGCGGTGAGGATCAGCGGCTGGTCGTGGAGGGCGAGGGCGGTCATCGCCAGCCCGAACAGCAGCCCGCTGACCGCGAAGAGCTTGCCGCGGCGGCTGATCGTGCCGTCCTCGAGCCAGCTCCGCACATGCGGCCCCGCGCCCGGCAGGGCGTAGAGGCGCTGCTGCAGGCGCGGACAGCTCTTGCTCCAGGCCCAGGCCGCGATGATCCAGAAAATCGTGGTCGGCAAGAGCGGAACGAGGAGGCCGGCAGTGCCGATGGCGAAGCTCAGGCCGCCCAGCAGGAACAAGCCGTGGCGGCCGGCCCGGGCCAGCATGCCCGGCCTCGGCGGGGCAATGGCGGCCGTCGCAGCGTGGCAGGGGCTCGGGGGCATGATGCGGGTCCTTTCTCGTGATGGTGGGGCACGTCGTCGGGTGCCCGAAACTGCAGCGCTCGCGCCGGTGTTCGCGTGATTGTCGAAGCCAAGTATGAGAGCGCCCCCAGGCCCGGAGCCAGTTAATTGATCTTCTGATTCCGATAGGGCACG
>JAEUNU010000255.1 GCA_016789125.1 Zoogloea sp. | reverse complement strand
GGTCGACGTGGCCGGGGCGATGCCGGCGATCCGCCGGGCCGGTTCGCGGGTGGTGACGGTGGCGGTCAACTCCTTCGTCTTCAAGCAGCCGGTCGGGGTGGGGGACATGGTCAGCTTCCACGCCGAGGTGGTGTCGGTGGGCAGGAGCTCGGTCACCGTGGACGTGGAAGTCTTTGCCGAGCGCAACCCCACGGACCCGGTGGTGGTCAAGGTCACCGAGGCGCGCCTCACCTACGTTGCGGTGGGCGACGATGGCAGCAAGCGGACGATCCCTGCCGAGGCGCCGGCCGAGCACGCCGCGGTGGCCTGCCAGCTGCCCGCCGACAAGGAGGTGGTGCTGCAGGTGATGCCGATGCCGGCGGCCCTCAACCCGTCGGGCGATGTGTTCGGCGGCTGGATCATGTCGATGGTGGATATCGCCGCCGCGGTGCCGGCGATGCGCCACGCCAAGTCCAAGGTGGCCACGGTGTCGGTGGATTCCTTCGTCTTCAAGCAGCCCGTCTCGGTGGGCGACCTGGTGAGCTTCCACGCCGCCATCGTCGAGGTGGGGCACACCTGCGTCACCGTGGACGTCGAGGTCTTCGCCCAGCGCAACCCGGCGCACCCGGAGGTGGTCAAGGTCACCGAGGCGCGGCTCAAGTTCGTCGCCATCGACGAGTTCCACGCCCGCCAGCACCACCACCTGGGCTGAGGCGGGTCGAAGCGGCGGGCCGCTTGGAGTAGACTCGGCAGCCCGCTCCACCCGACGCACCCCGCCATGTCGCTGCTCCTCAATGCCCCCCAACGCGAAGCCATCCATTACCTCGATGGCCCCTGCCTGGTGCTGGCCGGGGCAGGTTCGGGCAAGACCCGGGTGATCACCCAGAAGATCGCCTACCTCATCACCGAGTGCGGGATGAGCCCGCACAACATCGCGGCGATCACCTTCACCAACAAGGCCGCCAAGGAGATGCTCGAGCGCATCACCGCGCTGATGGGCGGGCGCGGGGTGAAGGGGCTCACGGTGTGCACCTTTCATGCGCTGGGCGTGCGCATCGTGCGCCAGGAGGCCCAGCTGCTGGGCCTCAAGCCGCAGTTCTCGATCCTCGACGCCAGCGACACCACGCAGATCATCGCCGAGCTCACCGGCAACACCGACAAGAACCGCGCCAAGGCCCTGCAGTGGCAGATCTCCAGCTGGAAGAACGCCCTCATCGAGCCCGACGAGGCGGCCCACCGGGCCAACGACGAGATCTCCTCGGCGGCCGCGCTGCTCTACCGCGACTACGACAAGACCCTGCGCGCCTACCAGGGCGTCGACTTTGACGACCTGATCCGCCTGCCCGTCAAGCTCTTCGACGAGCACCCCGAGGTGCGCGAGAGCTGGCAGAACAAGCTGCGCTACCTGCTGGTGGATGAATACCAGGACACCAACCGCGCCCAGTACCGCCTGCTCAAGCTGCTCGCCGGGGTGCGCGCCGCCTTCACCGCGGTGGGCGACGACGACCAGGCCATCTACGCCTGGCGCGGCGCCGACATCGAGAACCTGCGCCAGCTGCCCGTCGACTTCCCCAGCCTGCGGGTCATCAAGCTCGAGCAGAACTACCGCTCCACCACGCGCATCCTCAACGCCGCCAACACGGTGATCGCCAACAACGAGAAGCTCTTCGACAAGAAGCTGTGGTCCGAGCACGGCGCCGGCGAGCCCGTGACGGTGGTGGCCTGCCAGACTCCCGAGCACGAGGCCGAATCGGTGGTGATGAAGCTGTCGGCCCACAAGTTCGAGCACCGCACCCACTTCAAGGACTACGCGATCCTCTACCGCGGCAACCACCAGGCCCGGCTCTTCGAGCAGCAGCTGCGCAACCACAAGATCCCCTACGCCATCTCGGGCGGGCGCAGCTTCTTCGAGAACGCCGAGATCAAGGACCTGTGCTCCTACCTGCGCCTGATCGCCAACGAGGACGACGACCTGGCCTTCATCCGTGCCATCACGGTGCCCCGCCGCGGCATCGGCGCCGCTACCATCGAATCCCTCGGCCACTACGCCTCGCACCGCAACATCAGCCTGTTCACCGCCATCTTCGAGGAGGGCGTGGCAGAGCACGTGGGGGCGCGGCAGCTCGAATCCCTGCGCGAGTTCTGCCACTTCATGAACCGCATCGCCCACCGTGCCCCCCGCGAGCCCGCCGGCCAGGTCATCAACGACCTCTTGAAGGCGATCAACTACGAAGCCTGGCTGTACGAGAGCTGCGAGCCCCGTGAGGCCGAGACCAAATGGGCCAACGTGGGCGACTTCACCGGCTGGCTCGGCAGGAAGGGCGAGGAGGACGGCAAGACGCTCTCCGACATGATCCAGACCATCAGCCTGATCACCATGCTCGACAAGGACGACGCCGAACTCGACCAGGTCCAGCTGGCCACCCTGCACGCCTCCAAGGGGCTGGAGTTCAAGCACGTGTTCCTGGTGGGCGTCGAGGAGGGCCTGCTACCCCACCAGAGCTCGATCGACGAGGACAAGATCGAGGAGGAGCGCCGCCTGATGTACGTGGGCATCACCCGCGCCCAGCGCAGCCTCAACATCAGCTACTGCGAGCGCCGCAAGGCCGGCCGCGAGGTGCGCACCTGCGACCCGTCGCGCTTCATCGACGAGATGGGCATGGAGGGCATCCGCCGCGCCGACAAGAAATCCCAGGAGCCGGTGAGCAAGGAAGACGCCAAGGCCCGCATCGCCAACCTGCGGGCGATGCTCGGCAACAAGCCGGGGACGATAGGCTAGGGCGCGTGTGCCCCGGCGCTGCCGGTCAGGGCTTGCGCTGCGCGAGGTCTTGCTCGAACGCTGCGATCACCGCGTCTTCCTTGCGCTTGTAAACCTCGCCCGGGTGGGCCTGAACGCTCTGGTCGGTGGGCGTCTCGGCGTCGTCGCAGGCGACATGGATGAACCCGCCGGCGGGCGTCTGGTAAACCTTGAACAGTGCGTTTGAATACACCACCGGCAGGGGCGTGCTGAGGGTGCCGACCTCGACGTCGTAAAGCTCGCAGGCTGCATGGAGGGCGTCGTCGTAGGTACGCTCGAAGGGGCAGTCCGCGTAATTGTCGTCGTCGATCGCGATGCCGGCGGCCTCATAAACGTAGCCATTGGCCTGGGGCACGTGCCAGATGGTGAAGTCGACGTGCTCGAATACCTTGGTGATCTGATCGCTCAAGTCTGCTCTCCCGGGGATGGTGGCTCAGGACACCGTGAAGGTCAGCGTGCTGCCGTCGAGCTGCATGCTGCGCACCTTGATCAGCTTGCCGGGCTGCTTCTGGCGGATCACCGCCAGGGTTTCGCTGATGCCCGACCACAGGTCGGAGAGCACCGAGCTTTCGGTGGCCTCGGCCTGGCCCGGCCCGGCAGCGGGAAGCCGGAAGAACAGCTGGGGCTCGCTGCCGTGAACCCGGCAGAAGCCCTTCAGGTCTTCCGTGCGCGCAATCTGCCAGTCGAAGCCGAGAGAGCGCAGGGCCTCCGCGAAGGGCGCGTAGCCCTTGTCGAAGTCCTTGAAGTTGATGGTTTCGGTCTGCACTGTCTGCGTTTCGGTGCTCATGGTGGTGTCTCCTGTGTGAGGGCAGCGCGCGGGTTTCAGCCGGCGCGTTTCTTCCAGCTGGCCCGGCAGGTCTCCCGGAGGTAGTCCAGCACCCGGGTCTCGTCGTCACTGTCGAGGTGCACGCGGGCTTCGGGGCCGAGGTCTTCGTCCCACATGCGGCGGATGTCGGCCTGGTATTCGAAGGGCACCACGTCGTCGATGAAGCGGGCCACGGCAGCCTCGTTGAAGCCGTTGGCGCTGAAGGCGTCCCAGATGGCGAGGGCGTCTTTCTTGCGCAGGCTGCGGGCGGGTTCGAGGCCACAGGCGATCATCAAGAGCACGCCGCACTGCACGTCCACGTGCTCGCCCTGGGTGCCGGTGATGCGTTGCCACTCTTCGGCGCGGGCCTTGTCGTGGTGGGTGATCTCGCTGACCGAGTGGGCGTCGAAGAAGAAGAGGCCGGAGAAGCGGTCCTGGTTGCGATAGATCTCGGTGGCCGGGGTGTCGCGCAGCACCGGCAGCACGTCGGCGGTGAAGCGCGCGCATTCACGCTCGATCAGCCGGCGGATGGCGGGCGGGGCTTCGGCGAGCCAGGCGTCGAGCACGCCGAAGCCGCCGCCGCGCTTCTTGCAGGCCGCCTCGGCGAGCTTGAGGAAGCGGTCGACGCTGAAGAAACCGCCGGGTTTCTTCTCGGTGAACAGCACCAGGAGCGCGCTGTTGATGACTGATTCACAGAAGACATGCCACTCCTGGGCGTCGCCGCGGGCCACGCCGAAGCGCTCGGCGAGCCAGTAGGCGGCGTCGATGTAGTGCTGGTTGCGCTCGCGGGCGGCGTGTTCGGCGAGGTAGCGGGCGTAGGTGATCACCGGCTCGCTGGTGCAGTGGTCGAGAAACTCCTTCTCGCTCTCGCGGAAGATCTCGGGGGCGCCCAGCAGGCGCTCGGTGGGCAGGGCGTGGAGCCGGCGCAGGCGATCGGCGCCGGCCTTGGAGAGGGCCAGCAGGGTCTTGTCGCGCAGGAGCCGCGCCGCCACGTCGAGCTTGCCGCCGGACTCGGCCTCGAGGGCCAGGCCGACCAGGGTGACGAGGCGGGTGCGCGCCGCCTCGAGGGCCGGGCGCAGGTTGGCGGTGCTGAAGTGCGCCGCCAGCTGCACGATGCCCTTGGCGCCCTCCCGGTGGATCGCCTCCAGGCGGGCGGCGTCGACGAGGCCTTCGGCGCGGGCGTGGCACAGCACCCGCTCGAAGTAGGGGCGGCTGTCGACGGTGGCGATGGCGGTCATGGTGCGGCGGGGCTCAAATGGCGGATTCGTCGTCGTCTTCGTCGAGGCGGGGCACGCCCGGCTCGGCGGCGTCGACGAGGGGCGCGGCGGCGGCTTCGGCGGCGCGGCGCAGGCGGTCCTGGATCTCGATGATCATCAGCTCGAAGGTGTCGGGGAACTCGTGGCGGAGCACCCAGGCGGTTTCCATCCAGTCGCCGTCGGCCACTTCGGAGCGCGGGATGCGCACCCGCACCATCTCGATGGCGTCGCCGATCTCGAGGCCCTGGTCGAGCTCGTCGACGCGTTCGGCGTCCCAGGTGATCGCCGACTTGGGGGCGAAGGCCTTCTCGAGGTCGAGCTCGGCCTCGAAGACGCCGTGGTAGGCCAGGGCCTGCAGCGAATCGTAGTGGTCGGTGAAGTAGTCGGCCAGCACGCGTACGCCCTCGTCGTGCTCGGCGAGGCATTCGAGGGCCTCGGCGCAGGCGCCGGGGTTGCGGTGCATCACCGCGTTCATGGTGTTGCGTAGGCGCGGCACGTAGCGCTCGAGGGGCTCGCCGTACTGGCGTTCGAGCACGATGGCCTGCACGAACTGCTCGGGGCTGACCACCAGGTTGATGATGGATTCCTTGCTGGCGTCGAACTCGCGCATCACCGCGAGGACGTCCTTGGGGGCCATCTCGTCGAGCACTTCGACGAGGGCGTGGTCGCCCTCCTGCTCGGCGATGACGACGAGCGCGGCTTCGGCCTCGGCGATCTCGCCGGCCTGGATCAGGGCGTGGGTCTGTTTGATGATCAGGTCGTTCATGGAAGATCTCGATCGGGGGTGTGCAGATTTCGGGCGAGGCTCAGCGCTCGACGGCGTCGAAGCCTTGCTCGGCCATCCATTCGTCGCCGGCTTCGCCGAGGTCTTCGTCGGCCTCTTCGTCGTCGCGGGCGGTTTCGGGGGCGGCGCGCACCGCGAGGCCGCTGCCGAGCATGTGTTCGAGCACCGCGGCGGTGACGAGGAAGCTGTCGCCGCCGTCGTGCTGCAGGCATTGGGCGACCAGCGGCTCGGCCCACGGGGCGATGTCGAGCGTGCGGGCGAGCTCGCTCCACGACGGGAAGTCGTCTTCGCCGGGCTCGCTGTGGGCGGCGCCATAGACGAGGGGCTGGCTGCGGAAGGCGAAGGCGCCGTGGAAGGCCGGGGCGACCATCTCGGGGGCGGTGTCCATCATGGAGAGCAGGAAGGCGAATTCCTTGTGCTTGTCGCGCAGGCGCTTCTTGAGCACGTCCTTGCCTTCGGAGTCGGAGCGGAGGTCGTCGATCTCGGCGGCGTAGCGCTCGAAGATGTCTTCAAAGTAGAACGAGGTCAAGAAATTACCTTTTCAATGTAAGAGGCCCACAGCGAGGTGGCCTCTGCGAGGGGGTCGTCGATCAGGTTGCGCTGGCGCAGCAGGTCGTAGTCGCGCCGGCGGGCCGGGTCGGCCAGCAGCTCGTAGGCGGCCTGGATGTCGCGGAAGCGTGCGGCGGCCGACGGGTCGGGGTTTTTGTCGGGGTGGTAGAGGCGGGCGGCCTTGCGGTAGGCCGTCTTGATCGCCTCGTCGGCGGCGGTGGGCGTGACGCCGAGAACCTCGTAGGGGTCGCGCATGGCTCAGGCGGTGAGGCCGAGGCGCTCGCACACGGCGAGGGTGGGGGCGGCCTGGTTCATGCTGTAGAAGTGGAGGCCGGGAGCGCCGGCGGCCAGCAGCTTGGCGCAGAGCTCGCTCACCACGTCGAGGCCGAAGGCCTTGATGGAGTCGGTGTCGTCGCCGTAGGCCTCGAACTTGCGGCGCATCCAGCGCGGGATCTCGGCGCCGCAGGCGTCCGAGAAGCGCGCCAGCTTGGAGAAGGACACGATGGGCATGATGCCCGGCACGATCGGGATGGTGATGCCCAGGGCCTCGCACTCGTCGCGGAAGTGCAGGTAGGCGTCGAGGTTGTAGAAGTACTGGGTGATCGCCGAGTCGGCGCCGGCATCCACCTTGCGCTTGAAGGCGAGCAGGTCGTCGCGCGGGCTCCTGGCCTGGGGGTGGTATTCGGGGTAGGCGGCAACTTCGATCTGGAAGTGATCGCCGGTTTCGGCGCGGATGAACTCGACGAGTTCGTTGGCGTAGCGGAGCTCGCCGGCGAAGCCGACGCCCGAGGGCAGGTCGCCGCGCAGGGCGACGATGCGGCGGATGCCCGCGGCCTGGTAACGCTGCAGGATCTCGCGGATGTGCTCGCGGGTCGAGCCGATGCACGACAGGTGCGGCGCCGCCTGGTGGCCTTCGCGCTGGATCTCGAAGACGGCTTCGAAGGTTCGCTCCTGGGTGGTGCCGCCAGCGCCGAAGGTGACCGAGAAGAACTCGGGCTTGAGCACGGCGAGCTTCTGCCGCACGGTGCGCAGCTTGTCGGCGCCCTCGGCGGTCTGGGGCGGGAAGAACTCGATGCTCAGGTGCTGTGAGGAGTGAGGAGTGAGGAGTGAGGAGGTCATGACTGCTCCGTGCGCTTCAGCGCGTTGATCAGGCCGTTGATGAGGCCGAAGGTGTCGCTGATGAGCTGTTCCACGTCATCGGTCTGCCCGCTGTAGGCGAGCTCCTGG
>JAEUNU010000195.1 GCA_016789125.1 Zoogloea sp. | reverse complement strand
TGGTGCTCGGGGTGACCTTCTTCGGCATGCGCCTGTTTGACGTGGGCCTGCACAAGATCTCCCTGGGCGCCTTGATTCTTGCCCTCGGTCTGCTGGTGGACGATGCCATCATTGCCGTGGAGATGATGCTGGTGAAGATGGAGCAGGGCTGGGAGCGCTCCAAGGCGGCTGCCTTTGCCTATACCAGCACCGCCGGGCCGATGCTCTCCGGCACCCTGATCACCGTGGCCGGCTTTCTTCCCATTGCCACGGCCCAGTCATCCACTGGCGAATACACGCGCTCGATCTTTCAGGTGAACGCCATTGCACTGCTGGCCTCGTGGCTGGCGGCGGTGGTGGTGGTGCCCTACCTGGGCTACCTGCTGCTGCCCGACCCGCGGGCGCCGCGGCATTCGGGCTGGCTGGCGAAGCGCTTCCCGCGCCTTGAGCGTCTCCAGGAGCGTATCGGCCTCGGGGAGCCGCACTACGAGGGTGGCGAGGACGAGGTCTTCCGCACGCCCTTCTACAATCGCTTTCGCGCCTTGGTGGATGCCTGCGTGGCGCGGCGCTGGTGGGTGATCGGCGCCACGCTGGCGATCTTCGTGGCGGCGCTGGTGGGCTTCGGCTTCGTGCAGAAGCAGTTCTTCCCCAACTCCACGCGGCTTGAGCTGCTGGTGGACCTGCGCCTGCCCGAGGGAGCCAGCCTGCGCGCCACCCAGGCCGAGGTCGAGAAGCTCGAAGCCATCCTCGATCGCGAGCCGGGCGTCGCCAACTACGTGGCCTACGTGGGCACCGGCAGCCCGCGCTTCTACCTGCCCCTCGACCAGCAGCTGCCGGCCCCCAACTTTGCCCAGTTCGTCGTGCTGACCCGCGACATGGAGGCCCGCGAGGCCCTGCGGAGCCGGCTGATCGAGCGCTTCAAGGACGAGTTCCCGAGCCTCCGCAGCAACGTGATCCGCATGGAGAACGGCCCGCCGGTGGGCTACCCGGTGCAGTTCCGGGTGCTCGGGCCGGACATCCCGACGGTGCGCCGGCTGGCCGGCGAGGTGGCCGCGGTGATGCGCGGCAACCCCCATCTGGTCGACGTCCACCCCGACTGGGACGAGCAGTCCAAGGTGCTGCATGTCGAGGTGGATCAGCACAAGGCGCGCCTGCTCGGCCTGTCGACCCAGGACGTGGCCAACTTCCTCAACACCTCGCTGCGCGGCCTGACCGCCACCAGCTACCGCGAGGGCATCGAGTCGATCGACGTGGTGCTGCGCGCCGACACGCTGGAGCGGGATGCGCTGTCGATGGTCTCCGAGCTGTCGATCCCGACCCGCGCCGGCAAGTCGGTGCCGCTGGGCCAGGTGGCCAGCATCCGCTACGGCTTCGAGCACGGGCTGGTGTGGCGGCGCAACCGCGAGCCAGCGATCACCGTGCGCGGCCAGATCTACGACACGCGCATCCAGGCACCCACCGTCACCGCCCAGATCGAGCCGCAGCTGGCCGAGCTGCGCGCCCGCCTGCCGGCCGGCTACCGCATCGAGACCGGCGGCGCGGTGGAGGAGAGCGCCAAGGGCCAGGGCTCGGTGAACGCCGGCTTTCCGCTGTTCCTGGCGGTGGTGTTCACGGTGCTGATGGTCCAGCTCGGCAGTTTTTCGCGCACCGCCATGGTGGTGCTCACGGCGCCCCTCGGGCTGATCGGCGTGGTGCTGTTCCTGCTGCTCTTCAACCAGCCCTTCGGCTTCGTCGCGATGCTCGGTACGATCGCCCTGTTCGGGATGATCATGCGCAACTCGGTGATCCTGGTGGACCAGATCGAGCAGGACGTGGCGCGCGGCCTGTCGGTGTGGGACGCCATCGTCGAGTCGGCGGTGCGGCGGCTGCGGCCGATCGCCCTCACCGCGGCGGCGGCGGTGCTGGCGATGATCCCGCTCACCCGCAGCACCTTCTTCGGGCCGATGGCGGTGGCCATCATGGGCGGGCTGATCGTCGCCACGCTGCTCACCCTGCTGTTCGTGCCGGCGCTCTATGCGGCCTGGTACCGGGTGCGGCGGGCGTGAGTGGTGAGGCAAGCGCGGGGGACTGCTCGGGGAGGCGCCAAGTGCGTTAGAATCCGAAAGTTTTTTGCAGGCATTCAGGCAGGCAGATCTTTAATATTAGCCTGTGCTAATATTTACCCGGGAGTCACATAATGAATTTCGAAAAAGCACGGTTCAACATGGTCGAGCAGCAGATCCGCCCCTGGGAGGTGCTGGATTTCGACGTGCTCGACCTGCTGATGAGCGTCCGCCGCGAGGAGTTCGTGCCGGAGGCCTACAAGTCGCTGGCCCTCTCCGAGGCCGAGATCCCGCTGGGCCACGGTGGCAGCATGCTGATCCCGGTGATCGAGGGCAAGATCCTGCAGGCCATCCAGGTCAAGCGCTCCGACAAGGTGCTCGAAGTCGGCGCCGGCTCCGGCTACTTCGCGGCCCTGCTGGCCGCCCGCGCCGACTGGGTGCGCACCGTCGAGATCGAGCCGGCCCTCGTCACGATGGCCCATGAAAACCTCAAGCGCTACGGCGTCGAGAACGTCATCGTCGAAGAAGGCGATGCCATCTGCGGCTGGCCCAGCAACGCGCCCTACGACCTCATCGTGGTTTCCGGCGGCGTGCCCTTCATCCCCGAGACCCTGCTCCAGCAGCTCAAGGTGGGTGGCCGCCTGTTCGCCTTCGTCGGCGAGCCGCAGCTGATGACCGCCACCCTGGTCACCCAGGTGTCCGAAGGCAACTTCCGCACCGAATCCCTGTTCGAGAACGCGGTTCCGATGATGCGCAACGCGCCCCAGAAGAGCCAGTTCAAGTTCTGAGGCCCCACGCCCCATGAAGCAGATCACCCCGCCCCAACTCGCCGACTGGCTGCAGGATTCCACGCGTCCGGCACCCGTGCTCCTCGACGTGCGCGAGCCGTCCGAGTTTTCCTATTGCGCGATCCCCGGCTCGCTGCCGATGCCGATGGCCAGCGTGCCGGCGCGCATGCAGGAGCTCGATCCCGACGCCGAGATCGTGGTGATCTGCCATCACGGCGGCCGCAGCATGCAGGTGGCGATGTTCCTCGAACGGCAGGGTTTCTCGAAGCTGATCAACCTCGCCGGCGGCGTGGCCCAGTGGGCCCAGCAGGTCGATCCGTCGATGCCCCAGTATTGAGCTGCAACGATGGCCGGCCCGCCTCGGGTGCCGGCCGGCAACACACAGGATGGAGAGCGGAATGAAACGGCTGGCGGGACGTGTGGCAGTAACGATGGCGGTGGCGCTGATGGCGGGCCAGGCCGCAGCAGCCGATCTCGAGCAGGTTTACCGCGAGGCCCTCGCCTACGACGCGGCGCTGGCGGCCGCCCGGGCCTCGGCCGAGGCCGGGCGCGAGAAGCTGCCCCAGGGGCGCGCCGGCCTGCTGCCCTCGCTCAACCTCACCGGCAACACCAACTGGAACGAGGCCGAATACCGGACCACCGGCCGCAGCCAGGGCTACAACAGCAACGGCTGGCAGGTGCAGCTCACCCAGCCCCTGTTCCGCTGGCAGAACTGGGTCCAGTACAAGCAGGGCGAGATGCAGGCTGCCCTGGCCGACGCCCAGTACCAGCTGGCCCGCCAGGATCTCACCCTGCGCGCCTCCCAGGCCTATTTCGACGTGCTCGGCGCCCAGGACGTGCTGGCTGCCGCCCAGGCCCTCAACGAGGCCAACACCCAGCAGCTGGCGCTGGCCAAGAAGAGCTTCGAGGTTGGCACCGTCACCATCACCGACGTCCATGAAGCCCAGTCCCGCGCCGACCTCTCCTCGGCCCAGGTGATTGCCGCCGAGAGTGACCTGGCCGTCAAGCGCCACGCGCTGCTGGTCCTCACCGGCAAGGAGCCCGACGCGCTGAAGGGCCTGCGCAAGGGCGTCGCCCTGAGCCGCCCCGAGCCGGCCGACATCCAGTCGTGGGTTGCCGCTGCAGAAACCAGCAATCTGTCGGTGCAGGCCAACCAGCTGGTCAGCGAGATTGCCACCCGCGAGGTCGAGCGCAACCGCGCCGGCCACCTGCCCACCGTCGACCTGGTCGCGTCCCACGGCAACACCACCTCGGCCAACGCCTTTGCCGGCTTCGCCAAGACCGACCTCGACACCACAGTCGTCGGCGTGCAGCTGGCGATGCCGCTGTTCCAGGGCGGTGCGACCAGCTCCCGGGTGCGTGAGGCCTCGGCCCTCCGCGAGAAGGCCGTCTCCGACCTCGACAACGCGCGCCGCACCTCGGCCCAGAACGCCCGCCAGGCCTACCTCGGGGTGACCAGCGGGCTGGCCCAGGTGAAGGCCTTCGAGGCGGCCCAGGTGTCGTCCCGCTCGGCCCTCGACGCCAACAAGCTGGGCTACGAGGTGGGCGTGCGCATCAACATCGACGTCCTCAACGCCCAGAGTCAGCTCTTCGACACCCAGCAGAAGCTCGCCAAGGCCCGCTACGACACCCTGATGGCCCAGCTCAAGCTGAAGGCCGCCGCTGGCACCCTCGGTGACGAGGACATCAAGGCGATCAATGCTTTGCTAGACTAGGCCCCGGCCTGTTCCATGCCCGAACGGCCGCGCAAGCGGCCGTTTCCATTTTCCATTCCCTGCTTCCCACTCAACGATCCCAACCACCATGCGCTACACCGACCTGCGTGATTTCATCGCCCAGCTGGAACGTCTCGGCCAACTCAAGCGGATCAAGGTCGAGGTCGACCCGCAACTCGAGATGACGGAAATCTGCGACCGCGTGCTCCGTGCCGGCGGCCCGGCGATCCTCTTCGAAAACCCCAAGGGGCACTCGGTGCCGGTGCTCGCCAACCTGTTCGGCACGCCCGAGCGGGTCGCGCTGGGCATGGGCGAGAGCGGCGACGACTGGCAGGGCGCGCTGCGCGAGGTGGGCAAGCTGCTGGCCTTCCTCAAGGAGCCCGAGCCACCGAAGGGCCTCAAGGACGCCTGGGACAAGCTGCCGATCTTCAAGCAGGTGCTCAACATGTCGCCCAAGACCGTGTCGTCGGCGCCCTGCCAGCAGGTGGTGAAGGAGGGCCGCGACGTGGACCTCGCCAGCCTGCCGATCCAGCACTGCTGGCCCGGCGACGTGGCGCCGCTGATCACCTGGGGCCTGGTCGTCACCCGCGGCCCCCACAAGACGCGCCAGAACCTCGGCATCTACCGCCAGCAGGTGCTGGGGCCCAACAAGGTCATCATGCGCTGGCTGGCCCACCGGGGCGGTGCGCTGGATTTCCTCGAGCACCAGAAGGCTCACCCGGGCAAGCCCTTCCCGGTGGCGGTGGTGCTGGGCTGCGACCCGGCGACCATCCTCGGCGCGGTCACGCCGGTGCCCGATTCGCTGTCCGAATACCAGTTCGCCGGCCTGCTGCGGGGCTCGAAGACCGAGCTGGTGAAATGCCTCGGCTCCGACCTGCAGGTGCCCGCGTCGGCCGAGATCGTGCTCGAAGGCGTGATCCACCCGGGCGAGATGGCCCTCGAAGGCCCCTACGGCGACCACACCGGCTACTACAACGAGCAGTCCGAGTTCCCGGTGTTCACCATCGAGCGCATCACCAGCCGGCGCGACCCGATCTACCACAGCACCTACACCGGCAAGCCGCCCGACGAGCCGGCGATGCTCGGCGTGGCGCTCAACGAGGTCTTCGTGCCGCTCCTCCAGAAGCAGTTCACCGAGATCGTCGACTTCTACCTGCCGCCCGAGGGCTGCTCCTACCGGCTGGCGGTGGTCAGCATCCGCAAGCAATACCCCGGCCACGCCAAGCGGGTGATGTTCGGGATCTGGAGCTTCCTGCGCCAGTTCATGTATACCAAGTTCATCATCGTGGTGGACGACGACGTGAACATCCGCGACTGGAAGGAGGTGATCTGGGCGCTGACCACCCGGATGGACGCCACCCGCGACACCACCCTGGTGGACAACACCCCCATCGACTACCTCGACTTCGCCAGCCCGGTGGCCGGCCTGGGCTCAAAGATGGGCCTCGACGCCACCAACAAGTGGCCCGGCGAGACGAACCGGGAGTGGGGCACCCCGATCGTGATGGACGAGGCGGTGAAGCAGCGTGTCGATGCTATGTGGGGCGAGCTGGGGCTGTAGGCCCTGAATGGTCCGGCGGGCCGTGGTGGCCCATCGGGTATTGCAGGGGTGGGCCGATCCGCGGGGCGTCATGCCTGGCTTGGCAGCGCCCGGCTCCAGCTGACGAGGCCCGCGGCGATCTCGTGGAGGGGCCGCACGGCCTCGACAGCGCCGCGCTGGATCGCCTCCTTGGGCATGCCGAAGACCACGCAGGTCTCCTCGGCTTCGGCGATGGTCGAGGCGCCGGCGTCGCGCATCTCCTTGAGGCCGAGGGCGCCGTCGTCACCCATCCCGGTCATGATGATGCCCAGCGCGTTGCCGCCGGCCATGCGGGCCACCGAGCGGAACAGCACGTCCACCGAGGGTTTGTGGCGGTTGATCAGCGGGCCGTCGACCACGCTCACGAAATAGCCCCGGCCATCGCGGGCCAGCTGCAGGTGGCGCCCGCCCGGTGCGATCAGGGCCAGGCCGGGCTCGATCCGGTCACCGTGCTTCGCCTCGCGCACGCGGATGCTGGAGAGGCCATCGAGGCGACGGGCAAACATGTCGGTGAAGCCGGCCGGCATGTGCTGGACCACTACGATGCCGGGCACCTCTTCGGGCAATGCCGTGAGCACGGCCTCCAGGGCCTGGGTGCCACCGGTGGAGGTGCCGATGGCCACCACTCGGGTGCGCCCGCCCGCCGGGGGGATGTTGGGCCCCCGAGGCAGGCTGTCGAGGGTGAGCTTGGGGCGTGGCACCGCGGCTTGCAGCCGGGGGCGCAGGCGGGCGCCGGCGGCGGCCCGGACGGCGGCGACGAGGCTGTCGCTTTCATCCTGCAGGAACTGCTTGACGCCCACCTTGGGCTTGCTGACGAGGCTCACCGCCCCGGCTGCCAGTGCCTCGACGCTGGCCCGGGCGCCTGCATCCACCAGCGATGAGCAGATCACCACCGGCGTCGGCCGCTCGGCCATCAGCTTGCGCAGGAAGGTCAGTCCGTCCATGCGCGGCATCTCGATGTCGAGGACAATCACGTCCGGCCATTGGCGGCGCATCTTCTCGATGGCGAACAGCGGGTCTGCCGCCGTGGCCATGACTTCCATGTCGGGCTGGGCGGAAATGGCGGCGCTGGCCACCTGGCGCACGATGGCCGAGTCGTCGACGATCATCACGTGGATTGGCGTCCGCATTCAGACCTCTCCGGCCGGAGGGCGGTGGGCCAGCCACACGTGGCCGGTCCACAGGTCGAAGAACAGCTTGCGGTGGCCCTGCCCGCCGCAGTGGGCCGTCGTCGGCCGGTAGCCGTGGCGGGCCAGCAGGGCGTAGGCGGAATCCACGTTGCGGGTGGCGATGTTCATGATCTCGGCGTCTTCCGTGGAGCGGACCAGCATGTTGCCCCCGCCAAAGACCTTGACCTGGTAGTCCGCAGGCCGGCTTGCCGCCGTGGTCACCGCCCGGTCGAAGAGGGCCAGGGCCTCGTCGGCATAGCGCCCGTCGAGGGGCACGCCGCCGGGCAGACCGCGGGTGGGCAGCATGAAGTGACACATGCCGCCGATCAGCCGGGTGGGGTGCCAGAGGGTGATCGAGATGCAGGAGCCCAGCAGCGTGGAGATCCGCGTGCGTCCGCCGCCGAAATGAAAGTCACCCGGCTGCAGGAACACTTCGCGGATGTCATCGCCGAACTCGATCATGGCTTGCGGTAAATGGTGGCTCGCACCGGCTCGAGGCCCTGCTGGATGCCGTTGAGGGTCTCGGCGTGGCCTATGATCAGGTGCCCGCCCGACTTGAGCCGCGGCAGCAGGTTGCCGACCACCTTGCGCTTGGTCTCGGTGTCGAAATAGATCATCACATTGCGCAGGAAGATCACCTCGAACTCGCCCAGGCTGGCGTCGATCGGCAGGGTCAGGTTGACCTGGTGGAAGCGTGTCCGGCGCCTGAGCTCCGGCGTGATGAGGAAGGTGCCGCTGTGGGAGCGCACGCCCTTGAGGCAGTACTTGCTCAGGTAGGCGGGCGGGATGCCCTCGTGGCGGCCGAGGGGGTAGTGGCCGGCCTCGGCCTTGGCCAGCACCTGGGTGCTGATGTCCGAGCCGACCACTTCCCAGGGCGAATTGGGCAGGGTGTCGGCGAGCAGCATGGCGAGGGTGTAGACCTCCTCGCCGCTGGAGCAGGCGGCGCTCCACACCCGGAAGGGCGCGGGGCTGCGCCGCGGCTTGAGGATCTCGTCACGCAGAAAGTGGAAGTGGCCCGGCTCGCGGAAGAAATAGGTCTCGTTGGTGGTGAGCAGATCCACCATCACCTGCATTTCCTCGGGGTGGTGCCCGCCCGCCAGCATGCGGTAATACTGCGAGAAGGTGCCGAAGTTGTAGTGCTTGAGGCGCTTCGAGAGGCGCCCGACGAGCAGCACCTTTTTGGCGTCGGAGAGGCTGATGCCGGCGATCTTGTAGATCAGGCGCTGGAAGAGGGCGAACTCCTGATCGGTGATCGCCGAATCCATGGCGCTGCCGGTGGCAGTGTGGGCCCGGTGGTTCATGGCGGCCTCAGAACAGTTCGACGTTGTTGGCCTGCGGCCTGGCCGCGGCGAGCGTGGCGGCGTAGGCGCGCTCTTCGCGGGCGATCACCTCGGCGGTGGCGTGGGAGGTGACGATGCGCTTGCACCAGGCGTCGCCATTGCTCGGCACGAAGAGCACCTTGCGTGACCACGGGCCGAGAAAGTCGGAGGCGACGATGGGGATGCCCTCCCGCTGCAGCCAGTCCCGCGCAAACTTGGCGTTGCGCTGGCCGATGGCGAGGGATTGCCCCGAGGTTTCGATGATGGTGCCGCCGCCAAAAGCCTTGGACTGGATGCGTGCCTTGCGGGCCCCCTGGGCGAGCAGGGCGTTCAGCAGGGCCTCCATCGCGTAGTCGCCGGAGAGCAGCGAGTCCACCTCGCTGTGGGCGTTGCGCTGCATGTTGGGCAGCATGAAATGGTTGATGCCGCCAATCCGGGCCTGGGGGTCGAACATGCACACCGCCACGCACGAGCCCAGCAGGGTCGACAGCGGGCGCTCGCGCTCCACCGCCCACGCGCCGGGCGCCACGTTGCGGGACAGGCGTTCGATCTCGCGGGCGGGCAGGCTGGCGTAGTCCATGAGGATTGCCCGGCGGCGCTCAGGCCGAGGGCGCCCCCCCGGTGTTTCCATCGGCACCGTCGCCGGCCAGCTGGGACAGCGAGGCGATTTCATCCACCGACAGTACCTTGTCCACTTCGAGGAGGATGACGAACTTGCCATTCACCTTGCCCATGCCCTTGATGAAGTCAGCCCGGATGCGGGCGCCGAAGGAGGGCGGCGGCTCGATCTCGCTGGCCGGGATTTCCAGCACCTCCGACACGGCGTCGACCACCACGCCGATATCCTGGCGCTCGTCGTTCTCGGCGAGCTCGATGATGACGATGCAGGTGCGCCGGGAGATCTCTGAGCGCTTGCCGCCGAAGCGGCTGGCCAGGTCGATCACCGGCACCACCGCGCCGCGCAGGTTGATCACCCCGCGGATGAAGGGCGGCACCATCGGGATCTCGGTGACGCTGCCGTATTCGATGATCTCCTTGATGTTGAGGATGCCGACGGCGAACATCTCGCCGCCGAGGAGGAAGGTGAGGTATTGGGCCGGGCTCGACTCGACCGCCACCGGGGCCTTGGCCCCGGCGACAGCAAGGCTGGCCGGCGAAGCGGGCTGCGGGGACATGCTCAGGCTCCTTTCGCCGCTCAGAACTTCTCGAAGTCGTTCTCGTTGAACGCGAAGCCCGCCACCCGCGCACCCGCCTGCGGCCGGCTGCCGGCGGTGCTGCGCATGCTTAGCGGGGCAGAATGGGCCAGGCCGCGGCCCATGTTGCGCTCATCGATGGTGAAGAACTGCATCAGCTGCTGGAGCTGCTCGGCCTGGCCGCCGAGCTCTTCGGCGGTTGCCGCCAGCTCTTCGGAGGCAGATGCGTTCTGCTGGGTGGCCTGGTTGAGCTGGTTCATGGCGTTGTTGATCTGGGCTACGCCGGAGGATTGCTCCTGGGACGCCGAGGCGATCTCCTGCACCAGGTCGGAGGTCTTGCGGATCGACGGCACGATCTCGTCGAGCAGGTGGCCGGCGCGCTCGGCGAGCCCCACCGAATCACCGGCCAGCCCGCCGATTTCCTGGGCTGCCACCTGCGAGCGTTCGGCCAGCTTGCGCACCTCGGCCGCCACCACCGCGAAGCCCTTGCCGTGCTCGCCGGCGCGGGCAGCCTCGATGGCCGCGTTGAGGGCGAGCAGGTTGGTCTGGTAGGCGATGTCGTCGATGATGCCGATCTTCTGGGCGATCTTCTTCATCGCATCGACGGTGTTCTTCACCGCGTCGCCGCCCTCGGTGGCTTCCACCGCGGTCTTGGAGGCGAGGTTGTCGGTGACCTTGGCGTTCTCGGCGTTCTGGTTGATGGAGGCCGACATCTGCTCGACCGAGGCGGACGACTCTTCGACGCTGGCCGCCTGCTCCGACGACGACTGGGACAAGGACTGGGCGGTGGCCGACACCTGCCCGGAGGCGTTGGTCAGGGCGTCGGCGGCGGTGCGCACCTGGGTGATGGTGTCGGAGAGCTTGCCGACGGTGTTGTTCACCGCTTCCTTCAGGGCCTTGAAGTCGCCCTGGTAGTCGTTGGCGATGCTCTGGGTCAGGTCACCCTGCTCGATCGAGGTCATGATCCGGCGTACCTCGTTGATCGGGCCGACGATGGCGTCCAGCGTGCCATTGACGCCATCCACGATCTTGCGGAAGTCGCCCTGGTGCTGGCTGCCGTCGGCACGGGTCTCGAGCCGGCCGGCGATGGCGGCGGCGGAGAGCATGTTGGCGTCGGCCACCAGCTTGTTCACCGCCTCGATGCAGGTGTTGAGGTTGTTCTTGATGGTGTTGAAGTCACCGTTGTAGGTGTCGGTGATCTTCGGCGGGATGTCGCCCTTCGAGATGCGGTCGACGTAGTTGGCGGCCACGTTGAGCGGGCCGATCACCGAGTCGAGGGTGGCATTGACGCCTTCGACGACCCGGCGGAAATCGCCCTGGTGCTGGCTGGCGTCGGCGCGGGTGGCGAGACGCCCTTCGACGGCAGCCTTCGAGAGCACGCTGGCGTCGGCCACCAGCTTGTTCACCGCGTCGATACAGGTGTTGAGGTTGTTCTTGATGGTGTTGAAATCGCCGCTGTAGGTGTCGGTGATCTTCGGCGGGATGTCGCCCTTCGAGATGTGGTCGACGTAGTCGGCGGCCACATTGAGCGGGCCGATCACCGCGTCGAGGGTCTGATTGACGCCTTCGACGATCTTGCGGAAATCGCCCTGGTGCTTGGCTGCATCGGCGCGGGTGGCGAGGCGGCCTTCCACCGCCGCGGTGACCAGCCGGGAGGCGTCGGCGGACATCGACTGGACGGCGTGCTGCACGGCTTCGACGGCCTGCACGACCTGGCCGACTTCATCCTTCGCGTCGCTCTTGAGGGTGAAGTTGAAGTCGCCGACGGCCATCTTCTTGGCTGCATCCACCACCTGGTTGATCGGGCGGGTGATGCTGCGGGTCAGCCACAGGGCGAGCAGGGCGGCCAGCACGAAGGCCACCGAGGCCAGGGTGATGACCAGGGTCCGGGACGAGCTGGCCAGCTCGACGGCCTTGGTTCCGGCCTTGCGCGCGCCGTCGATCTGGAAAGCGGCGAACTCGTTGAGCGCGTTCACATACACGCCGGCCACCTCGGTGTATTCACCGAACAACAGCTGGGTGGCCTTGTCCTGGTTGTACTGGGGCGACGAGGTGTCGGCGAGGCTCAGCAGCCGGTCGGTCACCCCGTTGTACTTGGTGCGTGCGTCGGTGGCCTTGGCGAGCAGGGCCTTGCCCTTTTCGGTCAGGACCAGCGGCGTCATCTTCTCGAAGATTTCCGCGTTGCGGCTGCGTGCCTTGGCGATGGCTTCGGTCTGCTGCTTCTCGACGGCCTTGTCGCTGGCCATGATCATGTTGCGCACGCCACGGCCGATCAGCTGGACGTTCAGGGAGAGCTCATCGGCCATGATGATCTTTGGGATCCGGCCTTCTGCCAGCTCATCGATGCCGGCGTTGAGCTCGTTGATGCGGGTGATGGACAGGATCGAGATGGCGGCCAGCATCAGCAGCACGAAGGCGAAGCCGAGTCCGAGGCGCACGCCGATCTTCAGGTTGTTAAACATGCTTGTTCTCCGGGTGATGCAAAAAGTCAGGCGCTACGTTGCTCGGGGCGGGCCAGCAGACGCTGCTCGGCCTGCCCGGAGAGCTTGATGAGGGCGGAAATGTCGAGGATCAGGGCCACCTCGCCGCTGCCGAGGATGGTGGAGCCGCCGATGCCCTGCAGGTGGCGGAAGATCGCCCCCAGGGGCTTGATCACCGCCTGCAACTCGCCGGCCAGGCGGTCCACCACGATGCCGGCGCGCTGCCCGGCGTACTGCACGACGACCACGCTTTCGCGGGCCGGGCGCTCACCCGGCAGGCTGAAGATCTCGCGCAGGCAGACAGCCGGCAGCACCTGGCCGCGCAGGTTGAAGTAATTGCGTTCGTGCTCGGATTCGGGCCGTTCGATGCACTCCACCACGGCGTCGAGGGGGATCACGTAGGAGCGGTTGCCCGACACCACCAGGAAGCCGTCGATGATGGCCAGCGTGAGCGGCAGGCGCAGGGTCAGGCGGGTGCCCTGGCCAGGCTGGCTGTCCACATTGATGGTGCCGCGCAGGGCCTGCAGGTTGCGCCGCACCACGTCCATGCCCACGCCACGGCCCGAGAGGTTGGTCACCTGCTCGGCGGTGGACAGGCCGGGGGCGAAGATCAGGTCGAACACCTCGCGGTCGGACAGGTGCGCCTCGGCATCCACCAGGCCGCGCTCGACGGCCTTGGCGAGGATCCTGTCGCGGTTGAGCCCAGCGCCGTCGTCGCCCACCTCGATGACGATGTTGCCCGCATCATGGAAGGCGTTGAGGAAGAGCGTGCCCTGGGCGGGCTTGCCCGCCGCCTCGCGCACGGCCGGGGCCTCGATGCCGTGGTCGAGGGAGTTGCGCACCAGGTGCATCAGGGGGTCGCCGATTTTCTCGACGATGGATTTGTCGAGTTCGGTCTCGCCGCCGTTGATGACGAGCTGCACGTCCTTGCCCAGATCCTTGCAGGCGTCGCGCACCAGTCGGTGGAAGCGGTTGAAGGTCTCGCCGATCTGCACCGTGCGCAGCTGCAGCGAGGCGTCGCGGATCTCCTCGACCAGCCGGGTGAGCAGGGACGACGATTCGATCAGCTCGCCGTCGCGGCGGGTGTGGGCGAGCAGGCTGGTGGCGGCGCCGGCGATCACCAGCTCACCGACCAGGTTGATGAGGTGGTCGAGCTTGTCGGCGGGCACCCGGATCAGCTTGGCGTCCTGGGCCTTCTTTTCGGTGACCTGGGCCTGCTTGGCCACCGCGGCAACCACCAGTTCCGGCTGGACGACCTGCTGGGTGATGAGGATCTCGCCGATCGGCCTGGGCTCCGGCTCCGCTTGGTCGGCGGGCGCCGATTGGGCGCGCAGCCCGTCTGCCAGCTCGTCGGCGGTCAGGGCGCCCACCTGCACCAGGATCTCGCCGAGCCGCAGGGTGTCCTCGGGCAGGTTGCGGATCAGGTCGAGGTAGTCGGTGACCTTGCTGTCGGGGGGCAGGATGGCGAGCCGGCATTCGTCGCGGACGAAGGCGAAGACGTCCTCGATGGCCTGCTTGTCGGCGCTGGATTCGAGGGCGATCTCGAAGCCCAGGTAGCACAGCTCCGGGTCCATCTCGGCCGCGGCGGGCATGGCGTCGGTCAGCGTTTCCAGGTGGCGGATGTCGCCTACGGTTTCGAGGAAGCGCAGGAAGTTTTCCGGGTCCATGCCCTGGCGCAGCACGTCGGGCCCGAAACGCACCGAGATGTGCCAGCAGTTGTGGGTCGAGCCGCCCGCGGTGATCCGCTCAACGCCGGCGTCGCCGCCGGCGGGCTGGGCGGACACCGGCCCGCCCGGGCTGTATCCGGCGAGCTGCTCGAGCAGGAGGGCGCCCTGGGCGGTGATTTCGTCGTCGCTCATCGGGGCCGCGCCGGCCTCGTTGGCCACCAGCACACGGAGGTGGTCGGTGCAGCGGAGCATCAGTGCCGCCAGCGTGGTGCTGACCTCGATCTCGTGGTTGCGCAGCCGGTCGAGCACGTTCTCGACCACGTGGGCAAAGGATTCGACCGCTGCGCACTCGACCATCCCGGCGGCGCCCTTGATGGTGTGCGCTGCGCGGAAGATGCCATTGAGCGTGGTGGCGTCGTCGGGCTGGTTTTCCAGCTCGAGGAGCAGGGACTCGAGGGCATCGAGCTGCTCGGAACTCTCCTGCAGGAAGACTTGTTTCAGTTCGTCCATGATGGGTCTGCGCTGCTACGCGGCGGGTACGACGAGGGGGTCGCCGAACCAGGCGGCCAGGTTGTAGAACTCGATCAGGGATTGCACGGCCGGGCTGTGGGCCACGATCGCCAGCGTCTTGCCGGCCGCGCCGGCTTCGCGCTTGGCGAAGATCAGCAGCTGGCAGCCGGCCGAATCCATGCGCCCCACGCCGGACAGGTCGAGCTCGATGTGCTCGCCTTCCTGGATCATGCCGAGCAGGGCCGGCTTGAGTTCGGCCACCCGGTAAATCGTGAAGTCTTCGGTGAAGGCTCGGCGGATCACGCTCATGGGGCTCTCCTGGGGTCAGAACAGTTCGACGGCCGGGCCGCTGCCGCCTGCCGTGGCAGCCGGGCCGGGGGTGGCGCTGTGACGGGCATGCTCGTCGCGCTGGCTCTGCATCACGTAGCTCTCGAAGAGGCGGTCGATCTGCTCGGTCATGGCCGGGATGTCGGCCACCGAGGCCTTGTCGGCCAGGCAGTCGGCGAGCTTCAGGACGTGCTCGTCGAGGCGTTGCAGGGCCTCGATGACGTGGCCGACCTGCTGGCGGGTGACGTCCTGGAACTGCACGCTGGCCATGGTCTCCATGAACATCTCGGCGAGCCGGGCACTGGATTCGCGGAAGGCGTCGAGGATCCGGCCCTCGTGCTCGATCAGCTGGGTGTAGCTCTGGCTCACCTCGTTGAACTGCTCGGCGACGGTGCGCAGGGCCTCGTCTTCCGCGTCGGAGATGGATTTGTCGAGCTGTTCGCGGAACTGGGCCTCGATGGTGCTCACCACCCGCCCGATGCCATCGCTGATCTTCCGCACGGCCTGATCGGTCTGGCCGGCCAGCTTGCGGACTTCGTCGGCGACCACCGCAAAGCCGCGTCCGGCCTCGCCGGCCCGGGCCGCCTCGATGGCGGCGTTGAGGGCCAGCAGGTTGGTCTGGCTGGAGATGTCGTGCACCAGCTTGACGAACTGGCCCAGCGACCTTGCCTCGTCGAGGGCCGACATCACGTGCGCCCGCTCGTCGCCCACGTTCTCGAGGCGGCGATGGATGTAACCCTGCAGCGCCAGGAGCGTCTGCTGGTTGCGCGTGGCGCGGGCGCTGGCGGCCTCGACGATCTCGCCGGATTCCTGCGAAAAGGCCTGGACGCAGCTGTCGAGATCCTGCACCACGGCATCGACGGCCTGCAGGCGCTCCACCATCCCGAAGGCCGCGGCCTCGGTCTCGCGGGTGACGGCACCGAGCTGGCCGACGAGGATGTTGTTGAGGTGCGGCACCTGGGCCAGCGATTCGCTCACGGCGGTGGCGGCTTCCCGCCGTTTGCCGGCTTCCTCGCGGGCGCGGTGGAGGGCGTTCTCGGCGCCGTAGGTGGCATCGCGGTAGCGGGCGATGGACAGCGCCTCCTGGGCCAGGAAGCTGACCAGCACCGCCGCGGCCGCGCCCATCGCATCCACCAGGGCCTGGCTCAGCCCGAGCTTGTCGAGCAGGAGTTCGTGGTAGGCCGCGTTGGCGAAATAGACGACGACAAAGGCACCAAGTGCCGTCACGCACGCCAGCAGAAGCCGGCGCCGCCGCGATTTATCCCGGATGCTCGTGTTCATGGCCTAGCGCAAGACGAGCTTGATCGTATTGAGCAGCGTTTCTGCCGTGGCGGGCTTGACGATCCAGCCGGAGGCACCGGCGGCCTTGGCCTCGGCGCGCTTGCTCTGCTGGGATTCGGTGGTGAGGAACAGGATGGGCATGAAGCGCAGCTCGGCCTTCTGCCGGACACGCTTGATGAAGTCGATGCCGTTCATTCCCGGCATGTTCAGGTCGGTGATGAGGAGGTCGGGCTTGGTGCCGGCAGCGATCTTCTTTTCGCCGTCCTCGGCACTGTTGGCGGTCACGACCTTGAAACCGGCCTTGGCGAGGATGCCCGAGATGGACAGCAGGACCGTGGCGGAATCATCGACCAGCATGATGGTTTTCAATTTTTGACTCCTGACCCTGGTCAGAAAGTCTTCCAAACCAGGGCCAACAACGTGGCTGAATTGTTGATGTCTCCGAAAGCGCGACCCGTGCTGGTGATGCCTGTGCCCGGTGCCTTTGTGTTGTAAGGATTTACGGTCTGCCCGGCACGAACTTGAGTTCCGGCAATCTCACATTGACCGCGCTTGCCAAATGGGACAGCCATAAGCGTCATCGGCACCCCGGCAGCCATCGGGGCGCATGACGGTCTGGCGCAGGCACGGCTCGCGAGCCTCGCCGATGCCACCTCCGCCCAGGGTGGGGAGGCGACGGATTGGCGGTGGCTCCAGGGGCTGGCGGCGCGGCCTTCCGGCAGCCTTCGGATGCCTGGAATGCGGGCCATGTGGCTGCCTGCAGGCGGCCGCGGGAAGGGGGCATCCGGCGGGCGCTTCGAGGTGCTTGCCTTCGATGCCTTCGCCCGTTCTGCGGCGTGTGGTGGCGGGGGCCGTGCGCCTGTGGTGGTGTGGGCGGAGGAGATCGCACCCCCGGGGCCGGGGGCGCAGGTAGTGCAGGAGATGCCCGTTCAGTCGGCCTTGGTGGGTGTGGCCAGCACCGTCTCGCCGGCGATCTTCCACTGGCCGTCCACCTTGACCCAGTCGAGCTGCTTTCGCACCGTGTCGCGGTAGTTGCCGGCGCTGTAGTGCTGCACGAAGAGGGTGCTGCTGCGCTCGGCGCCGCGGGCCTTGAGGCGCAGGCCTTCGATGCGCAGCGACGGTGACTTCGCATCGGCCAGGCGCTGGCGGCGCTCGGCTTCCCACTGGGCGGTGCTGCGGCCCTTGCCGGGCTTGAAGTCGGCCACGTAGAAGGCGCGGTAGGCGTCGTAGTCGCGGGCGCTCCAGGCGACCAGCCAGGCCTCGAGGCGGGTGCGCAGGGCGGGCTCGCCGCCGTCGGTGGTGCTGGTGGGCGGGGTGACGAGCTCGACCTGCGGCGCCGGGGCGGCGTCGACGGTGGGCACCGGCGCGGCGGCGAGGGCCGGCGACACGTAGGTGGTGCCGAGCAGCTCGGGGGCGATCGGGGCGGCGCGGTAGCGGGTGCGCAGGGCGCTCCGCAGTTCGCCGGCCAGGCCGAGCAGCTGGGCCTGCAGGGTGGTTTGCTGGGCGCGGTTCTCGATCAGGGCGCGCTGGGCGTTGAAGAGGTCGTCCTGGGTGATCGAGAGGTCGTTGAGGCTGCGCCGGCCGGCCTCGAAGTGCAGCTCGTAGGCCGCCGACACGCGCTGGGCCGAGGCCACCCGCTGTTCGAGCAGCGGGGCGATCTGGCGGGCTTCGTTGTACTGGCGCTGGAGGTCGGTGATGTCCTTCGAGACCTTCAGCATCAGGTCGTCGGCATCGGCCTGGGCGGCCTGGTGGCGCTCGACGGCTTCGGTGTGGCGGCCGAGGTTCTTGCCGCCCAGCGGGATGTCGAAGCTGATCTGCACCTGACCGCTGCGGTCGGTGTCGGAGACCGGCACCGGGATGGTGGTGTTGTCGAGGCGCTTGCTGTAGCTGAGGTCGACGGCAGGAAAGAAGCTGCCGCGGGCCACGCCCACTTCGGCCTTGCGGGCGGCGGCGCGCTGGAGGGCGGCGCGCAGGCGCGGGTTGCGTTCGTGGATGCGCTCGACCAGGGCGTCGATGTCGGTGTCGCCGTCGGCGGGGCGGATCGCCGGGGTGTCGAGCTGCTCCGGCGCCTGGCCGGTGAGCAGGCGGTAGCGGTACTCGGCGGTGCCGAGCTGGGCCCGTAGCTGGCCGAGGATCGTGCGGTTCTGGATCAGGCGCACACGCATCAGGTCGAGCTCGGCTGGCGAGATGCGGCCGGCTTCGACCCGCTTGGCCACGTTGACCTCGACCCGCTCCTGGCGCTCGACGGTGGCCGTCAGGCTGGCCACGGTGTGGCGCAGGCGCACGATGTCGGTGTAGTTCTCGGTGATCTCGTAGCTGACCTGTTCGAGCACGTTGTCGAGGTCGGCGTCTGCGGCGTCACGGTTGAGGCTGCCGGCCTGCAGGCGGGCAGTGTCGGCGCCGCCGTTGAAGATGTTCCAGCGGATGCTGGCGTCGCTGCGCCGGATGTTGCGGTCGAGCGGCCGCCCCTGGGTTTCGTCGCGGGAGTCGGCGTTGCGGTAGCTTAGTCCGAGGCTGGGCAGGAAGTCGGAGCGGGCCTGGGTGATCTGGGCGTCGGCGGCGCGCAACAGGGCCTGGGCCGAGCGCACACTGGGCTGTTGCAGGAGCACCTTGTCGACGACGGCGGGCAGGGCTTCGGCGTGGGCCTGGGCGATGCAGCCGAGGCCGAGCAGCAGGGCGGCGAGCCGGGTGGGGCGGAACAGGGGTCTCATCAGCGTTCGCGGAGGGATTTGTCGAGGGTCTTGACGATGGGCTTGAGCATGTACTCCATCATCGTGCGCTTGCCGGTCTGGATGCTGGCATCGGCGGCCATGCCCGGGGAGATGCCGAGGTGCTCGGAGGCGTCGCCCAGGTAGTTCTGGCGGGATTCGATGAGCACCTCGAAGAAGCTCTCCTTGCGCTCCGGGTCGGCAATGGCGTCGGCGCCGACGCGCAGCACCTTGCCGGGCAGGGTGCCGAAGATCGACGAGTCGTAGGCGCTGATGCGGATGCGGGCCTCCTGGCCGGGCTTCAGGAAGGCGATGTCGGAGGGCTTCACGCGGGCGTTGATGAGCAGGCGGTCTTCGGCCGGCACGACCTCCATGATGGTCTCGCCTGCCTTCACCACGCCGCCGACGGTGGTGATCAGCAGGCGGTTGACGACGCCGTCCATCGGGGCGCGCAGCTCGCGGCGGGCGACCTTGTCGTTGCGGCCGGTGAGCTGCTCGGCGAGCTGGGCGGCGCGCAGCTCCGCTTCGTTGCGCTCCTTGCTGGTTTCGGCGAGGAAGCGGGCGCGGGTCTCCGACAGCCGGGCCTGGGCTTCGGCCACTGCGGCCTGGATGCGTCCGATGGCGATGCGGGTGGTCTCGAGCTCGCCCTTCTGGCTGGTGTAGCGCTGCTGGGCGGCGAGCAGGTCGGCGCGGGCGCCGGCGCTGGCGGCGGCCAGCTTCTCCTCGATGGCGAGGGCCTCGCGGGCCGGGCCGATCGCTTCGCCGATGGCCTGGTGGCGGGCGCGGGCCTCGGCGAGCTCCTGCTGGCGCTGGGCGAGCTGGCGGGCGAGGGTCTCGAGGCTGGTCTCGCGCTCCTGGCGGCGGGTCTGCCACAGGGTGCGCTGCTCGCGCACGAGGTCGGGGGCGTTCTTCTCGAGTTCGGCGGGGAAGGCCGGCGCGGTGTTGCGGGCTTCGGCGTCGAGGCGCACGAGGGCCGCCTGGGCGCCCCACAGGCCTTGCTGGGCTTCGCCCTGTTCGGCGTTGAACTGGAGGTTCTGGACGGTGGCGAGCACGTCGCCCTTCTTCACCTGCATGCCCTCGCGGGCCTGCAGGGCCTGCAGGATGCCGCCTTCCATGCTCTGGATCTGCTGCACCCGGCTCGACGGGATCACCGCCCCTTGGGCGTTAACCGAGATGTCGAGGGCGGCGAAGCTCATCCAGGCGAACAGCAGCACGAAGAACAGCGCGGTGGTGGCGAGCAGGATCAGCACCGCCTTGCGTGGGCCGCGGTCGAAGTCGGGGTGGCTGCTGATGGCTTCGGCTTCCATGCGGGGCTGGCTGGGTTTGAGCTTGAGTTTCATGCTGCGGCCTCCCGGGGGGCGGCGCTGACGTTCCCTGCACCCGGCCCGCCCTGCAGTTTGCGAAGGACTTCATTGCGCGGGCCGTCCATCACGACGCGGCCCTGGTCGAGCACCACCAGCCGGTCGACCAGCGGGAGCATGGCCATGCGGTGGGTGACCAGCAGCATCGTGACGCCCTTGATGCTGCGCAGGTTGTCGATGAGGCGGGCCTCGGTGGCCGGGTCCATCATGCTGGAGGGCTCGTCGAGCAGCAGCATGCGCGGCTGCCGCACCAGCGCCCGGGCGATGGAGACGGCCTGGCGCTGGCCGCCGGAGAGGCGCTCGCCCCGTTCGCCCACCTGGGTGCCGAGGCCGTTGGGCATCTGCGACAGGGTTTCGTCGAGGCAGGACAGGCGCAGGGCCTCGAGGAGCTGGGCGTCGCTCACATGGCTGCTGCCGAGCAGGACGTTCTCGCGGATGTCGCCGTGGAAGAGCACCACGTCCTGCGGCACGTAGCCGACCTGGCGGCGCAGGCTCTGGGGTTCGAGCTGGCTGACGGCCATGCCATCGACCATCACCGCACCCTGGTCGGGGCCGTAGAGGTTGAGCAGCAGCTTGAACAGGGTGCTCTTGCCGGAGCCGATGCGCCCGATGAAGCCGACCCGCTCACCCGGGCGGATCGTGAGGTTGAGGCCCTTCAGCACCGGCGCCGAATCCGGGTAGGCGAAGTGGGTGTCGCGGAAGTCGATGCGGCCGGACATGCGCGGCAGGTGCAGGCTGTCGGCGCCTTCGTCGGTGGGGCTCTCCATGATCTTGTCGAGGGCTTCGAGGGCCTGGCGGGTCTGCTCGTAGCGCACGATCAGGGCGGCGATCTGGGTGGCCGGCGTGATCGCCCGGGCGGCCAGCATCGACACGGCGATCAGCTGGCCCATGGTGAGGTCGCCGGCGCCGATCATCAGGGCGCCGAACATCACGATCAGGATCGCGCTGAGGCTGGTGGCGAGCAGCGAGAGGTAGGTGCCGAGGGAGGTCCATTCGCGCATCTGCACCGAGTTCTCGGAGATCTTGACGGTCAGCATCTCCCACTGGCGGCGGGCCCAGGCCTCGGCGCCGAGGCACTTGAGGGTGTCCACACCGTTCATGGTCTCGAACAGGTGGGCGGTGCGCTGAGCGGACTCCTGCATGTTGGCGCCGAGCAGGCGGGTGAGCGGGCGGCGGATCAGCATCGAGGCCGCCACCGTGAGCGGGATCAGCGCCAGCGGCACGAGCACCAGCCAGTGCCCGATGATCGCGATCAGCACCAGGAAGAACAGCATGAAGGGCACGTCGCCGAGCACCGTGAGGGTGGACGAGGTGACGAATTCGCGCACCGACTCGAAGTCCCGCACGATGTTGGCCAGCACCCCGCCCGAGGCCGGGCGCGAGGCCGCCCGCAGGCGCAGCGCCTGGGCGAACACGTGGGACGACATGGCCACGTCGGCCTTGCGCGCCGCCGCCTCCAGCAGGTAGCTGCGCAGCATCTTGATGACCAGGTCGAACAGGGCCACCACCACCACCGCGCCGGTGAGCACCCACAGGCTGTCCAGCGCGTTGTTGGGCACCACGCGGTCGTACACCGACATCGTGTAGAACGGGATTACCGCCGCGAAGACGTTGGTCAGCACCGTCGCCAGCAGCGCCCAGCCGTAGATCGGCTTGTTGGCCAGCACGCCGCCGGAGGCCGGCCGGTTGGCCGCCCGCAGGCGC
>JAEUNU010000153.1 GCA_016789125.1 Zoogloea sp. | reverse complement strand
CGTCGAGCGCTCCAGGGCCCGCCTGACGGCACGATGCCCGGCACACTCCGCCTCCAGTTTCGCGACCTGCAGCTTCCACTTTCCACCAAACATGCTCACTCCCTCACGCTGCGGCCCGAGCGCGGAGCCCGACCGGCATTTCCATTGCCTTGCCATTCTTACGGAAATTCCCCCGCGTCCTTGAACGCCACACGGCAAAAGAATGCAAACTGTCTCGCCCCCAAAGAAGGCGGCGGCCGGTACGCAGCATCACGCTAAACCTCCCGCTGTCACTGCCGTAATCAGCCCGTAATCATCTACATTGCACCCGGATCAGCTAGCCGCCGCATAAGCCCGCCCACCTCGAGACCTCGTGTCATGAGAACGAATCTGCCGATCACCCGCAACGAGGTCCGTCTCCAGCCTGGACGGCCCATCGTCACCAAGACCGACCCGGCCGGGGTAATCACCTACGCCAACGACTCCTTCGTGGAGATCAGCGGCTTCACCCGTGCCGAGCTCATCGGCGAGAACCACAACATCGTCCGCCACCCGGACATGCCACCCGCCGCCTTCGCCGACCTGTGGCAGACGGTCGCCGCCGGCCAGCCGTGGCGCGGGCTGGTCAAGAACCGCACCAAGAGTGGCGACTTCTACTGGGTCGAGGCTTTCGTCACCCCGATCGTCGAACAAGGCCGCATCGTCGGCTTCATGTCGGTGCGCAACCCGCCCGACGAGCGCGAGGTGCGCGAGACCGAGGCCCTGTACGCCGCAGTCCGCGAGGGGCGCGCCAGCCTGCCCACCACGCGCATCGTCATCAATGCCAGGCCGGCCCGCCTGCTGTGGCCGCTGGCGGCGAGCTCGGCCATCCTCGGGGTGGCCAGCGCCAGCCTGGCGGGCCTGCCGGCACAGCTGCTGGCCGTGCTGGCCGGCGGGCTCGGGGTGGCCACCGCCGCGTACGCCCAGCAGGCCCTCGTCACGCCGCTCAGCAAGGTGAGCAATGCCATCTGCGCCATCGAAGAGGGCCGACTGGGCGAGCGGCTGGAGCACCGGGGCGCGGGGCTGTCGCCGCTGATCCTCAAGCTCGAGGCGCTGCGCATCCATCTGCGCTCGACCTTCTCGGACGTCTCGATCCAGGCCAAGAACGTGGCCCAGCGCTCGCACGAGCTCGACACGGCGGTGCAGGCCCTGGTGAGCTCGAGCGCCACCCAGAGCGACCGCATTCTCGACATCGCCTCGGCGATGGACCAGATGACCGCCTCGGTGGGCGAAATCTCCAGCCACATGACCGAAAGCACCCAGGCCGTGCGCTCCACCGAAGGCACCGCCCACGACGCCATCACCGACATGGAGCAGGCCGTGGCCGCCAGCGACGCCGCGGCCTCCGTCGCCACCGCCTCCCAGGCCCGGATCGTCGACATGAACCAGTCGATCGGGCGCATCACCGAACTCACCAACATCATCCGCGACATCGCCGACCAGACCAACCTGCTGGCCCTCAACGCCGCCATCGAGGCCGCCCGCGCCGGCGAGCAGGGCCGCGGCTTCGCGGTAGTCGCCGACGAGGTGCGCAAGCTGGCCGAAAAAACCGCCTCCAGCACCGCCGACATCTCCCGCGTCGTGGACGAGATCATCCAGAAATCCCGCAACGCCGTGGACACGATGAACAGCGTCTCCGCCCAGGTGCGCATGACGGCAAGCGGCATCGGCCTGAGCGGCGAGCGTCTGCGCGAAATCTGGACCCTCAGCCACACGGCCACCGAGCACACCCAGTCGATCGAGAACATGCTCCACCAGCAGACCGACATGACCACCCAGGTCACCAACAACATCAACCAGATCAGCGCCGTGATCGAAGCCACCTCGGGCAATGTGAACACCGTGGGGCAGGCCTCGGCCCAGCTCCACAACACCGCATCCGAGCTCCGCGAGCTCATCAAGCACCTGGAAAAAGCCCTGGTCTGGGCCGCTGGCCAGCCTGCCGCCGGCCGCTCTCGCCCCCCGGCGGAGCGGCTTTGGGCGTGGTTTGGCAATCCGGCCCATCGGGCTAGAATCGGTCGCCCAGGCTGGCGCAACCGGCCAGACCCGGCCCTGCCCCGACACACCATGCCCTCCAGCTTCCGCCCGGCCTGCATCCGACACGCGCTGCTCGCCACGCTCACCCTGCTCGCGAGCCTCGCGCCCGTGGCGTGGGCCGAGTCCTTCAGCGCCTCGGCGCAGATCGTTGCGGGTGACGTGGGCACGGCGCGCTCCGAGGCGCTGCGGGAGATCCTGTGGGAGGCCGGCATCCGCAAAAATGCGGTCATCCACAGCCAATCTGCACTGATCGGCGGCGACCTGCGCGAAACCACGCTGGTTCGCGCCACTTTCCGACTCAAGAAGTTCCAGATCACCCACGAAGAGATCAGCAACGATCGTCTGCAGCTCGCCGCCGACATCGAGCAGGAGGAGGCCGACAGCGCCGCCTGCACCGCCGCCCTGCCGCTCCAGAACATGGCCTATGCCTGGGACGGCGTGATCGGCGACCGGACATCCGAAGCCGACGACCAGGCCGGCATGGCGCTCGGCGCCCTGATCGGGCGCGCGCTGCGGGCGAGCGCGGAGCCTTACCTGCAAGCCCCCGGCGCCCCGCGGGCCGACGCGATCTACCGCATCGGCGCGGCCCTTGAGCGCACCGGCCAGGACACCGCCGACGGCGTGCTGCGCCTGCAGGTGCGGGGTGCGACGGGAGAGCGCCTGATCAAGGAGATCCGCCTGCCGGCCGGGCCTTCGCCGCTGGCCCGGCAGGAGGAGCGCAACCTCGGCTACGCGCTGCTGCGCCAGTGGGTGCCCACTGCTGCGGGCGGGCAACTGGCCAGCGAGGCGACGAGGCAGCTGGCGGAGACGATCCGCTGCCTCCCCGCAGTACTGCGGATCCCGCGCCTCGAGCCGGATGGCGGTTTAAGCCTGCCGGCACGTTTCCCGATGGACCTGAGCGAACGCGGGTTGATGCTATTCTTCGCGGCCTGGCCCGTAGCCGAGGGCGGCGTGGTGGACCTGCTGCAGGCCGATGGCTACCTCCAGCCGCAAGAGGTCGATGGCCGAAGCCTCCGGTTTGGCGGCAGCACACGGCAGCCCGGCAAGAAATACCCGCTCGGCGGCGGCTACCTGCTCGTGCCCTAGGCCACCGCCCTGCCGCACTTGCTGAGCCTTCAGCGGATGAAGACCGTGTTGGGCTTGAGCGGCGGCACCACGCTGCGCTCGACCACCACCTTCTCGACCGCGCCACGGTTGGCATCGCTCAGGATGTAGTTGAGGTCGCGGTTATTGAGGAAGGCCTGTCCCGACGAGACGATGATCCCGCTGTCGGCCTGGATCAGGCGTGCGTTGATGACGATCCCGTCGCCGTTGCGGGCCAGCGTCCCGGCCAGGAAATAATGGATGTTGTGGTTCCGGCGCAGCTCGGCCACATCACGGCTGAACACGAAGTCGCCGCTGCTGCGCACCTTCACGTGGTCCCGCGCCTTGAAGTCGACCACGCCGAAGCCGCGCACGTACATCTCGTGCATGAGGTTCTCGGCCAGTGTCATGCCCAGCCTGTCGGTCTCGTCGAGGGTGGTCATGTTGACGAAGGACGCCACCGCGATGCGGCTGTCGGAGACGTTCTTGATGTCGCGGTTGCGCGCCAGCTGGGTGGCCAGGAAGCTGCTGACCTGGTTAAGGGTATTCGACGCAGCCCCGCCGCCGATCTGCACAGTGGCCGGGAAGGCCGGGAAATCGGCCAGCGCATTGGTACACAGGAGCGCGGCGCCCAGCGCCAGGATGATCTTTCGCATGTTCGTTCTCCTTGTTTAGCGCACGCAGGCGCTGTCGGCACGCACGGACACCTGGAAGCGCGAGCACACCTGGCACGGCGATACCTGGGTGACGTCCTGGACGTTTCGGGTGCACTCGGCGACCGGCTTGTCCACATAGACGACTTCCTTCGGAGCGCCGCAGCAGTCTTCCTGCTTGGCAAGCGTGCCGCAGCCGGACAACAGGGCGGAGAGCAAGAGGGCGGTGGTCAGGATCTTCATTTTATTGTTTCCTCTTCGATGAATTCGAGGCCCCGGGCCGCAGCAGCCCGCCCGGGGCAAGTCGGTCAATACCGGACGTCAAGCTCGGCGACGGCCTGGTAGATTCCGGGTTCGACGGGCTCGACCCTGATGAAGCGGACACCCTTCAGCGTCGCCCCCGACTCCGCCACGATGCTGTCCGCGCCAATCTCGGATTTCTCCGCCTGGCTGCGGGACTGCAGCGTGACGCCGTGGGCCTGCTCGGCCAGCGAACGCAGCGCCTCGAGCTTGGCGGCGCGGATAGCGGCGAGCTGCTTGAGGTTGTGCGGGCGTTCGTCGTCCGGCCGCACCGCAGCGAGCCCGACGCCGGTGATGCGGACGCAACGCTCGTCCGCCCAGCACGGCCCGTCTGCCGCAGCACTGTTCACGAACAGCGCGGCCGACAAACCCAGCATCAAGAGTCGAAAGTTCATGTGCTCACGGCAGAACCCAGATGTGTGGGTTTCGGCACAAAAGTGTCGATCTTGAGCTTTTTGACGAATTCAATATTTACCGGATGTCATCGAAGCGGTGCAAGGACCGGCTGGGCGTGTCCTCGCGGCAGCTCACCGCGGGGCGCGGCGCTTCAGCCAGCCGACGACCTCATGCAGCTCGTCGTCTTCCCGGACCTGGGCGGCAAAGGCCGCGCAGACCGGCTCATCCACCAGCACCCGCTCCGCGAGCAACAGGAAGTCTGCGAGCTTCTCCGGGTCGTGGAGCAGCCGGATGGCAAGCCGGAAAGCCAGCCGGCTCGGCACGCAGTACCAGATGTCATGGTAAAGATCGACGAGCCCCGCGCACGGCACGATCGGCAACAGGGCGGCAAGCTGCGGGAGGAACTCGGGATCGGGCCCGTAGCTGAGGAGATTGTCCAGCTCGGCGCGGACGGCAGGCTGCTGGGCAGCCAGCCAGGCGGAAAGGGAAGCGGTCATGGCGCAGGAGGTGAAGAGGCTGGACGCGAGGATACCGGGCCCGGCAGCCGGCAATCCAGCCGCAGCGGGTGGCCCACCGGCGTGATCGGCAAGCAGATCGAGCCCCTGGACAATGCGGGGGCCGATCAGGATCTCCGGTGCGTGTCGTGCTGCGCTAGCGGGATTCCTGCTGCCAAGGCTGAAGCCCCGACCGAAGACAGCCGCCACGCCCTCCCCCGGCAGGCACCCGATGAACTCATCAAGCCGGGTCGACGTAAGGAAGCAAGCCCTGGCACGGCGCTTGAACGGCCGGCTCAAAAAAATCTTATCCCCGTAAAGAACGCCCCCGCGGGGGTCGTTAATACGGATCGACTAAGCCGTTAAGCTGAACGTCTGCAGCCCACGACGCCCGGGCTGCCACGCCGTCGGCTCCAACAGCTGGCGCACCCGAATGCACTCTCCAAGCAACTGAATATATTAGATTTTTATAAAAACCTACGCCTGCTTGAGCAGGCCATTTCAAACAACACTTCGGCTCCTTCGTCGCCCGAGAAACCATGATGCCCTTCCTGCCGCGCAAGAAATCCTATCTGGCGATCCTGGTCGCCCTCTCCCTTTCGGCGTGCTCCGCCATTCAGCCCCGCCCCCTCGAGGAAAAGGATCTGCTCGAACAGGGCAGGGCCGACCTTGCTACGGCGCAAAGGGATGTCCAACCGATAAGCGGCGAACTGACGCTGGATGAGGCGCAGGCCCGCGCCCTCAAGTACAACATGGACCGCCGCGCCAAGATGATGGACGAAGCGCTGGCCTTCCGGCAGCTCGACGTCAGCCACTTCGACATGCTGCCCAGGCTGCTCGCCCAGGCGGGGTACAGCAACCGCAACAACGACAAGATCACGC
The DNA here is from genome assembly GCA_016789125.1 of Zoogloea sp. Taxonomy (GTDB): domain Bacteria; phylum Pseudomonadota; class Gammaproteobacteria; order Burkholderiales; family Rhodocyclaceae; genus Zoogloea. The sequence continues at coordinate 4,054 of JAEUNU010000153.1, read as the reverse complement.
TCAGCCGCAACCCGGACGGCACGATCAACAACAACCGCGTCACAACGCAGGAGCGCGAGCACAACACTTATTCGCTCGGCCTCTCGTGGAGCCTGCTCGACCTCGGCGTCGGCTACTACAACACCAGGCAGCAAGCCGAACGCGTGCAGATCGCCGGCGAAAAGCGGCGCAAGGCGATGCACCTCCTGATGCAGGACGTCCGTTCCGCCTTCTGGCGCGCCTACAGCGCCCAGAAGCTGCGCGGCGAAGTGCAGAAAACCACCCGCCTCGCCGAGCAAGCCCTGGCCGACTCGCGCACGGCCGAGAACGAGCGCCTGCGCAACCCGATCGATGCCCTGCGCTACCAGCGCCAGATCCTCGAAAACCTGCGCCTGCTCGAAGCCATCGATGCCGAACTCGCCTCCGCCAAGATCGAACTGGCCGCGCTGATCAACGTCCCGCTCACCCAGGCCGTGACGCTGGCCCAGCCCTCCGAGGCCGTCGGCAAGACGCCACTCGACATTCCCGTCGAGCTGATGGAAGAAACCGCCATCCGGCAGAACCCCGACATCCGCGAGAACCACCACAACGCCCGCATCGCCCGCGAGGAAACGCGCAAGACCCTCGTCAAGCTCTTCCCCAACCTCACCTTCAACTACGGCTACTACTACGACACCGACCGCTTTCAGGTGAACAACGACTGGCGTGAAGCCAGCGTGCAGCTCTCGTTCAACCTGTTCAACCTGTTCACCGGCCCGAGCCAGATGAAGCTCGCCGAAGCGGGCGTCGCGCTGGCCGATCAGCGCCGCGTTGCCACCCAGATGGCCGTGCTCGCCCAGGTTCACCTCGCCCGCCAGCAATACGCCAACGCGCTGCAGCAGTTCGAGCGTGCCGACGCGATCTGGCAGACGGACTCGAAGATTTCCGAGCACATCAAGAACCGGGAACAGGCCCAGGCCCAGAGCAAGCTCGACGTTGTCGCCAACCAGACCACCGCCATCCTCAGCCTGCTGCGCCGCTACCAGGCCATGTCCCAGTTGCAGGGCGCCGAAGCCCGACTGCAGGCCACGCTCGGCGTCGAGCAGTCGATCCCCAGCGTCTCCGAGATCAGCCTGAACGACCTGGCGCGCGACATCGGTCGTGGCCGTGACGTCTGGATCAGCCTGAAAGTACCGGCTCAGGCCCCCTCGACCGGGGCTGCCCAATAATGCAGGCCCGCTTGCTTGCCTCGACCCTGGCCGCCTTGCTGCTGGGGGCTGCGGCCACGGCAGCCGACCGCCCGGCGGCACCTGTACCGACACCGGCAGCGGCCGCGAGCCCGGCAGCGCCGGCGGCCAAGGCTGGTATCGGACGCCAGGAAATCCGCGCCCAGTTGCTGCCACGCCACTTCACCACCATCGCAGCCGAAATCGGGGCCAAGATCAACCGCCTACCGGTACCCGAAGGCGGCGCCTTCAAGGCCGGGCAGTTGCTGGTAGGCTTCGACTGCTCCATGCAGCAGGCCATGCTGCAGAAGGCCCGCGCCGAGCTCAGCGCCGCGCAGCAAACCTACAGCTCGAACAAGCGCCTTTTTGAACTCAATTCGCTGGGCAAGCTCGAACTCGACGTCTCCGGCGCCAACGTCAACAAGGCGTCGGCGGAAGTCGGGGCACAGCAGGCGGTGCTTGCAAAATGCAGCATCGCCGCCCCCTTCGCCGGCCGCATCGCCGAACAGAAGGCACGCGAGCAGCAGTTCGTGCAGCCCGGCCAGGCCCTGCTCGACATCCTCGACGACAGCGTTCTCGAACTCGAATTCCTCGTCCCCTCCGCCTGGCTCGCCTCGATCAAGGTCGGCGGCGGTTTCCAGGTCGACATCGACGAGACCCGCAAGAGCTACCCGGCCAAGTTCATCCGCATCGGCGCCCGCATCGACCCGGTCAGCCAGTCCGTCAAGGTCGCCGCCGCCATCGATGGCAAGTTTCCCGAACTCATCGCCGGCATGAGCGGCCGCGTGCAGATCACACCGCCCAGGTAGGCACGCAGCACGCAGCCGCCCCGTATTCCAGAAATCACCGCCGCACCGCCCGAGATCACCATGAAAACCAGGCCGCAAACCCAGCCCTCCAGCCCCGCCAAACGTTCCAACAAGCTCGTGCGGCGTGGCCCCAGCCCACTGGTGCTGGAACAACGCTTCATGTTCGACGGCGCGGCTGTGGCCGATGCGGCAGACACGGTCAGCAAGCCGGTGGCCGATGGGGCGGCCAATACCGCCGATGGCGGCGCCCGCCACATGCTCCAGCCGGTAAGCGCCGACGCGCAATCCGTACCGAGCGAACTGGTCGCCGCTCAGGCCAAGGCTGAAGAGCTGGTCACCGATTTCATGAACCGCAGCGATGCCAGGCAGCAGATGTTTGCGCTGTTCAACGGCGGCCAGACCGGCGCGGCCTCCGCGGAATGGAACGCCGCCTTCGATCAGCTGATGAGCGCCATCAAGAACGGCGACAACCCGCTGCGGGTGGAGCTACGCTCCGGTTCCGAATTGCAGGGGGCACTGGGGGCCTTCAGCGGGCATGGCACCACGGCCACACCCACCATTTACCTGAATCGGGAATGGGTACGCTACAGCGCCTCAGCCGAGTCACTGACACGCGTGCTGATCGAGGAAATCGGCCATTCGATCGATTATTTCATCAACTCCAGCCGGGACACGCAGGGCGACGAGGGTGAAATGTTCTCGAACCTCGTTACCGGCAGCCCGGTCAGCAGCACTGAGTCGCAACGACTCCAGCAGGAGAACGACTTCGTCAACCTGCTGATCGACGGTCAGACGGTACAAGCCGAGCGGGCGGGAAACACCTTCGACGTTGCCGGCGCGACCCTCGACTTCAGCGTCGGAAGCGGGGACAGCCGTATTGCTGGCACACAAAATACGGTCGGGGAGACCTGGCTTTACAGCAATGTCATCACCGTCGGCGGGCAGCAGATCGACGCCATCGTCAAGATCGTGTCGAGCTCGGGCTCGATAGGCGCATTCGACAGCACCTCCAACCCCTACAGCACCTCAGGTGGCACGATCCTGCCTGGCGCCGACAAATTCCTGCAACCCAATTTCACCTGGGGTAGCAGCGGTGGCTCCGCCAATATCAACATCAGCTTCATCCTCGGCGGAAGTTACAACGCCGGCACCAACCCGACAGGCACCGCCACAACGCTGAGAAACGTCCTGATCAACTCGTATGACCTGGACTCCTCTTCGGGAAACACCGGAAAGCAATACACGGATTTCACGAATATCGGCGGCTACGAACTCAGCAGCAGCACGTTGCTGAGTCTGACTACGCCCTCAGCTGGCGTCAGCCGCTTCATGCCTCCGACCTCACCAGGAACGAACATCACAGCCCTGCCCGGAACGACAACCGGCGACAATTACCGCGTGCGGGTGAGCTACGACGAACTCTCCTCCATCACGGTGACGCTGGGTGACGCAACCGGCGGAACCACTGCCTACTACGCGCTCGACTTTAGCGAGGGGCCCACATTCACCAACGTGGTGAATCGCGACCTGGTACTCACCGGCGGGCCGCTCTCCACCAGTGAGACCGGCTCTACGGCCAGTTTTTCCCTGAAACTGTCCTCTGCGCCCACCGCCGATGTCACCGTCACACTTACCGGGCTCGACAGCACCGAGGGAAGCCTCTCTGCAAGCACGCTGACCTTTACAACGGCCAACTGGAATACGGCACAAACGGTGACGGTCACCGGCGTCGATGACGCACTACTCGACGGAGACATCACTTATAAGCTGACCGCGGCCAGCAGTTCGAGCGACCTCAACTTCAACGGTCGAACGGCTGTTGTTGACGTAACCAACCAGGACAACGAAGTCGCCGACGCAACGCCACCGACCATCATCGTTGGCAGCAACACGTCCAGCTTGAAGATAGGTGAAACCTCCACCATCACCTTCACGCTGTCCGAAGCATCGAGCGACTTCACCGCGGGCGATGTCACCGTCACCGGCGGCACAGATCGCAACAGCACACGACTGAGCTCCACTCACAGCACATCCTAGCGGCGGCCCGCCGCAGCGGGAACG